>JAAXHW010000078.1 GCA_012270675.1 Candidatus Latescibacterota bacterium | reverse complement strand
GATACGGGCGGGTTCTCCCGCCTTGACCGCCACGTTTTCGCTCGCGCTCGGGAGCTCACCAGGAATTTTAAAGCAGCTTCCAAGCGTTTGTCGGCGCAGGTGAGGCTGCGCCGTTTCGGGTGTACTTTCGATGTTAAAGCACAGACTCACACCAGATTCCCTTCCGCGCGGCTGTTCCCGCCCACAGTGACCACCGCCTTTTCCATCCCCAAACACAGGTTTCCGCTGATCAGGTTGTCATCGCTCGTCCCGCTCTCGACAATGCCCTTCTTCTGCGTGGGCGTATCCTGATCGTCGGCACAGCGGTTGCCCTGCACGACCGCCCGCTGAAGGTCGTCGAGGCGGATGCCCGGCCACCTGCCCGGCGCTTCCCGGGAGTTGCCCAGCAGCAGGTTGCCGGTAATCACCTGCTCCTCTCCCCGGCTGGCGTCGATGCCGCAGCGGCCGTTGTACGAACAGACGTTGTCGCTGATGATATTGTGGTGGTCGCCCCCGTTGGCCACGCCTCCGATCCCGTGCTGCATATTCTCTGAAAAAACACTGTTGCTGCACACCGTATGGTGCACCCGGGCGCAGAAGAAGAACCCGTCGCCCCCGTTTTCCCTGCCAATATTGTGCGACCAGACGCTCCTGCCCAGTCCGGTACCCGGGTGAAAACCGTGCCCGCGACACCCGTGCGCCTGGCACTGTATCACCTGCGCATCGCATCCCCTCTGCACCCCGATTCCGTCGCTGGGCCACTCGATCAGCGTACAGTTGATCACGCGCACCCGTGCGCAACCCACCAGGTGGATGCCCGAATACGTGAAGTCCCACCAGGGGCCGTCGTAGTCCACAGGTCCCCGAACCGTAAGATCGCGGACCTCGATATCGGCCTCGTCCTGCGCCCAGACCGCCGGGAACAGGCTGACCGCTCTGGCCTGCCGCTCGACCCTGAGCCCGCGGTTGAACGGCGCGCTTATCCACACCCGGCGTCCCTCAATACGCTCAACAATACCGTGCGTGCCCCACCACCCCCTCCGCTTCTCATCGCTTACCCCGATCTCGTCGCCCACCTTGAAGGGAGGGCATCCCGAACATTCCAGAACACGACGCCCCTTTCGCAGATCCCGTTCGAGCGGAACCACACGGGGCTTGTGAACCGTAAGCACCGTGGCGGGCCCCTCTCCGACCAGGCTGACACGGCTGGACACATAGATTGATCGGCGCAGCAAATAGGTCCCGGCGGGCACCCGCACCCGGCCCCCTCCCGGTGGAAGCGAAGCAATCGCCTCGGCAATACCGCATGTCGGCAACCCGGGATCGTAAAAATCGCCGGCATTCGCCTCATAGCTGGACGTGTTGCGCATAGACATCGCGGTCGCAGGCATGGAAACTTCCTTTCTCAACTGAGAAGCTCCGACATCGCCACCAGTTCTCTGGCATGGTCACGGACCTTCTCAAAGGCCCGCGCTACATCCCGCATCCGTTCCTCGGAGGCCAGCATCACGGTTTGAGACAGGCTGATCCGCTCCTTACAGTACCGCTCCACCCCGGGCAGGTACAGGTCCTGGTAATCGGGCGCGTCTTCCCATGCAAAGGGCCTGTAAGGGCCTGACTCCCAGTCCTGCTGAAAAACGGGGTTCCGGTACACCGGTTCGGAATATCCCCCGCCCACCGGCACCCCTTCGGCGCGCAGCGCCTTCATAAACAGATCCCGCGAAACTCCCTCGAATTCCTCCTGGACAAACCGGGCCCCGTAGATGTGCCAGCTCACCCGTGTCGCCTCCGGCAGGCGCCTGATCGGCTCGATCCCCTCAAGCTGCGAAAGCGTCCGGGTGAGCATCGCCGCATTCTGTTCCCGAATCTCCGTCTGCGCTACCACACGCTCCAGCTGACACAGGAGGACCGCCGCTGTCAAATCGTTCATCCGGTGATTCGCCCCCCAGCGCAGGTGCTCCGGCGCCCTGTCGTAGCGCGAACGCCCGGCGTAGAGCGCGCAGTGGATGATATCGGCCACCGTCTCGTCGTTCGTCAGCGCGATCCCTCCCTCTCCGCCGGTCATATTCTTGCTCTGCTGGAAACTGATCCCGGATGCCAGCCCCCAGCTCCCCAGCCCCCGGCCCGCATACTGGGCGCCCCAGCCGTGACACGCGTCCTCCAGGACGGCCAGCCCGTGTTGGTCGGCAATCTCCTGGATGCGCGCCATATCGCAGGCCAGTCCCCCGAAATGCACCACCATGACGGCCTTCGTCCGGGGCGTAATTGCCGCCTTGATCTCATCCGGATCGATATTGTTCGTCTCCGGATCGATATCGGCAAACGTCACCACGGCCCCCGCCCTCAGAATGCCCAGGCATGTGCCGTGGAACGTGTACGGGCTGGTAATCACCTCGTCTCCCACACCAATCTGCGCGCCCCGGCAAACCGCCTCCAGCGCCGACGTTCCCCCGCTGCAAACCACCCCGTATTTCGCATCCTGAAACCGGGCGAACGCCTCCTCAAATTCCTGGCACTTCGGCCCGTGATTCCACACCCGACTCTCCAGCACCTCCATCAGCGCCTTCGCTTCCGCCTCATCGTATTGCGGCCACGGCTCGGCCACGGGCCCTTCCACAACCGGCCTGCCGCCCATCAGCGCAAGTTTGCCGGCCATATACGCTCCCTTTTTTTGGCTTAACCCACCATTAAGCGCCGCGCACATCCTCAACCTCTTCTCTCTTCCCCCCAATACCGCCCTCCGGCCACCGGATCTCCCGGTCCCAATCGGCCAGATAGGGCGCCGCCGTCTCCCGCCATCGGGGCGAGAGGGAAAGATCGACCTCTGCAACCGCCACCCCTTCGCCCGAGGGGATCTCCGCCAGGATCTCCCCCCAGGGCGCAATCACCGCCGACTGCCCGACTCCCCGCAAATACCCGTCCGGATCGCAGACCCCGCAGTGGTTGGACGAGGCGAAGTAGACCGAATTCTCCAGCGCTCTTGTCAGGCACTGCGCCCGGTACGCCTGGGGCGAATAGTGCCACGCCTCGCAGTCGTCGGTGGTCACCCAGGCCGTGGGGTGCAGCAGCAATTCCGCCCCCCGTTCGACCAGTCCATGGATGTAGTGCGCGAAGATATAATCGTAACAGATCGCCACTCCCGCCCGGGCAAACTCCAGGTCCACCAGACAGGCCTCGCCCCCCCGGCTCAGCACATCCCGTTCTCCCAGGTAGAGATAGACCTTCCGGTAGCGGGCCACCAGTTCCCTGTTAGGGCCCATAACCACAGCCGTATTGTACATCGCCCCCGTCCGGGGATCTACCTCCGCCATCCCCGCAACCACGTAAATCCCGTACTCGGCCGCTGCCGCGCCGAAGCGCTCCGTGGTCGGCCCCGGGATCGGCTCGGCCAGGCGGTCCATCTCGTCCAGCGCAAACCCCGTGGTAAACATTTCCGGCAGCAGGACCAGGTCCGCCCCCTGCCCGGCCGCCTCCGCAACCATCCCGCAGGCCCTGGAGACGTTGGCGTCCACATTCCCCACCGCGCACTCGATCTGGGTAATCGCAAGCTTTGGCATCATTCCGCCCTCCTTCACGATAAGACCTCATCCGCATACGCAAACAGCGCGGGTGTCCCTCCCGTATGCACGAACACCACCGCCTGGTCCTTTGTAAACTGTCCCTTTCGGATGTGGTCGATCATTCCGCTGAAGGCCTTGCCCGTATAGACCGGATCCAGCACCAGCCCCTCCGTCCGGGCCGCCAGCACCAGCGCCTCCCGGCTTTCCGGTGTTACCACCCCGTACGCCTCCCCGGCATACTCCCCGTAGCTTTCAAAGTCCTCCGCTGAAAAACTCAGCTTCAACCCGAGCAGCCCGGCGACCTCATTCGCCGCCCCGGCCAGTCCCGCATTCGACGTTGCATTGTCCCGGGGGCTCGGGCTCACCCCCACCACCCGCATCGGGATGCCCAATGCCCGGGCGCCCACCGCCAGCCCCACGTGCGTGTGCAGTCCCGAACAGACGTAGAGTGCATCCGGCCGGATGCCCCGCTCCCGGAGTTGTCCCCACAGCTCTAAAAACCCATCCACGTAGGACACCCCCCGCAAGTAGTACCCGTCGCTGCTCGTATTGTAAACCCTGTGCCCTTCCGCCTTCAGCCGCTCGATCACCGCCTCCTTCTCCTCCGGGCCCTCCACCAGGTGTACCTCTGCTCCAAACAGGTGAGCAAGCAGCAGGTTTCCGTTTACCGGCTCGGATTGTGCGTCCTTCCGCCCCACCATCACCGACTTCAGTCCCAGTCTGGCCGCCAGGGCTGCCGTTAGCCGCGACTGGTTGGACTGGGACGCCGCCCCATGCAGCAGCACATCGTAGCCCTCCTCCACCGCCGGCGCCACCGAATACTCAAACTCCCGCACCTTGTTCCCCCCAAACGCCATCCCCGTCTGGTCCTCTCGCTTCACCAGGATCCGGGGGCCCCCCAGGGCCTCGGAAAGCCGGGGGCAGTCCAGCAGCGGCGTCGGCAGGTCTGCCAGCGAAAGCCGCGAAAACCGGCCAAGGCGCGTCCGCAGCTCATCCACGGTCGCAACAGGTTTCAGGTCTGACATCGGAACTCCTTTCATCCATAGTTTTTACGCCTGGCTACGCCGGCCTCTGAGGGCCCCGGTCCGGTCGCGGTCGACGGTCCATGTCCGGGGGTCGATGGCGACGCCGTAGTCGCGTTCGGCGGCAGCGAGGGTGAGTTTTTCATTTCGGACGTCTTCCAGGACACGCTCCGGGCCGCGTTCCAGGGGGTCGCCCCATCCGCCGGCACCGGCAAGGACGTGGTGGAGGACATCGCCTTTGCGGATGGTGAGAAGGGTTTTGGAGGGGAGGGTGCGGGCCTCGCCATCGGGATTCAGGATGTTCCGGGACAGGGTGCCGGGACTGCCGCCGGAGAGGCCGTAGGGACGGGACCGGTGGCGGTCGGAGCGGATCTGAAGGGTGCCTTCCGCCTCGGTGAAGCGGTATTCACGGACAAGGGCGAGGCCTCCCCGGTGTTTGCCCGGGCCGCCGGTGTCGGGGAGGAAGCCGTAGCGGAGGATCTGGAGGGGGTATTCGGCTTCGATGACCTCGGCGGGGTTGTTGGAGAAGTTGACGACGATGCTGGTGCAGGCGTCCACGGCCTCCCGGGTGGGCCGTCCGCCCCAGCTGCCGTAGAGGAATTCCAGGAAGACGAAGGGGGTGCGGTCGGCCCGGTAGCCGCCTATGGAAATGCCGGTGTCGCCGCCGACTTCGCAGGCGGGGACGGCGTTTGGAGCCATCTGCGCCAGAGCGCCCATGACAGCGTTGGCCAGGCGGAAGCCGGTGAGGCCTCGGGCGGCCACAGGGGCAGGGAGGACGGGGTTGACCAGGGTGGCGGGAGGGGCCACGATGTTTAAGGCACGGAAGAATCCGGAGTTGGTGGGGATGCTGGTGTGCATGAGGCAGCGGAGGCAGGCGTAGACGGCCGATTTGGTGAAGGCAAGGGCGCAGTTGAGGGCGCCTTTGACCTGGGGAGCGGTACCCTCGAAGTCGGCAACGAAGCGCTCGCCCGAAACGGTGATCTTGACGGCGATGGGGATGGGGCCGGAGTCTATGCCGTCGTCGTCGAGGACGTCAGTGAAGCGGTAGACGCCGTCGGGGAAGGCGGCGATTTCGGACTTTGTGAGGCGCTCGGCATAATCCAGGAGCTGGGCGAAGCCGGACCGAAGGCGGGAGACGCCGTGGCTGCTGGCGAGTTTGTGGAGTTCGCGCTCACAGATGTGGCAGGCGGCGAGCTGGGCGCGGAGGTCGCCCAGGGTGTTTCGGGGCACGCGGACATTGCGTTCGATGAGGTCGAAAACAGCAGCCACCGGTCGGCCGGCTTCGTAGAGTTTGAGGGGGGGAATGCGCAGGCCTTCTTGGTAGATTTCGGTGGAGTCGCAGGCGTTGCCCCCCGCAACCCGGCCGCCGATGTCGGTGTGGTGGGCGATGGCGGCGGCAAAGCCCAGGAGGTCGCCGTTGACGAAGACAGGTTTGTAGAGGTAGATGTCGGGCAGGTGGGTGCCGCCTTCGTAGGGGTCGTTGAGGATGAAGAGGTCGCCCTCATCGATCCGGTCCCGGTACCGGTTGAGGATTGCGTCCAGGCCATTGGGCAGGCTGCCCAGGTGGAGGGGGATACAGAGGCCCTGGGCGACGAGGTCACCCCCGGCATCGCAGAACCCGGTGGAGAAGTCCATGGAGTTTCTCAGGTTCGTGGAGTAGGCGGTTCTCACGACAGTGAGTGCCATTTCATCCACGATGGATTCGAGGGTGTTTTTCAAGAGCGCGAGTTCGATGGGGGTGTAGGCTGGCACAGGATCATCCATGGAGGGGCGGCCTGTACGGTACAGGCTTCGGGTCGGTTTCGGGCAGGCCGATGGTTTCCCAGAAGGTGAACGTAAATAAGATACTAAGAAAGTCTGGTATACCGTAGGGAAATTTGTAAGGGCTTAAACCGCGGGGACCTTGACCCATTGGCCCGTTTTGTTCGATTCGTAGCAGGCCTCGACGATGGCGACGGCGTCGGCGGCACAGACGAGGTCCTGTTCAAGCTCATCGGGGCTGAGGTTGCCTTCGATGGCGGCGACGAGGCGGTCGATGCGGGTGGGGCGGGCCTCTGCTGTGGGAACGGGTTGGGGATCACCACGGGGGACGGCGGTGACATAGCCCAGCTGCGGGTGTTGGTAGAGGGTGGTGTTGCTGCCGGTAATTTCCAGGCCGCCCGGGCCGCCGGTCTGCACCCAGGAGGCCTCGATTGTGGCCAGGGCGCCGTTTTTGAACCGGCAGAGGGCGACGCCGTTGTCGTCCACCCCGGGGTAGATGCCCGAGGCGTTGCCGATGGCGGCGGTGACCCGGTTGACCGGGCCGAGCAGGGTGCGGAGGAGGTGGACGGCGTGGGTGCCCATGTCCATGAAGGCGCCGCCGCCGGCGAGGTCGGGATCGGTGAACCAGGCGACGTCGGGGGCATCGAACGTGCGCCCGTAGGCGGCCTGGTGGGCGTTGCGGTACCGGGCGTGGGTGATGGTTCCAAGCGCGCCGGAGACCAGGTAGGTGATCACGCCCTGCATCTGTGCGGAGAAGGGCTGGACGTAGCCCATGTGGACGACCGTTCCGTGCGCCCGGATGAGGGCGAGGGCCTCGGCGGCCTCGGCGGTTGTGGTGGTGAAGGGTTTTTCACAGAATATCGGTTTGCCTGCAGGGACCGCGGCCTTCAGGAGGGGGAGGTGTCGGGTGTTCTCGGCGCAGATGACGAAGCCGTCTATATCGCTGCGTGCGACGGTTGCGGCAAGGTCGCTGGAATAATCGACGCCGTATTCGTCGGCGAACCGCTGCCCCCGGTCCGGGACATCGTCCCAGAGGACGATGAGCGTGCAGGCGTCCTTCTCGGCGATGGTTTTGAGGAACCCACGGGTGTGAGTGTGGGCGGCGGAGAGGAGGGCGAGGTTGATCATGGGGGGCTCCTGAGCATACTGTGAACGGTTTTCTGTGGACAAAATATTTTCCTATTCAAGCAGGCGTTTTTTACGGGATTTGAAGGAGGCCGCCAGGCGTTTTTTCACAGGGCTTCGGGTTTCTCCAAACGGTGGGTTCAGGGCCAGCGCGGCGCAGAGGTCAACCATGCCGGCTGCATCGAAGGCGGAGATGTATTCTTCGGCCGGCCAGCGTTTGCCCATGTTATGATAATTGCCCAGGGGGAAGGCGAGGGCACCCACGGCCATGTCGTAGAGGATGTAGAGGGTGGCTTCGCAGACACCGCCACTCATGAGCTGACGCTGGAATTTGAATTTTCGGTTTTTTTTCCGCAGGCCCTGAGCAATGCTGTGGATGGTGTACTCAACCCGGGGGTCGAAGACGCTCATGGCATCACCCACACGGATGACGGGCCCGGCGCCGATTTCAGCTCCGGGCAGCGCTTTGCTGGTTTCCAGTACGATGATGGGTACCCGTTTGGGTACGGTTTGGGCCTGTACAATGCCGCCGGCGCCAAGCAGGCCAACCTCTTCGGCGCGGGTGAAAACACCCCACAGGTCGGCGCTGGCTTTTGTGCGATGAAGCCGGTCCAGTGCACCCAGGATGGCGGCGCAGCTTGCCAGATTGTCCGCGCCCTTGGTTCGAATGAGGTCGCCGTCGAAGACAACCGGTTTGAGCCGCCAGTAGCCAAAGGCGCCTTCAGGTTGGGGCAGCGGGCGGGCGGCACGGACGGCAAAGGTTTTGTCATCGCTCAAGGGCGAGGCGGCTTTGCCGGGGATCTCTTCTTCGCCGGAGATGAGGGTGATGCGACCGCCGGGAAAATGGCGTGCATCACATGCGCCCAGCCAGCGGGCGGTGAGGTCGCGTCCGTCGGCGCCGAGGATTTCACAGCCGGGGTGGTCCATGTGGGCGGTCAAGGCAATCGATTTGGGACGGTTGCCGTTTTTATAGCGGAGGACCAGGTTGCCGTACGGGTCTGTTTTGATCGGGATGTTTCGTCGCCTGGCAAAGGCCCGGATAAAAGCGGCAACAGCGTCTTCGTGATAGGGCGCGGTGGGGAGAGAGAGGACATTCTGGAAGATTTTTTTGAGGGACTTGTTCACCGAGAGATTCCTTTATAAAACCCCCAGTTCTAAGCGCTTCTGGTCCAGCGGGTGATGGTGACTTTTTGACGGGTGAAAAAGGAGATGCCTTCGTGGCCTTGAACGTGCAGGTCGCCAAAAAAGGAGTTGTTCCAGCCGGAGAAGGGGAAAAAGGCCATGGGCGCTGGAACGCCGGTGTTGATGCCGACCATGCCGGCGTTGATGCTGTGGCGGAATTTGCGTGCGGCGCCTCCGCTTTCGGTAAAGAGTACGGCGGCGTTGCCGTAGCCGCTGTTGTTGCAGTTCTGGATGGCGGCGTCCAGGTTATCGGCTCGCATGACCGAGAGGACGGGGCCGAAGATTTCTTCTCGGGCGATTTGCATGTGCGGTTGGACGTGGTCGAAGATGGTGGGGCCCAGGTAGAAGCCGTTGGGGCATGTGTGCACGACCACTTCCCGGCCATCTACAATCAGATTGGCGCCTTCGGAGAGGCCGGTGTGGATGGAGGCGCGTACTTTTTCGAGGTGCTGGGGAGTGACGAGTGGGCCCATCTGGGCATTGGCATCCCTGTCGGTGGGACCCACACGAAGGCCGCGGGCGGCGTTGCTGAGGAGGGGGAGAAAGCGTTCGGCGGCATCGTGCGTGCAGACGAGGACACTGCCGGCCATGCAGCGTTCGCCGGCACAGCCATAAGCGGAGCCCATGACGGCGTCTACGGTGGCGTCCGGTTCGGCATCCGGCAGGACGACCATGTAATTTTTGGCGCCCCCGGCAGATTGTACTCGTTTGCCGTTTCGGGTGGCGGTTTCATAGATGTATTTGGCAACGGGGGTGGAGCCGACAAAGGAGACGGTGCGTACGTCCGGATGGCTGAGGAGGGTGTCGACGGCTTCCCGGCCTCCGTGTACGAGGTTCACAACACCGGGGGGCAGGCCGGCTTCGGATAAGAGCTGGACCATACGGATGGCGCTTAAGGGCACTTTTTCGGAGGGTTTGAGCACAAAGGTATTGCCACAGACGAGGGCGATCGGTAAGGTCCAGAGGGGGACCATGACGGGGAAGTTGAAGGGGGTGATGGCCACGGAGACGCCCAGGGGCTGGCGGATGGTGTCGCAGTCGATGTCCCGGGCGATATTTTCCAGGGCTTCGCCCATCAGGAGGGAGGGCGCGCCGCAGGCGAATTCGACGACTTCGATGCCCCGGCGGACCGAGCCTCTGGATTCGTCCAGGGTTTTGCCGTGTTCGCGGGTGACGATTTGGGAAAGCTCTTCGTAGTGTTTTTCCAGAAGTTCTTTAAAGCGGAACATGAGCCGGGCGCGTTCGAGGGCGGGGGTCTCGGCCCAGGCCGGGAAGGCGGCGCTTGCGGCTTTGACGGCGCGGTCGACTTCACCGGCGCCGCACATGGGTGTGGCGGAGATCCGAACGCCTTCCGAGGGGTTGTAGACCGGTTCGGTTTCGGTTTGGGTGGAGGTGATCCATTCGCCGTTGATGAATAGAGGACAGGGTTCGCGTGTTGGCATCGGAGTATCTCCTGCTTAAAACGCCACGGAAGCACCCGGAGAGGGCCTGCGGAGGATAGAAAAGGGCGGAATACGCGCCCCTCACAGCTCGCTACGGGTTTCAACCGTATCCGGACGGCTTCCCACGGAGGGTGGTGCCATGAGGCGTTGCTGCTGTTCGGTGAGGTTGGGATAATCTTTGGGGTTGTAATAACCCTGGGACCAGGCGGAGTGGCCGGGGCTGTATTTGTAGAGTAAGGCACGGCGTTCGCGGCTGGCAGTCCAGGGCATGGTACCATGGATGAGAGCTTCGGTGAAGATGAGCGCATCGCCGGCGTCCACTTCGGGCTGTACAACGTAGTGGACGGGGCGTTCGAAGCTGCGTACATCTCCGGGCAGGCTGTGAACGAAGTTGGATTTATGGCTGCCAGGGATGCAGGCAAAACCACCGTCTCCGGCTTTTGCGGGAGAGAGAAAGAAGGTGACGACCGTGAGGCCGTTGCGCATCAGGCCGTCTCGATATTTGTACCAGTGGTCCGCCTCACGGTCGGTTTCGCCGCCGTGGAGCTGGCCGCGTTTTGCGCCTTTTTTCATGAAGATGCAGTAGTCGTGGTCGATGCGGAATTTGGGGCCGAGCAGTTCGATCAGGTAGGGCACAATTTTGGGGTGGTCCATCAGGGCCTGAAAAGCAGGTCCCCATTGAGAGACGCGGCTGATGCGGTTGGTGCCGGATTCGCCGTCATCGGAAAAGATCGTGTCTGAAACTGCGTTCATATGGTTGAGACCATCGGGAGTCAGGACGTTTTTGACGACCAGGTAGCCTTCCAGGTCGAACTTGAATTTTTCTTCGGGGGCCATGGGTGAGGCTCCTGTCGGGAATGAAGAAATGAAAAAGGGAACGGTTGCATATCTGTTGCCTGGAAAATAGGCTTTGGG
>JAAXHW010000077.1 GCA_012270675.1 Candidatus Latescibacterota bacterium | reverse complement strand
TGAATTATGCACACCCCTCATTTAAAATACGCGTGTGTTTCTACGCCCACCACCTCCGGACTATTCTTTTTCTTTGCGCACCACCAGCTTCACCTGCTTCGGTTTGACGCCGCGGACCTCCAGATCGGTCGTGTGGCGTACCGACTCTGAAGACACCTGGAAGGTTCTGCGTCCCAACGAAACAAGCCCGGCGTCGATGACGAGCTGAAAATCCACCCGGCGCGCCAGCAGCAACTCCCACCGCTTCCCGGCCACGGTGACTTCCACCGTCTCGGGTTTGACGCTCTCCAGCGCATAGCCCTGCGGTATATTCTCCACTGTCACCCGCACCGGGTGCGCCGATTCCTGGACCATCGCGCCCGGCACCAGGACCAGCCACGCACCCAGAGCCAGCGCAAAGGACAAAAGCCCTTCCATCAGACGCCATACCAGCTGGCTTCGATCGATCCGGCGGGCACCCACCCCCACGCGCTGCGAGTGGTTCTGCACCCTGACCAGCAATGCGTCCGGGTCGTTCAGCGTCTCGAGTTGGCCTTGCGCCGCGACTGTGATCGTGCCGCGCTCCTCCGAAACCACCAGGCACAGGGCATCGCTGCGCTCGGCCAGGCCCAATGCCGCGGCGTGGCGCGTGCCCCTCGATCCCAGTTCGTCGCGGTTTTCGGAAAGCGGCAGGTGCACGGCAAAGCGCTCGAGCCTGTTTTCACGCATCACCAGCGCGCCGTCGTGTCCGCCCGAACTGGGGTCGAAGAGGCTGTCCAGGAGTTCCCCGCTGATCGCCGCTTCCAGCGGGACCCCGCCCTGCAAATACCGCTCCACCGGATCGCTTCCCGGCAGGACCACCAGGGCACCACGCCGCTTCGCGGCCAGATGGTGCAGGCTCCGAACCAGCACCTCCAGACTGCCGCCCCTGGACCGTGAGGCCCTGAGGCGCAGACCCAGCGCGGCGATCTGCTCGAAGAGCCGCCGCAGATCGTCCTGGAAAACCACCACGATCACCACGATCAGCACCGCAAAAAACCCCTGGAAGATCCAGGCCGTCAGCTGCAGCTCGAATTGCCGCGCCAGCAGGTAGAAGGCACCCAAAAAAGCCAGGCCCAGCAGTGCCATCCGCGCGTGCATCCGGCGGGTCCAGGCCACCAGGCCCCAGAGCATCAGACCGACTACCGCAATGTCGGCGATGTCGGTGAGTGCGATGTCGAACAGGTTCATGTCCAGAAATCATCCGGTCGCCAGAAGGAGACCATGAGGGACTGGGGGGAGAGTATGCCAATACCCAATGTTGTTATCGCATCGAAATATGGGTAATATTTTAGAATTCGTCAAGACCGTACGGGTTCATTTTCTGCGAATTTCTGTCCACTGCCTGGAAAGATATTTGGCAAAATACCCTGTTATTCCTATATTTGGGGCGGGAAATGACCTACAACAACCCGTTTTTGTACAGGGTGTTGCAGATGCTATTCTCCAGGGTTTGCAGTCGGAGAAGACGTCGAGGAAGGCTTATGGTATTGCAGGTTTACAGCTTCTGAGGGGTCAGACAGGTGAACAGAAGATTCGAACCGATCGATCTCTCGCGTGTCCGGACCTTTCCCCTTTCGGAACGCCCCGGCAAGGTCTCTCTGGCCGGCTTCGCCACCCCGCCACAGGCGGGCGTCTCGTTCGGTGGTTTCTTAAGGGGGTTGCCGGAGATCCTGGTCGGCGCGGAGTTCCGGAGCTTTGTCCGGGACCTTTCGGCGGTGGTCCGGGCGGAGAAGACCGTGGTCGCCGGGCTCGGCGGTCACGTGATTAAGTGCGGTCTTGCCCCTGTGCTGATCGATCTGATGCGCCGCGGGTGGGTCTCCGCCCTTTGTATGAACGGCGCAACGGCCATCCATGATGTTGAAATTGCGATGTGCGGCAGTACATCCGAGGATGTCTCCGCAGGGTTGGAGGATGGTTCCTTTGGCATGGCTAGGGAGACCGGCACGTTTATCAACGGCGCGGTCCGGGACGCACCGGAGGGCTATGGGGCCACGCTGGGCCGCAAGATCGTGGAGGCGGACCTGCCCTACAGGGAGCAGAGCGTGCTGGCCACAGCGTATGAACTGGGGCTTACGGCAACGGTTCACGTGGCCCTTGGCGCCGATATCGTCCACCAGCATCCCTCGGCCGACGGTGGAGACATCGGGCGGGCGTCATTCGAAGATTTCCGCATCTTCTGCGCCGTTGTCGCCAGTCTCCAGGGGGGGGCTTATCTCAACATCGGATCGGCCGTCTTCCTCCCGGAGGTCTTTCTCAAGGCCCTCACGGTGGCCCGCAACCTGGGGCATGGGGTTACGCATTTTGTCACTGCCAATTTCGATATGATTCAGCACTACCGCCCCCGGGTCAACGTGGTGGAGCGGCCCACCCTGGGCGGGGGCCGGGGCTATACCTTCACCGGCCACCACGAACTCCTTATTCCCCTCCTGGCACAGTCCCTGCACGAGGCGCTCGAAGATCGGGCCGCGGCTGCCGAGCGCAAAGTCGTCTCTTTGGACGAGGCCCTGGCCATTCGGGAGCGCATGCGCAGCATCGGCGCTACCGTCGTTTTTACCAATGGCTGTTTCGACCTGCTTCACCAGGGCCACGTCACCTGCCTGCAGAAGGCCCGTTCGCTGGGCGATGCGCTGATCCTGGGACTTAACAGCGACGATTCCGTCGGCCGCATCAAGGGCGCCGGCCGGCCCATCCTCCCCCTGGAAGACCGCGCCAGGGTGCTCGCCGGGCTTGAAGCGGTCGATTACATCTGTGTCTTTGCAGAGGATACGCCGCGTAATCTTATCCAGGCCCTCCTGCCTGATGTTCTTGTGAAGGGAGGGGACTACGGGGTGGATGAAGTCGTGGGGCGAGAGGAGGTTGAGGCCGCCGGAGGCCGGGTGACCACGGTTGCGTTCGTCAAAGGCCGTTCCACGACGGATATCGTGCAGCGGGTGCGCAGGACGGAGGGAGAGGGGTGATGCACCCGAAGCGGCTGAGGGAGATTCTGGCGGGGTTTGCCGGTAAACGGGTGCTTGTTATCGGAGACCTGATGCTGGACCACTACCTCTGGGGACACACCGACCGTATCTCTCCGGAGGCCCCGGTGCCGGTGGTGGAGATCGAATCCGAGACGTTCCGTCCCGGCGGGGCGGGAAACGTGATCCACAACCTGCACGAACTGGGGGCTGAAGTTGCCGCTGCCGGTGTGGTCGGTGACGATATGGAGGGGGAAAAACTCAAGGCACTCCTGGCTGCCGAGCGGGTTGACCTGAGCGGGGTCGTTGTGGACCCGACCCGGCCCACCACCTCCAAAACGCGCATTATCGCCCGCCGGGTGATGGAGAAGGGAGGAGAGCGGGGGCTGGGCCAGCACATCGTGCGGGCCGACCGGGAGGTGCGCACACCGATTGCCGGGTCTGCGCAGCGGGGGCTGACTGAGCGCATTCGTGAAGCCCGGGGTGTGGATGCGCTTTTCGTGTCTGACTACGCCAAGGGGGTGGTCACCCCGGATCTGATGGATGCCGTGCGAGAAGGGATGCAGCGTCTGGATCGACCCGCAGTTGTGGACCCCAAGGGACGCAGCTTTGAAAAATACCATGGCGTAACCGCGATTTCCCCCAATCAGGCCGAGGCCCTGGGTGCTTTCAACCTGGAAAGTACCGACGAGGAGACCGTTGTTGCCGCCGGCCACGAGATGGTCAAACGGTTTTATCTCCAGGCTGTGTTTATGACCCGGAGCGAAAAAGGGGTCAGCCTCTTTGAGCGGAACGGCCAGGCTGTCCACATTCCTTCAACGGCCCGGGAGGTCCACGATGTTTCAGGGGCGGGGGATACGACGGCCGCCGTGTACACGCTTGCCCTTCTGGCAGAAGCTTCACACCGGGAAGCCGCCTGCGTCGGCAACCTGGCCGGAGGGGTTGTGGTCGGAAAGGTCGGCGTTGTGCCCGTGTTTGTTGAGGAGCTGCTCAGGGCCGGGAAGGATGTTTCTTAAGGATACCGTGAACAGGACGCGTCCAGCCGTTTTCCTGGATCGAGACGGTACGATTAACGTCGATGTGAAGTACCTCAGCCGACTGGAGGACCTCCGGTTCATCCCGGGTGCGGCCCGGGCAATGGCACGCCTGCGGGATGGCGGGTATTCGCTTGTTGTGGTTACCAATCAGTCCGCTGTTGCAAGGGGGCTGATGACCGAAGCCGATCTGGGAGAAATCCACCGCGAGCTGAGGCGACAATTGCGCGATGCCGGGGCAGAGGTGGATGGTGTTTACTATTGTCCGCACCATCCGGACTACGGGCGTCCTCCTTACCGTCAGGTCTGCGTTTGCCGCAAGCCAAATCCCGGTCTTCTCCGGCGTGCGGCCCTGGAACTCGGGCTTGACCTGGAAGCTTCCTATATGGTGGGGGACAGTCTGACGGATTTGCAGGCGGGCTGGAACGCCGGCTGTGGGGTTGTACTGGTTCTCACCGGCTGTGGAACAGAGACCCATCGGGAGGCAGATGCGGACATATTGGATCGTATCGATTATATTGCCGGGGATTTATCAGAGGCCGCAGATTGGATTGTGGGGCGGCGGGTGTGAAAACGTTCCTGTAAAAGGAGACAGCAATGAACCAACCCCCTGAGACGTTTCTTCGGGTGCCGCACCAGAGGCTGCAGGGATTCGTATCGAAGGCGGCGCAGACGGTGGGACTGCCGGAAGACAAAGCGGAACTGCTGGGGGAGCTGCTGGCGGCCAACGATCTGAGGGGGACGTTCAGCCACGGGACGAGGCAGATTGCGACGTATGCGCTTCTGATGCGGGACGGGAGGCTGAACAACACGCCGGAGGTGCGGGTGGGGCGGGAGACGCCGATGAGTCTGGTGATGGATGGAGACGGGGGGCTGGGCTACTTCCCGGCGTATGAGGGTACGGTGCGGATGATTGACAAAGCCAGGGCGCAGGGGATGGCGGTGATGCAGAGCCGCAACCACGGGCATTTCGGAGCGGCCGGCATCTATTCCCGGATGACGCTGGGGCACGATCTGGTGACGTTCGTGACGTCCGGGCACCAGCTGAATCTGCCGCCGGGAGATTCGATTTACAACGCGGCCGGCGGGTCGCCGATGTCGTTTTGCGCACCGACGGAGAAGGAGCATCCTCTGGTGCTCGATTTTGGGACGATGCACGATTTATACGTCGACTCTCCCCACCGGAAAGGGATCGACCGGATGGCTCCCGGGGTCGTTTTCCGGTCGATCGGGTTGGGGGCGATCTGCCAGGCCTGGGGGGGGATGCTGGCGGGTGTGCCGCTGGATGAGGCCCGTGCGGTGAAGGATTATCCGGGGGCCAATCAGGGGTCGCTGGTGGTGACGTTTCAGATCGCTCTGTTTATGGATCCCACGCGGTTCAAGCGGGAGATGGATGAGTACGTGCGCCGGGTGCGGTCCCTGAAGCCGGTAGAAGGGTTCGACCAGGCCTATCTGCCGGGCGGGCCGGAGGTGGAGCGAGAGCGGATTTACCGGAAGGAAGGCGTCCCTGTGGGGCCATTGCATCAGGAGCGACTGGAGAAGCTGGCCGGAGAGCTCGGGATAGGCGTGCCCTGGTAATTTCAGAAGGACGCGGTATCCGTCAGGACGCCCAGGAGTTTCCGGGTGGCCGGCGAGAGGCTTCGACCGCGTTTTTGGAGGATGCCCAGGGGTCTGACCAGCGGCTCTCCTTTTAACGTGAGGACCTTCAGGGTGCCCTTGCGTTTCTCCAGTTCGACAGAGGGTGCAGGGACAAGAGAGATGCCCAGGTCGACCTCAACAGAATCTTTGATGATGTCAATATGCTCGAGTTCTATCGCTATTTTGGGGTGTACCCGATGTTTTCGGAAGAAGCGGTCGATGGCCTGACGGGTGTGCGTTTCGGGGTTAAAGAGGACCAGCGGGTAATTTTCAAGGGTTTTGAGATCGATGCTTTCCTGTGTCGCCAGGGGATTTGAAGGATGACAGATGACCACCATCCGGTCTTCTGAGAACGGGACCACTTCGACGTTTCGCTGCGGCCGGGGGTAGGCCACGATGCCCAGGTCGATTTCGCTGCTGGCCACGTCGGCGTAGATCTTTGGCGCCATGTTGTATTCCAGCCGGAAGTTTACCCTGGGATGGGCCTTGAGATAGGCCTTGAGGTAGGGACCCAGTTCCCGCATGCCAACGCTGTAGATGGCCGAGAGACGGACGGTTCCCGATATCACGCCTTCGAGCGCTTCGATCCGGTGCTGCATTTCTTCGTAGCGCCGGACGATCTCGCGTGCGCCCCGATAGAATACCTCGCCTTCCGCCGTCAGGGAGATCTGGCGTTTCTTCCGTTTCAGCAGGGGCTTTCCGTGGCGTTTCTCTATGCTCTTGATCTGCTGGCTCACAGCGGACTGGGTGACCGAGTTGAGGACGGCAGTTTTGGAAAATCTCTGGGTGTCGACCAGGTCACGGAAGATTTTCAGGCTCTGGACCAGCATAGCGTTGTTCTCCTTTGTGAAGTGGAAACAGGAGGTGTAAATATAAGGAAAGGTAATCTGAAACGCAAGTTTGAACAGAAAATATTAATCATTGCGGGTGCTTTCAAACAGGGGCGACCGGACGGTCGCCCATCCTGGTTGAGGGGAGAGATATGGGATACCGAATCGAAACCGACAGTATGGGAGAGATCCAGGTTCCGGAAGATCGTTATTACGGAGCGCAGACCGCACGTTCGCTGATCCATTTCGACATCGGCGAGGAGCGGATGCCCCGGGAGCTGATCCGGGCGTTCGGCATTTTGAAGAAGGCTGCGGCGGTTGTGAATCAAGAACTGGGCAAGCTGCCTGTGGAAGAGGCCGGGTTGCTTATTCAGGCGGCGGATGAGGTTATTGAGGGCGTATTAGACGACCATTTTCCGCTGCGGGTCTGGCAGACGGGCAGCGGGACGCAGACGAATATGAACGCCAACGAGGTGATTTCCAACCGGGCGATCGAGCTTGCCGGCGGGCAGATGGGCAGCAAGCATCCGGTCCACCCGAACGACCACGTGAATATGGGCCAGTCGTCCAACGATACGTTTCCGGCCGCGATGCACATCGCCGCCGCCAGCGAGATCCACCGGCGGCTGATTCCGATGGTGACGCAGCTGCGAGATACGCTGGCGCAGAAGGCGGAGGCGTTCAGGGGGACGATCAAGATCGGACGGACGCACCTGATGGATGCGGTGCCGCTTACCCTGGGACAGGAGTTTTCGGGGTACGTGACGCAGTTGACCAAGGGGCTTGAACGGATCGAACGGTGTCTGCCGGATCTCTACGAGCTGGCCCTGGGGGGGACGGCGGTGGGTACGGGGCTGAATACGCATCCCGAGTTTGCCGACCGGACGGCGGAGAAGATCTCCGAACTGACGGGCTACCCGTTTGTGTCGGCGGGGAATAAGTTTGAGTCGCTGGCGGCGCACGACGCGATCGTGGAGGGCAGCGGCGCCCTGAAGACCCTGGCCTGTTCGCTGATGAAGGTCGCCAATGACATCCGGTGGCTGGCCTCGGGGCCGCGCTGCGGGATTGGAGAGCTGACGATTCCGGAGAATGAACCGGGCAGTTCGATTATGCCGGGGAAGGTGAATCCGACGCAGTGCGAGGCGATCACGATGGTGGCCGCGCAGGTGATTGGAAACGATACGGCCGTGGCGGTGGGCGGTTCTTCGGGCAATTTTGAGTTGAATGTGTTCAAACCGGTGATGATTTACAATCTGCTGCAGTCGATCCGGTTGCTTGCGGATGCGTGCGAGGCGTTCAACGATCACTGCGCGGTGGGAATCGAACCGAACCGGGAGAATATCGAGGGGTACCTGAGGCAGTCGCTGATGCTGGTGACTGCGCTGAATCCGCATATCGGGTACGATAACGCGGCGAAGGTGGCGAAGAAGGCGTTTGCAGAGAATCTGACGCTGAAGGCGTCTGCGGTGGCGCTGGGGCTTTTGAGCGAGGCGGAATTCGATAAAGCCGTGCGGCCGGAGGAGATGATCGGGCCGAGAGCATAGGCGCTCACGTTTTGTTCAGGAGCTAAAGAAAAGTGCCCGGCGAGGTGATCCGCCGGGCGCTTTTGCATGGGGGACGTGTTTTGAAGTTCGCCCGACGCCAGGGGAGCCCGATAGTCCGGCAAAGCGGCCCCTATCACTCCCCCCTTGAGGGGGAGTCGCAGAAGCCGAGCCGGTGCCCTGAGCTTGCCGAAGGGCAGGCGACGGCTGATGCGGTGGGGGGTGCTTGTGGTGACTGCTGCCCTCACAACAACCCACAGACCCGAAACCCTCCCCACTCACCGTCCCCATGCCTTCGGCGAGGCCTTTTTCTTGGGCGCGGCAGTAG
>JAAXHW010000076.1 GCA_012270675.1 Candidatus Latescibacterota bacterium | reverse complement strand
TTTGTTTACCTTTGTATATAATTCCCCTATGAAACTGATTGAATTTTCAACGCGGCGCCGGGTGACGGTGACGATGCTGATGGCGGCAGCCGTTATTTTTGGTCTGGTGCCGTTATTGTATCGGTTCATAGCCATGAACCTGCTGCCCGATATTACATACCCGACGTTGACCGTTCGCACAGACTACGAGGGTACGGCGCCCTCGGAGATGGAGCGTCTGATTACGGAGCCCATCGAGGGAGCGGTTGGGGTTGTGACCAATGTGGTCCGGGTGAGTTCGAGCTCCCGGCCCGGGGTGTCCGAGGTGGTGGTGGAGTTTCGCTGGGGCACCGATATGGATTTTGCGTCTTTGGATATCCGGGAAAGACTGGACCGGCTGCAGCTGCCCCAGGGCGCGGAAAAGCCGGTGCTGCTGCGGTTCGACCCTTCGCTGGACCCGATTGTGCGCATCGGCCTGTACGGCCGGGAGAGTCTGATTGCCATGCGCCTGCTGGCGGAAGAACAGATCAGGCCGGAGCTGGAGAGCCTGGAGGGGGTTGCGGCCGTGCGGGTCAACGGGGGGCTGGAGGAGGAAATCCACGTTGAGATCGACGAGCCGAGGCTGGCGACGTTGCGGCTTTCCCTCTCTCAGGTGGTGAACCGCCTTTCCCAGGAGAATGTCAACCTGACCGGAGGCCAGCTTAAGGACGGCGAAGCAGAGTACCTGGTGCGCACGCTGAACGAGTTTCAGACCGTGGACGAGATCCAGGATATTGTGGTGGGAGAGCGGGAGGGTGCCGCGATTACCCTGGCCGATGTGGGCGTGGTGCGTCGGGGGCACAAAGAGCGCAAGGTGATTACCCGGATCAATGGTCAGGAGAGCGTGGAGCTGGCGGTTTACAAGGAGGGGGACGCGAACACGGTTACGGTCGCCGTGCAGGTCAAGGAAAAGCTTGAGGCGTTTGCAAAAGAGGCGGGGGAACTGCTGGGAGACTCCCGAATGGAGGTCGTGTTCGACCAGTCCACCTTCATCCGGGAATCGGTCACTGAGGTGCGCAATACGGCGATTATGGGCGGAATTTTGGCAGTGATCGTGCTCTATCTCTTCCTGGGCAGCCCCAAGAGCACCGGCATTATCAGCCTTTCCATCCCGATCTCGGTGGTGGCCACGTTTTTCTTCATGTTCGTCTCGGATGTCAGTCTGAACATTATGTCTCTGGGCGGGCTGGCCCTGGGCATTGGGATGCTGGTGGACAACTCGATTGTGGTGTTGGAAAGCGTTCAGCGCTACCGGGACGAGGGGGCACCCGCGCGGGAGGCCGCCAACAGGGGTGCCAGTGAGGTGGGCAAGGCGGTGGTGGCCTCTACGATCACAACCATCTGCGTGTTTGTGCCCATTGTGTTTGTGGAGGGGATTGCGGGACAGCTTTTCAGGGATCAGGCGCTGACGGTGACCTATTCCCTGGTCGCCTCGCTTTTTGTGGCGCTCACGCTGATTCCGATGCTGGCCTCTTTGGAATTTGAGTGGATGGGGGAGGTGGCTCAGGTGGAACGCCGCCGCCTGGCGCTGGGACGGGGCTCTGTGCAGGGGCCGGCGAAACTCCTGGGGCTGTTCTGGGGGGGGGTGCAGAAAGTTGGCAGGGGTATTCTGTACCTTCTGTCACCCCTGTTCTGGGTCTTCGATCGCATTACCGGCAGGGCGTATGCGGTCTATCCCCAGATCATCCGCTTCGCATTGCGCCACCGGGGACTGGTGCTTCTGGCGGCGCTGGGCGTTCTGTGCGGGACACTGTTTTTGTGGCAGTTCCTGGGAAGCGAACTCATTCCTGAGATGAGTCAGGGCGAGTTCATGATTAACGTGGAGATGCCGGTGGGCACCCCACTGGCCGTTACTGAGCAGACGGTTCGGGCCATGGAGCAGGTGGTTCGCGAACAGCCGGAGGTGGCGCTGGTCTACGGTATTATCGGATCAAGCGGGGCATCCGGCGGTTCGGCGGGGGAAGAGCGCGAGAACGTAGGGCAGATTCAGGTGGCGCTGGCGGAGGGCATTATCCGCGATCGGGAAGAGGCCGTGATGGACCGCCTGCGCGGCGCACTTCAAAATATTCCCTCTGTGGAGTACAAGTTTGCCCGACCGTCGCTTTTTACCTCCAAGACACCGGTGGAGGTGGAGATCTCCGGATACAACCTGGGCACCCTGCACCTGCTGGCACATGAGATGGTGGAGCGGATGTCCCATATCGAGGGGCTTACGGATGTGAAGACGAGCGCGGAGGGGGGCAACCCGGAGGTGCAGATCCGCTTCAACCGGAAATGGGTCTCTCAGATGGGTACCAACATCAGCGCCATCGGGGAGATTATCCGAAATCAGGTGCAGGGGGAGGTGGCCACCGAATTTACCCGGGGGGACCGCAAGGTGGATATCCGGGTGCGGGCGAGCGAGGAGCACCGCAGCACGGTGGAGGACCTGAAGCGCCTGGTTGTCAGCCCGCCAAATGCGCCGGCGGCCATTCCGCTTGCGGTGGTTGCCGATCTCTCTGTGGAGATGGGGCCAGCGGAGATCCGCCGGCTGAGGCAGGAACGGGTTGCGCTGGTTTCGGCCAATTTGGAAGGCCGCAGCCTGAGCGACGTGGTAGTGGATATTGAGGAGGAGATCCGCCAGATGCACTACCCGCCGGATTTCAGCATCAAGGTCGGCGGTCAGAACGAGGAACGAAAGCGGTCGTTTGAGAGCATGCAGCTGGCCATCGGACTGGCCATTTTCCTGGTCTATCTGGTGATGGCTTCTCAGTTTGAATCGCTGGTCCACCCCTTTGTGATTATGTTCTCCATTCCCTTTGCGCTGGTGGGTGTGATCCTGTTGTTGTTGTTGACCGGACAGACGGTAAGCGTGGTGGTGCTGATCGGTTTGATTATGCTGGCGGGGATTGTGGTGAACAATGCCATTGTGCTGATCGATTATATCAATACGCTCAGGCGCGAACAGGGTATGGCCAAATTCGACGCGATTGTACGGGCCGGAGAGGTGCGGCTCCGGCCGATTCTGATGACCACCTCCACCACGGTGCTGGGGCTGCTGCCGATGGCGCTGGGTATTTTCGATTTCCGACCCCTGGCAGGGGCCGTGGATTCGGCCCTGAGCAGCCTCCTGCCTTCGGGCATGATGGCCGTTGCGATGGGGGGGCTGGATATTATTTTTCCGGTGGGGCAGGGCGCGGAAATTCGGGCGCCGATGGCCATTACCGTCATCGGCGGGCTCGTCTTTTCGACCCTGGTGACCCTGGTGCTTATCCCGACGATCTATTCGCTGGTCGACCGGAAGGAGTAGCGGGTGAATCAGGCCGAGCGGCAGCAGGCGGCGGATGAGGCCTATCGCGAGCAGATTCGGAACAACACCCTGTCGGAGCTGGAAGATATTTATGCACACCTGGACCGCATGGTCTACCCTCAGCGGTTTGAGATGGTGCACCAGGAGCTTGAGGGCCGCCTGCGGGCGCTCGACGCAAAAGGGGAGATGCCGGGGGATGAGGCAATGGGCGGGGCGGGGTTTTTCCGGCGCCTCTGGGCGGGCCTGGTGGACCTGTTTGTCCTTGTGCTGGTCCTGGGGCTGCTCTTCCTGGCCGTGGAGGCGGCCGTGGGCCTGGGCCAGGGCTTTGGGGCCGAAGAGGCGGTTGCCCCCCAGGACAGACGGGGCGAGATTGCACAACTTATGGACGTGCTCAGCGCCGGGGGTGTTGGCGCGTTGCTCTTTTACCTGGGCGGGCTGGCCCTCTTGAAATGGAAGGTTTTGCTGGGCATTCTGGCCTTTAAGGCGGTTTTGACGCTGACGGCCTGGCTCCGGTCGGGGATGACACCGGGGATGCGGGAGGCGGGCGTCAGACTTGAATCGGCCGGTGGGGGGGTGCCATCCGCCAGACAGGCGCTGGTCAGGTTTTTGGGGCAGTACGTCCTTTTTGCGCTTACGGTGGGCATAAGCAGCCTGTGGATGATCTGGGACCATCGGAAGCAGGCCCTTCACGATAAGCTGTCCGGCACCCGCGTTGTCCGCACGCCCCGTTCCTGGGAGAAACCGGCGGATATCCGAATCTACGATTGATCTGACCGGCAGAGGCCGTTTTACAGTTGCTTTTTGGCGCTGCATTCATTATACTATCAGACCCCCTGGATTTATGTTCGTCCCACGATTTTTCCCTACCGGTTTTTTTATTCCCCAGGTTCCCTATGCAGGCGATTGCGTGCAGGCAGGGGTGTTGTGTGTACTTTGAAAGGGACCGGGGATTTCGTTTTCCGATGAAACCTTTCCAGGCCCTATACCGTCTAACCCTACCGAAGACCTACCAGGCAAGGAGGGTGCTTATGGGCAGGCGAACCGTTCAATTTCTCTGTTGCCTCCCGGTGTTGGCGCTGCTTACCGGAGGGGTGACTTCTTCCGCACAGGCCAAGTCTTTTTTTACGCCGCGTCGGACGTTCGGTGTGCTCTTCCTGGGGGGAAGCGCGTTTATGGCCAAGAAGGCCATCGATTTCCGGCGGGATGCCAACCGAATCTACGATGCATACAAACAGGCTCAGACGGCGCAGGAGGTAGAGCGATTGTTTGAGCGCTCCAGCGATCAGGATACGAAGAGCCAGATGAGCATCGGCCTGTCGGCGGTGATGCTGGTAAGCGGCCTGCGGCTGCTGTTGTCCAGCAGTGTGGATGACAATATCCCCAAAAAGGATCGCAGGCTGACGCTGGATTTGAAAGGCGACGCCCGGTCGCAGGCCGTGCGGGTTGAAATTAAGAAGCGTTTTTAGAAGGAGAGTGTTATGAGGTGCAGGAGATCGGCCCGATTGCACATCGGGTTTTGGGGCGTGCTGGCGGTTGCCCTTCTGGGGGTATGGGGGTGTGGTCGAGAACGCGTCAATCCCATTGATCCGGGTCTCCCGGGGAGCGAGAAGTTGAGCATCCCCGGCAACCTGAGAGCGGCCGGAGATGTCGGACGGATCACGCTCACCTGGAACCCCGTTACCAGTACCAGCTTGGCCGGTTACGGCGTGTGGCGGTCCACATCGGCCACGGGCCCTTATGTGCGTTTGTCCGGGGAAGTGGCCGATTCTCTGATTAGCACGGCGCGCACCACATTTGTGGATACCATGCTGGATCTGAAGGTTGCGAAAGTTTATTTCTATAAGATCAATATGGTTGATGACCAGAAGCGCTCCGGCGAACTGTCGGGCCTTGTGAGCGCCGAGGCCCTGGAGGATAACCGTCCACCCGGTCCGCCGGCCGCGCTCTCTGCGGTAACCGATGCAGAGACCGGGCATGTGACCCTGGCATGGACGGCGCCTCAGACCGATGTGAACAACCGGGAACTGACCGGTCTGGATGCCTACCGGATCTTCAGATCAAAAGATGCCCAGGATGCTTTTGTGCAGATCGGCACGACGTCCGCCGGGCACACCACATATCAGGACACCTCCGACCTGGAGGTGAACACGCGGTACTTCTACAGCGTGAGCGCCCTGGACGGCGCAGGGAATGAGAGTGGGCGTTCGGCCCCGGCTTCGATTACCCCCATCGGTTCGGGGGTGGATGTGCCGGACGGGTTGAGGGCCACAGGAAGCATTGGACAGATTGTGGTCACGTGGACTGCTGTGACCGATCCCAACCTGATCGGCTACCTGGTGCTCCGGTCTGCCTCCACACAGGAGGTGTTCCAGCCGATAACGGCCGATACCCTCTTTACGACCGCACAAACGGAATATATCGATACCGACGTGGAGCCGGACAGGGTCTACTTTTACCGGGTGCAGGCCGTGATTCAGGACCCATCCCGGGGCGTTATTCGAAGTACGGAATCACCTTTTGTGGATGGGAAAGCCACCATCGACCAGATTCCCCCGGCGGCGCCTTCGGATCTGATTGCCAGCCTGAGCGGGACCGATGTCAGCACGGTGCAACTCAGCTGGTCGGCGCCGCTTAAGGACAGCAACGGTGGGGATTTGACCGGTTTGGAGACCTACCGGATTTTCCGCTCGGAAGGAAATAACACGTCTTTTGCGCTGCTGGCAGAAGTCCCCGGGGACCAGACCAGCTATGAGGACCGGAATACGGAGCTGCTCACCCAGTATTTCTATACTGTCAGCGCGGTTGATGACAACGATAACGTCAGTGCTCGATCGACCACTGTGCCGATCACAACCGGAGGGCTGGCGGTTCCAAAGGGTCTGGTCCTCACCCCCGGGGTCGGATGGTTGGCCCTGACCTGGTCGGCCAACACCGAGTCGGACTTGATCGGGTATAAGGTGCTCCGGTCGGATCGGTCCGGCGGCCCTTTCACTCCTCTTCAGGGAGAAGAGAGCGAGGCGTTTACCACAGCACAGACCGCTTACGTGGATTCTCCGCTGGTGGCGGATCAGGTATTCTTCTACCGCCTGATCGCGGTGGGCAGAAACGGTGTTCAGAGCGATACGTCTGCGTTTGTAACGGGTACGGCCCGGGGAATGGCCGCGCCCGGGAATGTTACGGCCATGGGAGATGTCAACCAGATCAGGATCAGCTGGGCAGCCAATACGGAGCCGGACCTGACGGGCTACCGGGTGCTGCGCTACGCCGACCCGTCCCAGACGGCGCCCGAGGCGACGTTCAACACGGTTCATACGGCCTACGTGGATTCTCCGCTGGTTGCGGGCCAGACGTATGTCTACCGGGTGCAAGCCGTTGGCGCCGGCGGCCTGGAGGGCGAGCTGTCGCAGTTTGTCTCGGTGGAGGTGCCCGCGGACAAGCGGGCGCCGGCGACGCCGGGGGTGTTTTCGGGGCGTGTGGTGAGCAGCGATGCGATCGAACTGACCTGGGCCGCACCCAAAACCGATGCGGGGGGGAGCGAGCTGACCGGACTCTCCAAGTTCCGGCTCTACCGGGCCGTGGGGACCGGAGGCGCGGGCTTCTATCTGTTCACGCAGGTGGATTCGACGCTGCGCATTTATCGTGACCGGGGTCTGGAGATGGGAACGACCTACGCTTACCGGATCAGTGCCCTGGACGGCCATGGGAACGAGAGCGCATTGTCCAATTCGATTACGCTGACGACCAGTTCGGCTATGCCTCCGACCAATGTCCGGGCAAATGTGGTGATCGCAGGCGCCGATACGCTGGTCCGGGTGACCTGGACGGCACCGGCGGAATTCACGAATTTCCGGGTGGAGCGCCAGACCGTGGGCACCTCGTCGGGGAGCACCTTCAAAACGGTCTCGCTGGCACAGACGGAGACCACCTTTGACGATTCGGCCGTAGAACCCGGTACATCCTACCTCTATCGGGTGCTGACCAATCTGAAAGGTGTGCTCAGTGAGGCCTCAGCAGCTGTGGGGGTCTCGCTGCCTGCAATAGAAGAGTAGCCGACGGACCATTTCAACACGGGCTTGAAACCGGCGCACCCCAAAGGGTGCGCCGGTTTTTTTAGGGACTGCCATGTGTGCTGCGACAGCCGGTGTGGAATCTGTCCCTGGAGACAGGGCAATTGGATGGGTGGAGAAACCAATGTCAATTTTTATAATTTATTGAAATATATAAGTTTATATACATATACATCTCCTTCTTCCGCGGGTTGGCACAGGTTCTGCTGTGCAGGTTCTCTTGTATTGAGGCAATGCTTTGCGGACCTTTTTATGGGGAGGTGGTTATGGATCGGGTTCTGCTGGTGGCTGGTGACGAGGGGTTCCGTCGGGATATGGCAGGGCGTTTGGCCCGGCGCGGGTTTCTGGTGTCTCAGGCGGGGACGGCATCGGAAGGGCTTCGGATGGTTCACAAGCGGCCCCCAAAGCTGGTGCTTACCGAGGCTGTGCTTCCAGATGGAGATGGGTTTCCTCTGCTGGAGGCCGCACAGGGGCAGAAGGGGTATCCCCCGGTGGTTGTGGTGAGCGAGGCGTTCTCGACCGAACTGGTTTTTTCCGCGATCTCACGGGGGGCCTACGATTGTCTTCCCAAGCCGGTTGACGACCCGGTGCTGGATGACCTGCTCGGCCGTCTGCAGGGGGAGGGCCGTCCTTCGCTCCGCTGCAGAACAGATGGCGACACGCCCCTTGCGGGCGCACAGGATGAGATGGTGGTGGGGCGCTATGGGGCAATGCTCCAGGCCCTCAAGACGGCGGGGGCGGTTGCGGACACCGATGCAACGGTTCTGTTGAGGGGAGAGAGCGGCACGGGAAAGGAGCTTTTTGCACGGGCGATCCACCAGGCATCGATGCGGCCGGGCGCCTTTGTAGCCGTCAATTGCGCAGCCGTGGTGGAGACGTTGACGGAGAGTGAGCTTTTCGGACACGAGCGGGGCGCCTTCACCGGGGCCGCAGGACGGCGTCCGGGGTGTTTTGAGCAGGCGGATGGGGGAACGCTTTTCCTGGATGAGATCGGCGACGCCCCGCCGACATTCCAGGCCAAACTGTTGCGGGTGCTGGACCGGGGAGGGTTCTATCGGGTCGGCGGACAGGAGCTGATCCATCCGGATGCGCGGGTGGTGGCTGCCACCAATTGCGATCTGGACGATCTGGTGGTATCGGGGCGCTTTCGAGGCGATCTGTTTTACCGGCTCTGTGAGATCGCCATTCACCTGCCGCCGCTACGGGAGCGACGGTCGGATATCCCGCACCTGGTTCGCAGGACGCTGGTGGGGATCAATCAGAGGTTACACCGGAAGGTTTGGGGGGTATCCGAAGATGCCCTGGAGCGGCTGATGTCGTATCACTGGCCCGGGAATGTGAGGGAGCTTCAGAATGTGGTCACCCGGGCCGCGATGCTCTGCCGGGGAGAGACCATTCTGCCCGTCCACCTGTGCGGGTTGAGATCCGAAGCGGAGCCGGAGGGGTTGAAGCAGGTCCCCACGCTGGTGGAGATGGAGCGAGACCATATTGCGCGGGTGCTGCATATCACGGGCTGGAACCGGGGCCGGGCGTGTCAGCTCCTGGGTATTACGCGGCCGACACTGCGGCGCAAGATGCGCTATTACGGGCTGGTGAATGGGAGGGAAGAGCGTCCGGGGGCAACCGATCACAGCGGAGGAGGGTAATCAGACCTCGAGGCCGACTCCGAACGCCATAATGGCTTGTCGAGCCTTTGAGGAAGCCTGTGTGAAGGTGGGGCAGACATTCCTGTCTGCCCTTCACATTGTCCTTCTGCCCCAATGCAGGCAGAAAGTTAGAACGTTCCGGTGACGCCCATGCGTTTGTTGATTTCTCGGGCAGAGGCGCCTTTTATGCCCTGCAGGTTTTATGAATTATTCGGGTCAAGGACCTGAATGCCTTTTTCAAGCACCGGGTCGCCTGTGTCAGAGGGATCTGAAGAGCTGACTGCAATATCGGGTGGAATACCAACGCCTTCATAGCTTATCATGTCCACGGTAAAGACCTTTGACACCGTGAGTTGATACGTCCACCCATTGGGCAGTTGGCCTTGCCTGGGGCGTCCAAGAGCACCTGCGGTGGGACTTCCAACGACCGTTCAGTGAGAGTCCGGCGAACGATCGTGGCTGACCGTCGTACCGAAGGTAGGAACCCAATTCATCCTTCAGGTAGAATTGCGATAGACCTGCTGCGATGCCATACCATTTCTCGCTTTTTTTCTCTTTTTTGGCACTTTTGTTTTCTTCCTCCTTTTCTTGACCAAAGGCATCCACTCCCCCAAGCGCCAGACATAAGACGATCAGTGTTCTGATCATGGTTTCTACCTGCCGGAGTCAGGAAGCTCCCATTTGAATTGCTACCGCGATTGTACACCGCCGGGTCTGATTGATCTCGTCCCGGGATGGCATATCGGGCATGGTTATTCCTCTAAAAATATGATGTGGACGGGCTTTTTGTCAAGTGCTGTCTTGACTTGTGACGCGGTCTGGTACATAATTAGGGCATTCGTACCCGATGAGTACTGATCGCCGTTCCGGAGGAGGTGGAGATGGGGTTTCTTACCGATTTGACCTGTACCCGTTGTGGCCGGGCCTATCCGAAGGATCGGCTCTGGAATTTGAGCCCGTGCTGTGAGGCGCCCCTGTTTGCCCGCTACGATCTGGAAGGGGCCATGGGGGAGTTGAAGCGGGAGCGCCTTGCAGAGCGGATGCCCACGATGTGGCGCTATGCCGAGGTGCTGCCGGTTGAACGGGAGGACTACCGGGTAAGCCTGGGAGAGGGATTCACGCCCTTGCTGCAGGTCACGTCGCTGGGGCAGCAAGTGGGGGCGCCGAAGCTTTATATGAAGGATGAAGGGAATAATCCGACCGGCTCGTTCAAGGCGCGGGGGCTGTCGGTTGCGGTTTCCCGCGCGTGTGAGCTGGGCGCACGGGCGGTGGCCATTCCATCGGCGGGAAACGCGGGGGGGGCCACGGCGGCCTATGCCGCCCGCGCAGGCATGCGGGCCCACATTTTTATGCCCAGGGATGTGCCCCGGGCCAACCGGGTGGAGTGTGAGGTCCTGGGGGCGCACGTTGAGCTGGTGGACGGATTGATTACGGATTGTGGGCGGATTGTGGCCGGCCGAAAGGACCGGGAGGGCTGGTTTGACGTGTCGACGCTGAAGGAACCTTACCGGGTGGAGGGGAAGAAGACGATGGGCTACGAGTTGGCCGAGCAGTTCGATTGGGACCTGCCGGAGGTCGTGATCTACCCCACGGGGGGCGGCACCGGGTTGATCGGGATGTGGAAGGCGTTTGACGAGATGGAACAGATGGGGTGGATCGGGTCGAAGCGCCCCAGGATGGTTTCGGTCCAGGCGGCGGGGTGTGCGCCGATTGTGCGTGCATTTGAGGCCGGTGCGGCGTCGGCCGAGCCCTGGGAGGGGGCAGAGACGGCAGCGGCCGGGCTGCGCGTGCCCCGGGCCGTGGGGGATTTTCTGATGCTGCGGGCGATTCGGGAGAGTGGGGGGTGCGCTGTTGCGGTGTCCGATGAGGAACTGATGGCCTGCGTGTGGGAGATGGCCTCGGCCACGGGTATTTTCCCGGCGCCGGAAGGGGCCGCCAACCTGGCCGGGCTCAAGGGGCTTGTGAAACAGGGGCTGGTGTCTCCGGATGAGCGGGTGGTGGTGTTCAATACGGGATCGGGCCTGAAGTATATCGATGTCATATCGGGAGTGATGCTGCAATGATCAAACAGGAGATTGGGAAATACAGGAGTTTCATCCTGGAACGGGAGGATATGGTGGTGGTCATGGGGGAGGTGTCGAAGCACCGTGCATTTCTGGATGGGACGGGGTTTGAGGAACACCCGGAGACGAAGGAATGGGTGGGCACGGGCGCCAACCTGTACGCGATCGCGCCGGACGATTTTTTCGACCGGTTCAGCGCGCAGAAGGGCGTCGGTCCGGAGCTGCAGGCTCAGGCCACGGACGGGACGGACTTCTATCAGATTGACGGGCTGCCGCTGGTTGAAGAGGACAGCGGCGGGAAGCGTTATATCGCCCGGATTACGGCCCTGGACCTGGAGACGCGGACATTGATCGATGAGGGGATGGCCAACTTTCGGGTGGGGTAGCGGAAAAGCCCCTTCACCCCCGCAGCGAAGGTGGGGGAGGCGAGACGCGTGAGCGGGTTCTCAGGGGTTGACCTTCAGATATTGGAGGACGCCTTCGGCTGCGCGGTAGCCACTGGTCACGGCGCTTTCGATGGTGGCAGGAAGGCCGGTGTCGGTCCAGTCACCGGCCAGGAAGAGGACCGGCAGGTCGGTGCGGGCGGCAGGATGGGGGTGGCCGGGGGGGAGGGCAAAGGTGGCGTGGCGCTCCCGGACGACGCGGTGGTGCCGGAGGCGGGCCCTTTCGGCGCCGGGCACAAGTGCGCGGAGGTCTTCCAGAGCGATGGCGACAAGCTCATCGTCGGAGCGATGGACGAGGGCGTCGGCGGCGCTGGCGACCAGGACGATGTGACCTGCAGAGGCCCGGTCGCGGTTTTCGTAGAGGGCCGGTTTGTTGAAGGTCCAGTCCAGGCGCGTTCCCAGCATGCCGATGAATTTGGCCTTGATGACGGGGCGGTCGAACCAGAGGTTGACGGAGAGGATGGGGGAGGGACGGAATGCCGCGAGGTCGTTTCTGAGATGGGCGAGGGCATCGGGGAGCATCCGCGCGAGGGCGGGTGGGGGGACGGCACAGATGCAGGCGTCCGCAGTGAGGCATTCGCCCGACCGGAGCTGTATGGAGATGCCGCCTGGCGTGCTCTTCACGGCGGTGGCGGCCGCCCGGAGGCGCACACTGCCTCCCCGGTCTTCGATGGTGCGGTGAGCGGCGTGGGTATAAAGGGCGCTGAGGCCCACATTGGCATAGCCGAGGCAGCTGCCTTCCGGACCGTTGAAGAAGGCTTCGCGCAGGACCGCCATCAGGTGGCTGGCGGGGGCCGAGGCAGGGGACTGGTTCAGGGCGGAGGTGCAGAGGGGGTCCCAGAACGATTGGCGGATGCGGGGGGACTGCCCACATCGATTGAGCCAGGTGTTTACCGTCAGGTCGGTCTCCTGCGGAGATTTCATGGCATTGGCGATGCGGCCGAGCCGGAGGGCGTCTCCGAATCCGATACGGCCAAATCGGAGCAACCCGACGAGCAGATGGAGCGGCGGAGGAAGCAGGCGGGGAAAGGAGAGGGTGGCCTGTCCTGTGTGGGGATGGCGAAAGTCGATGCGGAAATGGTCCTGAAAGTGGAGGCGGTCGGCCGTGCCGATCCGGGTCAGAAAATCCCGGGTGTGGTGGAAGCACTTCATCAGGAGGTGCTGGCCGTTGTCTACGGTGTCTCCCGTGGTCTGGTCCGTAAAGGAGTAGGCCCGGCCTCCGAGGTGTCTGCGCCGTTCAATGAGGAAAACGTTGACGTCCCGTGCAGAGAGGGCCACCGCGGCAGAGAGCCCGGCAAAGCCGCCTCCGATGATGGCTACGCGGCTCACGGTGCGGACCGGTGGGGGAGGCCTGGGAGCCAGATGGTGAGCGCGATCCAGAGTTTCCTCAAGTTGCTCAAGCGGATGGCGTGATCGAATACGTTATACCCAACGGTTTCGATTCGGCGGAGGAGGCCGGCGTAGATGCGGCCCATAATTTCTGCGGAGAAGAGGCCCGGGCGGTCTTCTTCGGCGAGATGGCTCCGGGCCTGCGCGTAATAGCCCCAGGCGCGTTTGCACTGAAAGGCCATCAGGTCGATAAAGGCCGGGTTGTAGGTGCAGGCAAGGAGGTCCTCTTCGGAGTACCCAAAGCGATGGAGGTCTTCGGCGGGCAGGTAGATGCGGTCCTGCAGGGCATCGGACCCGATGTCCCGGAGGATGTTGGTAAGCTGGAGGGCGACGCCCAGGTTGACCGCGTAGTCCCGGGTGGCGGGATTGCGGTAGCCGAAGATTTCGATGCAGATTAAACCGATGACGGAGGCGACCCTGTAGCAGTAGGCGTAGAGGTCTTCGAAGGTGGCGTACCGACGTTTGCGGAGGTCCATTTCCACGCCGTCGATGAGGTGGAGGAAGTGTGCTTTGGGGATGGGGAAACGCTGGAGGGTTTGCTGCAGGTTGCGGGTGATGGGCTGGGTTGGGTGGCCGTCGTAACAGGCGTGGAGTTCGTCCCGCAAGGCCGCGAGGTTTTGCGCGGCGGCTTTCGGAGAGTCGGCATCGTCTACCAGGTCGTCCGCGTGCCGGCTGAAGGCATAGGCGGCAAAGATGGCCTCCCGCTTGGGTTTGGGCAGGAAGACGAAGGCGTAGTAGAAATTGGTGCGGGCCTTCCGGACGAGGGCGGCGATGTGGGTGTTCAGGTTCATAGCAGCAGAGGTCAGGGACCGGTGCGGGGGCGACGGGCCGGTCGCCCGGTGTTTTTCCAGAAAAAGAATGTGTGGAACAGCAGGCGTACGCTGTCCCGGCCGGTGATCTGCGGGCGTTTCCGGTAGATGTCGTATCCGTTACGCCGAATTTTGTTCAGGATTTCCATGCCTCCCAGGTAGGTGAGCCGCAGTTCGAATTTCAGCCGGCCGCTGACCTGGTCGGGGAGCGGGCGGCCCTGCTGGAAGATGGCCCGGGTGCGGTCGATCTCGTGGTTCAGCAGCGAGCGGAAGGGTTGGGTGACCCGCTGGTTTGCCAGGTCGTCTTCGGTGACGCCGAACTGTTTCATGTCCTTCTGCGGAAGGTAGATGCGGCCGCGGGAGAAGTCGACGGCGATGTCCTGCCAGAAGTTGGCCAGCTGCAGGGCGGTGCAGATGGCGTCGGACAGACGGTGCTGCTCTGTGTTGTGGTAGCCGAAGAGGTGGAGGATGAGGCGGCCGACGGGCATGGCCGAATAACGGCAGTAGGCCAGGAGGTCGTCGAAGGTGCAGTGGCGTGGGGTGGTCACGTCCATCCGGAAGGCCCTCAGGAGGTCGTGCAGAAGGTCCCGGGGGATCCGATGGCAGCGAATGGTTTCGGCCAGGGCGGTAAAAACAGGACCCCGGGGGGTATTGAGACAGGTCCGGAGGCGTTCTCCCCATTCGTCGAGCCTCCGGAGGCGTTCGGCCGTTTCCAGACCGGGTTCGTCGGCAAAGTCGTCGGCGGTTCGCGCAAAGGCGTAGATGCTGCAGACGTGCGGGCGGAGGGCTTTGGGGACCAGGCGGGAGCCGACGGGAAAGTTTTCGTAGTGGGCCTTTGTGAGGGCCTCGCAGTGGGCGAAGGCATCCTCGACGGAGACGGGAATGGCCGGCGCGGGCGTCTGGGTCATGGCATTGTCGAAAAGGTCTTGTCTTTTATTGATATATGTGATGAAAAGATAAAACAATAGATATTGAGACGCTACTTTTTTTTGAACCACAGAGGCAGGGGAGAGCGCAGCGGCATTTTGCGCTTGACGACCGCTTCCCCGGGCCGTATATTTAAATATTCGATCTTTGATATTGCCATTCAGAAGTTCAGGTTGTCCCCCTTTGGGGGCCGAAGAGGGAAGACGGTGAAATTCCGTCGCGGGCCCGCCGCTGTGACCGGGGAGGCCTTCCACAACAGACCACTGGCCGAAGTGACCGGCTGGGAAGGTGTGAGAAGGCGGATGATCCGGAAGCCAGAAGACCTGCCTGAGCTTGCGTACCTTTGTTGATCTTCCTCGCGGACCGGGAAGCCAGGGTGGTGATGTTTTACCGTTGTGTCCTGTCTGTATCCCCGGCTGCTGAGGCCGGGGATTTTTGTTTGTGGGAGAGCGGGAGAGGATGGAGATTTCATGAGACGATTGGTTTGTCAGTTTCTCACGGTTTTCATGCTGGCAGGATGTGTCTCTGGTGTGGATGCCGGGACCATCGTCGGGACCGTGGAGGATGCCCGGACAGGCGCGCCTCTGGAGGGGGCTTCTGTGGTGGTGGGACCCGGCCTCGGGGATGGGAGCGACACCCGGGGCAGGTTTGAGATTCGTCAGGTGCCTCCGGGTGTTTATGCGGTGCGGGCATCGCACGTGGGCTTTTGGGATGCGGTGCAGCGGGGGGTGGAGGTTTCGGATACAGGGCGTGTTGAGGTGCGGCTGGTTCTGGTGCCCAGGGTGATCGCGCTGGGTGAGATGGAGGTGGCGGCCGAACCGGTGGGTGCAGCGGAAATGCATCGGATGCCCGCGTTTGTGACGGTGCTGAAGCGCGGCGAGGCCTTTGAAGGGCAGGCGTCGGTATCGGAGGTGCTTTCGACGTCGCCCGGTGTGCAGGTGGTGCGCCTGGGAGGGCCGGGGAGTTTCGGCGCGATTTCCATCAGGGGATCCTCTGCGGAACAGGTGGAGGTTTACCTGGATGGCATCCTGCTCAATTCGGCGCTTGGGGGTGGGGTGAATCTGAGCAATTTGTCCCTGGCGCATGTGTCGCAAATTGAGGTTTATCGGGGTGCGGCTGTCGGGGATGG
>JAAXHW010000075.1 GCA_012270675.1 Candidatus Latescibacterota bacterium | reverse complement strand
AAAACTAGCACCAAAGGTTATTAGATCTGCATATTACAATATGATATCTGCACTGTCTTGACCTGGTGGCCTGATGCCGAAGGAAGGACGAGCGGGCATGATTGAGATGGAAGTGGTTGGCGTGGTGCTTGAACCCAACAGCAACCGTCCTCTGGTCTGTTTGAAGGATAAGGACCACCGTGTGTTTTTGCCCATCGCAATCGGCAATTTTGAGGCTACGGCCATTTATATGGAGCTCTATGACGAGCCCCCTCCAAGGCCGATTCCGTACGATCTGTTGCGGTCTATTCTGGACGGTCTGGATGCGCGGGTTGTGCAGGTGCTGATCAATGCCCTGCGCAAGGATACGTTTTATGCGGAGATTACGCTGTCGTGCGGGGAGCAGACGCTTGAGATCGATTCCCGGCCGAGTGACGCGATTGCCGTAGCGCTTCGGGTCGGGGCGCCTATTTATGTTGAGGAAGCGGTGGTCCGGGAGGCCGGGGTTGCCGTGGAGAAGTCGGTTGAAGCCGGGGTTGAGGTGGAAGACGCAAAGGACCACCTGCCTGCCGAGCATCCGGCGCAGGCAGGCCTGGTGATGGGGGGGGACCAGGGAGGGGAACAGAGCCGGGTTGTGACCCTCAAGGCGAAGCTTCAGGAGGCGGTTGCGCGCGAGGAGTACGAGGAGGCGGCGAAGCTGCGGGATGAAATCGGGCGGATTAAACACGAGCGGGGGTAGGGAGCTGTTTGGTCGGGAGAGTGCTTTATATTGTGTTTTGGCGTCGCAGACCCCTATCCCTTGGGGTTCCGGGGGTACGGAAGCGAGGCGCTTCCGGCCGGTGTCGGGGCAGGAGAAAAAGGTTTTCAGACCATAAAAAAACGCGATGTGTGATTTCTTTTCTTAACCCCTTGTTTTTCAACAGCACTGTTTTTTTTTTTGAATGACCCCTTATAAAGTGATGTGTTGAAAATAAGTGTTAAAAAAAAGTCACGTTTGACGTTGAAAAACGGTAAAAAAATGCTTGACAGTAGGTTTTCCGTTGCTTATACTTAAGCTCATCCCTCTACATATAAGGGGCTGTATCGTGTGAACTTGTCATATTTTTGTGATCGCGGGAGGGATTTATATGCGTAAACCACAGTGAAATTTCATAAAGATCTACGGAGACTCAGGTTGTTGAAAGCAAGTGTTGGAAAGAAGGGAGGTATTTTTATTGTGTCATAGTCGTGGTTATTCCCCTGATGGGCTTGCACCTTCCCCCCTTGTTGGTGTGAGGCCCGGTGTTCAGGAGGATTTCGCAAGTTGCAGGTTTTGCTTCATTACTTCCCGTTGTTGATTCTCAGTACTTTTTAAGGAGGTTTTTATAATGTTTAAACGCGTGTTAAGCCTCTGTGTGGCGCTCGTTTTTGTTGTTGGCGCGTCTGGCGATCTGTTTGGGGGTGAGGAAGATTTCCAGATTGCTCTCATTGCTCCCGACGATAGTTCGGTTGTCGTTATCGGGGATACGGTGACCGTGCATGTCTACGCCTTGCCTATTGCCGGCTTTACTAAGTTGAGCGTAGGCATTGTAGAAATGGGGACACTCATTGGTACCATGCCGCAGGTGATAACCGGCGGTACAGTGCAAGACGACACAGACATGGCCGGTGCCCCGATCTGGAGTAAGAAAGACAAACAAAATACTGCAGTGGATACTTTTGTCGTCAGGTTTCCGATCAACGCCGGGAAGCAAGACAGGCACTCGGGCGGTGGCTTTGCGGTTCGCTGTACTGTCAATTACGCAACTGCTGACGGGGACGATGGCGGGACGACCAACCTGTCGAAAGAGAACACGGTTGTGCCGGGCGGCACCACGGTGGGCGATGGCAAGTTGTTCGACGTTGATAACTCCCGGCCGACGGGCGTGAAGACTACCATCGACAGTGTAAGGCTCCTGGGTGCGAGTCGTGATTCGGCTTTTGATGCTCAAGACCCTCCGAGCTTCCTGAACTACTACACGACGGTCTTCAAGGTTGGCGACACTCTGAGGGTCCGAGTCTATTATTCGAATCCGGGTGCGGAGAACGGCATCAAGGTGTTTTTGTTGAAATCGGGTGAGGAGGATGGTTATGGCGGCCATGATCCCAATCCCACAGGTGAGCAGATGGTGGCGAATGTCGCTGAAAACGCAACCAAGATGTACGAGTTTGACAATACAGAGCTGAAGCAGGATCGTCATGCAGATGGATGGATCGCCGCAGAGGATGTGATCGAAGAAGGGGAGCTGGACATATCTAACGCCAAGGTGATTGCATTCCTCTTCGACGCGTCAGGAAACCTGAGCGGGACTGACATCAATGCCGCTACCCCCGCAGGGGTGGCAGGGCGTGATCAACACAGGATTGATGGCAAGTCGCCGAAGGTTGACATTATCCCCCCCTCCGGCTCCATCACGGGCATGGACAGCAGCGCTGCTATGACGTATATTGATGTGAACGATGACAACAAGCGCAGGGTTAGAGAGCTAACGTTCGCGCAGAACCCGCTGAAGGTCCACATAGACGAGGTGCTCTCAAAGCTCACGATTGCCGTGGGGGACTCGACGACTGATGGACTCGCGTTTTTTGGGGGTAATACAACGGATACGCTGGGCTACGATGTTCATTACAAGGCTACGGCGGCGGCCGGCGATGTGGTGACGGTGACGGTCACGGCCGTGGACAGCCAAGGGAACACGGGTACGGATGAGCAAAGCGTTACGCTTGACAACCAGCCCCTTGAATTTACCCAGTTCTTCCCCACTTCCTCCGCAGCGGATACGGTCACCTCGGAGACCGTGGATGTTGTGATGAAGATTAACGAAGCGGCCGATTCGATCCAGGTCCGCTGGGTTGAGTTTGTTGCTGCGGGGGAATCCGCCTCGACCAAGATCAAGTCCGTGGCCGAAGGCGACCTGTCAAAGGTGGGCGAGGACATTCAGGTCAAGTTCGGAAGCGTGTTTGACGCCGACGATGACGACCTGAGGTTTACGTTGCAGATCTATGCAGAGGACGTGGCGGGGAATGTTATGCTGACCGCTCCGGATACGCTGACGTTCGACGACGATTTCGACAATCCGCAAGCGCATATCTTCAAGGTCGAGCGCCCGGCGGACCCGGACGACGACGAGAAGAAATTGCCGAATGCGTCGATCGTGGGTCAGGATCTGTCTCTGATCGTCACGGCCTGGGATACGATGCAAGACCGGCAGGCGGTGATATACCCTCAGGATATGGCTAATGTGCTGGTCTCGGCCTGGGGGGCGGAGGGAGATAACATCTCCGCTGCGTTCACGGTTGGCGGTGATGCCAACACCAGGAACGCCGACGGGACCGTGAGCCTGGACGACGACGGGTGGGTGCTTGGGAAATACACGCTCAAGATAACCACCGAAACGGCTGTTTCCGGTGTCACTATTGCTGTTCAGGACACGTCCTCGGCGACCAGCACGGATCAGGATACCGGCGAAGAAACGATGATGACGGTGGTGGACGTGGGAGGCAAGAGCGAGCCCCTCTCTTGGGAGGCCGGCGAGTTCGACTCCTACACTGTGGAGGTTCAGCAGAACAGCCTGCCGTTTACGGTCACCGTGACTCCCTCCGACTCGTTTGGGAACCCGAGCACAAAGGTTGCCAAGTTTGGGGACAGCACAGTCGACGTTAACCACGCCGAGGGTAGGGACTTTCTGACGGCCGCGCTTGAGGCGGACAACCCGGATCATATCCTTGCGTCGGTCTTCGTTATGTTATCCGCAAACATCCCCGGTGTTGCACTGCCGTCTGGGGTGCAGACAGTTGAGGCCGGTGGGAGCGAATTCTCCGGCGTTACGCCTGCTCAGGGGACCGGGATGGTCATCACCGTGCGGACCTCCAGTATTCCGGGCGATCCGAACGCGACCAGCGAGGCCCAGTATGCTTCGGGGAGCAATGCTGCCGAACCGGTTGTGCCTGCCGACTTGGCTGCGCCTGCCAACCTGGTGGTGCAGGACTATCTGGGACCGACGGGAGAAGGCGACCAGGGCGGGTACATTCTGGTGAGCTTCCCGACCTCTGAGGGCGCGATGGATTACCAGCTCTGGCGACAGCTGATGACTAACACTGTGCTCGGCGAAGATGGTACGGCGACGGTGTCGGATTCGTCACGGGCCGAGTGGATAAGCTGGGCTGAGATTGGCGGGAGAGAGGCCGGTGATGACGGCATTGTTCGGGCGGTGGTGCCCGTGACGGACGGCGAGCCTACCATGTGGGCCATCCAGGCCTATGCGGGCGGTCAGAGTTCGGCGCGGGTGGCAGCGGGCAAGCGGGTGTTTACGAAGGAGAGCGTGCAGCTTATGGCGCAGTTCCTGAATATTGACCCGAACCGCGTGCTTTCGCACGAGGAACTGTCCAGGGTGTTCTCGCCGCCTCAGGACTATGTGAAGTCGATTCTGGGCGACCAGAAGAACCTCATCTTTGCGCCTATGAATCCTGATCTGACGCCTCTGCTGGGCACTTCCACGGTGCCACTGAGCATCCGCACGTCGGCCCATGCCAGCCCTCTGGTGTCCGCACGGACCGTTACCGAGGCGCCGGCCGGGGCGATTGACAATATTCCGCCTGCGGAGGCCACCAAGCTTGAGGGTGAGCTGGGTGAAGACGGAAATATCACGCTCAGCTGGACGGCTTCGGCGGATGATGGGATCGTTGGCTATATCAACTATCGTGGGCACGCGGTTGTCATCCCCGGCGTGGCGAACTACAATATCTGGCGGAGTCTGGACGACGGGGAGATGGAGATGGTGGGTTCGGTGCAAGGCGGGACCACCACCTTCATCGATGACAACGTGCCTGAAGAGGCTTCAATGGCGGTCTACCGCGTTGACGCGGCTGACCTGGACAACCAGGTGCCGAGCGAAACGCTCTCGGTGCCGGTTACGGGGTATGTCAGCTTTACGGACGCCGATGGGAAGCTGATCTACGTTGTGGATCTGTCTCCCGGGCGGACCGACTTTACCCCGGGTATCCGGGACCTGGTTGCGCTCGCAGGCGCCTTCGGTTCGGCCGAAGACGATGCGAATTATCTCGAGCAGGCCGACACGGATCAGGATGGATCGGTCGATCTGCAAGACTTGCAAAACTTCGCGAGCACGTTCGGCCTCAAGCCCAGTTTAAGGAACGGTCGGCCGATTGCGGCGACCAAGGTGGTTATGGTTCCCAGGCCGGGTGTGAACGAGAATGCCGAGATGTTGCTCAGCAACAATACCGAGCGCGTGCTGGCCGGGAAGCAGATTTCGCTGGACGTTTCGCTGGCCAACACAAAGGCTCTGAGGGGCTTCGGATTTGTGCTGACCTACGATCCCGAAAAGTTCGAGTTCGTAGAGGCGGCGCCGTCTGAGAAAGACCTGCTGAAGTCTGCGGGCGGTGAGACGCCGGTGTTCTTCAAACGGTCCGAGCAGCCCGGTCAGATTACGATTGCCAACTCGCTGATCCAGGGTGAAGTTGTCAGTGGCGAGGGGTCGGTCGTTACGCTGACCTTCAAGGTTCTGAAGGAGTTCGAGGACAATGCCCGGTTCGAGCTTATCGAGGGGATCGTGTTCGATCACAGGATGCTCTCGAATCGGATGGTTGTCCTGGGCGCGTTGAATGTTGAGACCACGCCTACCGAGTTCGCGTTGTTCCAGAACTTCCCGAACCCGTTCAACCCCGAAACCACAATCAAGTACAACTTGGCGGAAGGCTCCGACGTCCACCTCCGGATCTACAATATTGTGGGTCAGGTGGTCCGGACGCTGGTGGCCGAGCGGCAGTCGGCAGGTCGGTACCAGGTGAAGTGGAGCGGGACGGACGATCGGGGCGTGCCCGTGTCGAGTGGGATTTACTTCTACCAGCTCGCAACGGGCGGAAAGTTCCACGACGTGAAGCGGTTGATGCTCCTCAAGTAAATCCGTCGGGTATGGGAGTCCCACCAGCAGGGTGGGGCTCCCATACCTGTGTTTTATTGTTAACCTCGGGCTGATTGGATCGGCCCGGCGGGTGTCCTGAGAGGCAAATTTTCAGGTGAAGAGGAGGGCGTGATTGATGTTCAAGTTGAGGAAGATTGTCTGGTTTATTTCAGCCTTCGCGCTGTTTTCTTTTGTTGTGGTTGGGCATGCGGAGGCCGGGCCTTACGAGGGTGTGAACTTGTTGCTGGACGGCTATGCACCGGCTGAAGACGATTCGATGATGGCTATGATGTTCGGCGACAGGACGAATAATCATGTCACGAGTGTTGTACCGCCGGCAGAGGGCGATACGGTGGACATTGAAATATATGTCAGCGACGCCCCTGCACCGTGGGGGTCCCTCACGGCATTTTTGTTTGACGATACGGACAATATCTTTTCGGACAACTTTACAGCCGATACGCTGATGATTGACCCTGCCAAAGCGGCTGCAGGGATTGTCTCGATGAGGGCTGCAGGGGCCATCTTTTTGACCTTTCAGGATACTCCCTTTAAGGATAACAGGCTCCTGGGGGTATTTACCCTGATTGCCAAGCGGGATATTCCCGAAGGGACGACCCTTTCGGTGAGCGAGGCCGTGATTCAGACGGGGGGACTTGTCGCATCCCAAGAGGATTCCCTGAACGTTTCGATGGCTATGATCACCTTTGAGCAGCCCAAGGCGCCGGAGCTGGCCATTCTGGATATGGGCGGCATGATGATCGCCGATCCCGTTGCTGTCAAGCGGGACGCCGACGCTGCTCCCGATACGGTTACGATTGTGGCCAAGAATTTCGCAGTGGGCGATACGATTTCGTGGAGTGTTTCAAGGGAAGGGTCGTTTGACATCACCGTGCTTGATCAGGAAGGGATGATGATGGATGGGATGATGTTCGCCACCACGGGGACGATGATCAAGGTTTACGCCAAGGGCATGGGGGATGCGGGAAGTCTCAGTGCTTACGCTTACTCCGGAATGGATACCACGAATACGGTCACGGTCGAGTTCAGTCTTGAGAACCCGGTCGAGCTGGCTTCTTTCGGCGGGGAGATGGCCGAAGCCGGGGTGGTGCTGAACTGGACGACGGCTTCTCAGACGAATAACGCGGGCTGGCGGATGCTGCGCAGCGTGGACGGGAAGACCTATGAGCCCGTTGGCGAGTTTATTCCGGGCGCCGGAACTTCGGACGCGCTGCTGAGCTACAGTTTTGTGGACAATAGCCTGCCGTCTGCGGAGAAGGTCTATTACGTGTTGGAGCAGGTGGACCTGGACGGTACGATTCACCGGTCGAACGCGGTTGAGGTTACTCTGGGCGAGCGGTTTGTAGACGTGCCGATCGAGTTTGCGACCAATGTGTATCCGAATCCGTTCAACCCCAGCACGACGATTTCCTACGATTTGCCGACTGATGCCCTGATTTCGATTGTGATTTACGATGCAACCGGGCAAATGGTGCGGCAACTGGTGAACGAGCAGAGGCTTGCGGGCCGCTATCAGGTCCAGTGGGACGCGAAGGACAACCTGGGCCGCAGTGTGGGAAGCGGTGTGTATATTGCAAAGGTTGAAGCCGGTTCGTTCTCTGCTTCGCAGAAGATGCTGCTGTTGAAGTAAAGCGCTGGTTGAAGGGTCTCACAAGGGTCGCCGGTCATCTGGTCCGGCGGCCCTTTTTTGTTAGAACTTGACGAGCCATCGAGGAAGCGGGTGTGAAGGTGGGGCAGACATTCCTGTCTGCCCTGCTCATTGTCCTTCCACCCGGAGTAGGCGCGTGACGGGTGTAGGATGCGGCGCATTCTCTCCCCTCCCCGTTGCGGGGAGGGGCCGGGGGAGGGGTGATTTCCAGGGTGTTGCATTTGTAGGGGCACCCCTCGTGGTTGCCCAGGGTGTTGCATTTGTAGGGGCGGTTCGTGAACCGCCCTCGTGGTTGTCGTTGTATTTGTAGGGGCACCCCTCGTGGTTGCCCAGGGTGTTGCATTTGCAGGGGCGGTTCGTGAACCGCCCTGCGTCATCGAAACCGGTGGCCTGCTGGCCTCACAGGCGATTTTCTGAAGATTGCAGGGGAATTGGAGGTTGAAGACAGCGGAAAGGAGCGATGGGATGGAGAAGGTGCGCATTGGGATGATCGGGTGTGGGGGGAACGCGGGCGGGCATTTGCGGCGGTTGATGGAGATGGAGGAGGTGGAGGTGGTGGGGCTGGCCGATGTGAGCGAGGAGAGTTTCAGGAGGCTGTTCGAGCGGCTGGCAGGGGCAGAGGGTATTCCCAGGTTTACGGATTATAAGGAGATGCTGGATTCGGTGGAGATGGACGCGGTGGAGATTTCCACGCCGCACACGCTGCATTTTGAGCAGATTATGGAGGGTCTGGACCGGGGGTTGCACGTGCTGACGGAGAAGCCGATGGTCTGCACGGTGGACCACGCCCGGCAGGTGATCGAGCGGTCCGAGGAGGTGGACAGGATTCTGATGGTGTCCTACCAGCGGCATTTCGCCCCTCAGTTCCGGTTTATCCGGAATCAGATTCTGGGTGGGGAGATGGGCGAGGTGCAGTTTATTTCAGCGCTGCAGGACCAGAACTGGTATCGGAGCCAGCAGGGGAGGTGGCGGCAGGTGCACGCGTTGTCAGGCGGGGGGCAGCTGAATGATTCGGGGAGCCACCTGCTGGATGTGGTGCTGTGGATGACCGATCAGCGCCCGGCGGAGGTTTCGGCCTTTATGGCGTATTTTGACGGGGAGGTGGATGTCAATTCGGCGCTGTCGATCCGGTTTGCCGACGGGGCGCTGGCCAATCTGTCGGTGGTGGGCAATTGCGTGGGTCCGGGAATTTGGGAGGATATCACGATCTGGGGGTCCAGAGGGGTGTTCTACCTTCGGAACGATAGGCTGATTTGCAAGTACGGGGGGCAGGACCCGGTGGAGGTCGGGCCTTTGCCGTCGCGTTTCAGCGGTCCGGACCGGAATTTTGTGGATGCCATTCTGGGAAGGGATGAGGTCCAGGTGCCGGCCATCTGCGGGCTGCGGGTAATCCAGCTGACCGAGGCGGCGTGGACGTCGGCGCGGAAGGGCGGGCAGCCAGTGAGGGTTGCGGAGTGAGGCCGAAGTCAGAGGTAGACCCCCCCGCCCTTCCTTCCCATGCCTTCGAAAAACCTGGGAGCGCGGGCGTCTCGCCCGCATGCGCGCCGGTGGGGGGGCTTGTGGTGACTGCTGTCCGCGCAACAACCCACAGACCTGCACCCCCCCGCCCACCCTCCCCATGCCTTCGGCGAGGCCTTTTTC
>JAAXHW010000074.1 GCA_012270675.1 Candidatus Latescibacterota bacterium | reverse complement strand
GTGGAGACGGGCGTTTGTGCCCTGCGAACCTCTGGGGTGTTGCTGGACAGTGTTGCTGGACGGAAACGCGCGGAAAAGCCCCGTCCCCCCCGCAGCGAAGGTGGGGGAGGCGGGGGCTCCTGAAGGATCCGGGTTTGGCGGGCATGCCCCCGACAGCAGGGGGATGCCCTTTTCCATTTGGGGGTGGCGTTGTTATGATCCGTATGCTTGGCCTTACGGGTGTGGTTCTGGCACTTGCCACGGGTGAGTGCCCGGCTGTGCGGCCCTACGAGCCGGTGCAGCCCGATCCGGTCCTGGAGTCCTGGCGCTGGCGGTTTTTCCCGGAGCTGAAGGGGCTGGGGCTCCAGTGCATGGTCGAAGACCGGGATGGGAATATGTGGTTCGGTACGGATGGGGGGGCGCGGCGCTATGACGGGCTGAACTGGAAGGTCTATACGCCGGAGGATGGTCTTTTGGGCGCGTCGGTGTGGACGCTTTGCGCAGCGCGGGACGGCAGCGTATACGCGGGTACGGAGGTGGGGATCAGCCGGTTCAGGGAAGGGGTCTGGCGTCGTGTTTTTCCTCCGGAGGGCGACCTGTTCTGGTATGTTCTTGATCTGGTGGAGGCGTCCGATGGGAGCCTGTGGGCGGGCACGGAGTGGGGTGCGCTGCATCTGAGTGCGGGGGGCGCTACGCTTTACACGGGTGAGGGGATCGGCGATGTGGTCCGGATGCTTGCGCCCTATGTGCGGGTCTCTATCGTGCCGGACCGTGCGGTGCCGACCTATCCCTGGATCAAAGAGATTCCCGTCGGTATCCGGATGACGCAGCAGGGGATCGTCTGGGCGCTGGCGGGGCGGGAAGAGGCGGCGGGTCTGAAGGCCGGAGACCGTGTCATGGCCGTGGATGGCGTGCCTGAGGTGACGCAGGGCCGGCTGAGCGGGCCTGTGGGCAGTCAGGTGAGGTTGACCGTGCAGCGGGAGGGGCGTCCCGGTCCTTTTGAGGTGAGTTTCACGCGGGGGTCAGTGGAGGGGACCTACCGCCGCTTCAAGCTTGTCGATGTTTTTGAAGACCGGGACGGGGCTATGTGGTTCGGTCTGCTGAGGGGTGAGGTTGTCCGCTATGATGCCCGCGGAATCCGGTCTGACGATCCGGCGGCGTGGCGGCTCTACACGGAACAGGACGGTCTGGACACGGGCAATCACCCCTGTATTGCCCAGACCCGGGATGGGACGATCTGGACGGTCTCGGACAACAACCGGAAGGGGGTGAACCGGTTCGATGGGAAGACCTGGGCGCGCTTCCGGCTGCAGGACCTGGGAGGGTATGACCACAGTACCTCTATTCTGGAGACGGGGGACGGGACGCTCTGGGTCGGCGGAAAGTTCGCCCTTCACGCCCTTCGGGATGGGAAATGGCGCGTGTACCGGTCCGGGGAGGTGCCGGTTTCTTCCCATCGCGTCCGCCTCCTGGAGGCGTCCGACGGGGCGCTGTGGATGGCGGGTCTGGGCCAGGAGGCGGTGCGGCTGGACTACGGGACAGATCGGTGGACGAGCTACAAGGGGTTGTACTTTCAGTGTGAGACGTCGGATGGGTCGCAGTGGTTTGTGGCCCGGGATACCAGCGGTATGCGCAGCATCGTGCGCTACACCGCTTCGGCAGGCTCGGGGCAGGGCGGAGGGAGGTGGACGCGCTATGGCGTGGAGGACGGGCTGATGGATTTCCCTCGCAGGCTCATCGCAACCCGGCAGGGCACGCTGTGGGCTGCGGGGAGTCACCAGAACACAGCGGCTACGGCCCGGTTCAACGGGAAGGGGTGGTCTTTAAAGGTGCATTCCCCGCTTTCCTGGTCAATCAGTGCGAAGGGGGTCTACGAGTCTTTGGACGGCGCACTCTGGTTCGGGGCGGATATTCCCTGGAATAGGGAGCACCAGGTTGGCCTGCTCCGCTTTAACAGGGAGGAGAGGCGGTCCGGTGAACCGTCCGGGGTGGAGACCTGGACGTACTATGCCCCGCCCGGGGCGCCCATGATGGCTTACGGCATTGGACAGACGAGCGATGGCACGATCTGGGCGGGGGGATATGACCTGGCCCGGTTCGATGGGGGTTCCTGGACGCTGGTGGAGGAACCGGAAGAGCTGACCGTACCCTTCATCGACGTGGTGTATGCCACTGCAAAGGGAGACCTCTGGGTGGGGCACCGGTCCTATGGTATGTTTCACTACGATGGGCGGGCATGGACCCGCTACGGTGTGCGGGACGGGCTGGCGGATAACGCGGTCGGAAGTATTCTGCAGACGGTTGACGGCAGCATCTGGGCTGGAACGGAAAAGGGGATCAGCCGTTTCGACGGGCGTTCCTGGACGACCCATGCCGTTTCTCCGGACCTGCACCTTGACCGGGCCGGATCGCTCCGGCAGTCCCGGGACGGGGCGCTGTGGATCAATACCGCGTTCAGGGAGGAAAGCAGGTGGGTGTGGCGCACAATCCGCTATCGGCCCGATACCGATGCTCCGGAGACGGAGATCACCCTGTTTTTGCGTGAGGTCTCCCAGCCGGGCAATACCCCCCTGGCGTGGACGGGCGCAGATCCCTGGCGTATCACCCCGGATGGGGACCTCCAATATGCCTGGCGCCTGGATGGGGGGGAGTGGTCTGTGTTCTCTTCCGAACGGAGCCGCATTTTTCAGGCCCTGGCCAGCGGGGCGCATACCTTTGAGGTGAAGGCACGGGACCGGGATTTCAATGAGGATGCCACGCCGGCGGTCACGCAGTTTACGGTGGTTGCCGTGGTGTGGCGGCAGCCCTGGTTTATTGCGATGGTCGTGGTCTTTGTGGGGACGGTGACGCTCCAGGCTTCCCGCATTGTGATGCGGGATCGGAAGCTCGAACAGGCCAATACGGCGCTTCAGGACGCCAACGATGCTTTGAAACAGGAGATGGCGGAACGGGTAAGGCTGGACGCCCAGCTTGAGCACATGCGCTACCTCCACCGCCTGCGCGCGGCCCTGGAGTCGGCGCGGTCCGCCGAGGCGGTGATCCGCAACGCCGGGGGGGTTATGGTGGAGGTCTTGAAGGGGGCAACATCGGCTGGCGTGCTGATCGAACACGATGGTCAGGAGTGGCGGTTCGGGGAGGAGGGCGTGCATGCCCGGGTGCACTACAAACGGCCGATTGCCTGGGGGGGTAGGGAGCGGGGGCGGCTGCACCTGTTCAGCAGCGTGGTGCTGTCCCGGTCCCAGGAGGGGGCGCTGTTGGACGAGACGGCCGGACAGATTGCCCGAACGCTGGAGGCCCGGGAGCTGGAGATGCAGATTCTCCAGTCGGCCCGGCTGGTCTCGCTGGGGCAGATGGCCGCCGGGGTGGCGCATGAGCTCAAACAGCCGCTGACGGTTATCGAGACCACGGCAGGGGATGTCTGTTCCCGCCTGATGGAGGGTCTGGACCTGCCGCCTGAAGACTTGAAGGAGATGATGCAGAAGGTCCGGAAGGTTGTTGAACGTATGGCCGGTACGGTCGATCACATGCGCGTCTTTTCCCGGGATGTGTCCGAGGAACCGCGCGGGGAGTTTTCCCTGAACGAGGTCATCCACAACAGCCTGAGGATGATCGGCGCCCAGCTCAAGAACCACGGCATTGCACTCACTCTGGACCTGGCCGGGGACCTGCCGCTGGTGTGGGGCCACCCGTACCCGGTGGAGCAGGTGTTCATGAATCTGCTGGACAATGCCCGGGACGCCCTGGATGAACGGACACGGCAGGAGGCCGGCGGAAGCGGCGCGTTTGAGAAGCGCATAGCCGTCCGGACGCGGTGCGAAACACACGACACCAGGTGGGTGGTCGCCCGGGTGGAGGATAACGGCATCGGGATGGAGGAGGCGGACCGGGAGCGGATCTTCGAGCCTTTTTTCACAACCAAGGAGGCGGACCGGGGTACGGGGCTGGGGCTGTCGATCTCGTATGCGATCGTGCAGAACCACCACGGGCGGATCTCCTGCGAGAGCAGCAAAGGGAAGGGTACGGTCTTCCGGGTGGCCCTGCCGGTGTCGGAGCGGGGGTGACACGCGACAGTCTGCGCGGAAGCAACCCATCCAGGCCTGCCCACCGGGGTCCCGTCTATTCGGTCATTCCCATTTGATAGCCGTCACCAGGCTGGTTGAAGATGTAGGTTGGGTTCTTCGCATTGTCGCTCAGCTTACGACGGATATTCTTCACGGCGGTGCGCAACGTTCGCGTGTCGTCGGAGTCCCACTTGCCCCAAACCCGTTGTAGCAGATCCTCGTAGGTCACTGTCCGACCGGCGTTGACCGAAAGCTCCACCAGCAGCCGGTACTCGATGTTGGTCAAGCGCACCGGCCGCCCGGCAACGGTCACCTTGCGTCCGGCGTAGTCGATAGTCAGATCTCCCAGCACAAAGGGTTCGTCCGGTACGGTCTGCTCGCGCGCCGTCCGTTTACGCAGGGCCGCTCTGATCCTGGCCGCCAGTTCCGTCGGTGAGAAGGGTTTGACGATGTAATCGTCGGCGCCCGCGTCGAAGGCCCGGGCAATTGCATCTTCGTGGCCGTAGGCGGAAAGGAAGATGACCGGTACGTCCGCGACCCCGACGATGTCCGTCATCACCGCGACCCCGTCGGTCCCCGGCAGCGCCAGGTCCAGCACTATCAGTCGGGAACTGTGCTCCTTCATAAGTCTGGGCACCTCGTCCGGGTTGCCGGTCACGAAGGGGAGGTAGCCGGCTGTCGAGAGGGCGTCACGGACGTTCCGCAGCGTCAGCGGGTCGTCGTCCACAACCAGGATGGGCGTTCGCTGCTTCCCCTTCTGCCGCCCGCTGTCGGCCGTCTCAGCGGATCCGGGGCGGATGACAATTCCGGCTTCGTCGGCGATTGGAATGGTGAAAGTGACCCGGGTCCCCAGGCCCACGCCTTCGCTCTCAGCCCATATCCGGCCACCGTGGGCCTCCACGATACCTCTGCAGATGGCCAGCCCCCAGCCCGATCCCGCATCGTCGCCCGCCCGGTCCTCGCTGTCGAACCGGGCGAACTTTCTGAACAGGTGCGGCAGGCGCTCGGCAGACACGCCAGCGCCTTGATCGGCCACGCAGACCGCCACGGCCACGCAGACCGCCACGGCCACGCAGACCGCCACGGCCACGCAGACCGCCACGTGGAGCCCATCCCGAACGGCGGTCACCCGTATGGGCGTGGTCTCGAGCGAGTGCCGGGACGCGTTGGAAAGGAGGTTGCCGAGGACCTGGACAATGCGCCGGCGGTCGGCCATCACCGGAGGGAGGGAGGGCGCCAACTCGATGTGGATGTCGCTTCTGCCCGATTCGCCAAGGAAGGCGTCCCTGGCCAGTTCCACCAGGCTGGTCACTGCCGCCGGTTCGGGATTGATTTGCAGGGTACCCGTCTTGATGCGCGCGACGTCCAGCAGGTCGTTGATCAGGCCGCTCATCTGGTCCGCCTGCTGGTCTATGATGCGGAAGAACTGGATCATCTCGGCGGCGCTCCGGCCCGGGGTGTCACTCAGCACGGTGGCGGCTGAGCCCTTGATGGCGGCCAGCGGGATCCGCATTTCGTGGCTTACCATTGCCAGGAACTCGCTCCGCAGCCGCTCCAGATCCTCCAGCGGCTTCAGGTCCTGCAGGGTCACGACAAAGGACTCCATACCCCCGTCGTCCGAGCGGGTGGGCGTAGCGTTCACCAGGGCGCTCACCCTGCGGCCGTCGGGGACCTGGAGGACGATCTCCTCGGCACGTACCGTCTCGCCGAAGCTCAGGAGCTGGGACATCGAAAACTCTTCGAGGGAGAACTCCCGGCCGTCTGCCCGCCGAAAGGTGACCACCTCCAGGAGTTGCTCCAGGGATTGGTCCGGCATCCGCAGGTCGTCGACGATCCTTCTCGCCTCCCGGTTGAGCGACACCGGGGTTCCGGTCTTCGCGTCGAAGACAACGACCCCCACCGGCGACGTGTCTATGAGGGTCTCAAGGTTGGTCCTGGCCCGCTGTTCCTCGCGGTACCGGCGGGCGTTGGATATGACCAGCGCCGCCTGGGCGGTGAACATCACCAGGGTCTCCTCGTCTTCCGGGGGGAACTCGCGGCCCCCCGCCTTCCCGGCCAGGAAGATGTGGCCCACGCACTCCCCCTGGTGGCGAACCGGCGCGGCCAAAAAGGACAGCACGGAGTCCACCGGCAGGAGCTGACGGAACTCGGGCAGGCCCAGGGACCGAAGGTGGCCGAGGAAGTCCCGCACCCGCAATGGTTGCTGGGTCTGGCTGAGGGCCTCGTGGAACCGCATCGCGTCCGGCAACTCCCAAAGCTGCCAGGTCTGTTCGGGGGTCATCCCGGAGGCCAGGAAATCCTGGATCCGCCCCGCCTCGTCCAGCAGAGTCATCACACCGTAGCGGGAGTCGGTCAGCGCCCGGGCGCTGTCCAGGACCCCCTGCAACACCGTCTCGAATTCCAGGGTCTCGTTGATGCGCAGGCTCGCCCTGGTCAACCGGGACAGGCGCTCCCGTAGCGTCACGATTTCTCGTTCAAGCTCCTCCGCTGGCTCCATTTTCCCTCCTGACCGGGTGGCAGCCACCCCGAAATTTACCATTTTGCATGTTGCAGCCGGACGCAGGTCCGGCTTTTTTTGCGAGAAACTCACTGAATATTCACAAAATAGCCCCGAAAGATCACCAAAACATCACATATGTGGGTTATATTTTAAAAAAAATAAACCATAACACCCTGATCCGTCAAGTCCATCGTTTGAGGCCGCAGCCCAGGACGCGGTACAGAATTTCGGGCGCGGGCCGTATCTGATCCGGAGAGTTGGAGACCCACTAACATCCTGCTGATGGTTTCTAACCTTAGTGAGCCTGTCTTTTCGAGAAGGAGAACCATCATGAAGAAAGCTCGAACATTGCTCACTTCGTCTTCAACGATTCATATTGTCGGCCTGCTCATGCTGGCCGGCGTCTTTTCCGATGTACGTCCCGCCCTGGCGCAGACACAGGAAGCTTGTCCACTCCCTCCCGGCGTGACGCCTCCTCCGGACCCGAGTGTGACGGCGCAACAGGTGGAAGACGGCAGCAGCAGCCTGATGGACTTCGCGCTGGCCGCGAGAGATTTCTTTAGGAGCGAGTCCCGGGGACAACCGACTCTTGAACGAGCGGCATACATCGGATGTCTCACAAGGCAGGACGATGGAATTTGGCGTTCCGGTTCCACGTACATCGTGAGCCTGACGCCCGACGGAAGGGTGTTCATTCACACGAAGGACATGTCATTGTCGGGCAGGCTGCTCAACCCCGTGATTTATGGAGCGATCCTTTCTGGGCTGGGCGTATCCAGGAGCGATCTGGCCAATCTGGCATCTCCCGATCCTGCCGTTGCCGCGCAGGCGTTCGGCGCCGTCATGAGCACATTGATTCAGGAACCGGACGGCGCATTCGATGCGACCACGCCTATTCCAGGTCTGTCACCAGGCATACCAGGCGCCTCCGGCTATGCCGGCGTCTACTTCTCACTCGGTTTTCAGAGCCCGATCGTGGTGCTCGCCGGGTTCGATCTCAATGAAACTCACGTAGTTGAAGAAGAGATCGATTACGGCGACCCGTCCGTTACTGCCAGGGACGTGGTGGACCGCGAAACCTTGAAGGCCTTCGTCACGCAAGCGATAATCTACTTTCGCGCAGCCTACGAAACTGGAGGTATAAGCGCTATCTCGAAGGTCAGGATGGCCTTTCGGGATCCGAACGGGCCCTGGAGACATGGTTCGGTGTACCTCTACATCCTGGATCGTACCAGCAACACGATTCTACTTCACGGCGCATTTCCGAATAGATTCGAGCTTCAACCTCTGGTAGCGACTGTCCAGGATGTCGTGAGCGGACATCTCGTTCTGCCGCAGGTCATCGAGGCGGCGGCCAGCAGCCCGGAAGGCGGCTTCGTGGAGTATTACTTCGATGACCCCACTGACGACACCGACAGAGCCGACATCCCCAAGGTGGGCTACGCCCGAGAGTTCACCGGTGAAATCCAAAGGCCAGACGGAAGCGTAGTCCCAACTTACTACGTCGTTGGGTCGGGTTTCTATGGGAGCGCACCCGATGATGTCTCGATCGGTCCCCGTACGGAAGTGGAGGTCACGGTCCTGGGCGACGCCGTCGAGGGCTTGACCGTCGCGTTTTCCCGCTCCACCTCCGGCCGCAGCGCCGACTATGCCTGGAGCGCTTCCACCGATGCCAACGGCCAGGCGTCCCTGACCATCTCCAGCGCGGACGGGGTGAGCGGTTACTATCAGGCCCGCGCGCACAACGCCGGGGGCGAGACCGTGGGCCAGTGGCACAGCATTCCCCTCAATCGCAATCAATGCCAGGTCCTGGAACTGACGCTTGGGGGCCGTATGCGGATCGTCAGTGTCGAACCACTGGTCGCAGCCGAGACAGAGGCCGCAATCAGCGGTCTGGCGTCCAATGTGCCCAACCCTTTCAACAGCGCCACCCTGATAACCTACCACCTGTCCAGCCCCGGTCCGGTGCAGTTGGTGATCTACAATGTGCTGGGTCAGCCGGTACGCACGCTGGTGGATGAGCCCCAGGCCGCAGGTTCCTACCAGATTCGGTGGGATGTCCTCGACCAGCGGGGCGTCTCGCTATCGACGGGGATTTATATCGCACGTCTGAGCTATCCCGGTGGGGTGCAGACGCAACGGCTGCTCTACCTCAAGTAGTGCCAAAATAATTTTACACGATAAGCGCGCTTAGACCCTACGACGAAGAAACCTTCTCTGGTGGATGGTGGGGATATGTCGCCAACAGGATGGTCCAGTACAACTTCGACACGACGGGGGAACGTCTGGCTCTCCGATCTTCAACAAACGCGGAGAGGTCGTCGCGGTCAATAATTCAGGATATGAAAAGGGCAGCCTGGGCTTCGGCGTCCGGGCCGATGAAGCCCGGTCCCTCTTGAGAGCTTCTTATAAAGGAGACAGAATGCTGCGATTATGTTTTTTGGTGTCGCTGGCGGTTGCGTTGCCTGTATCTGCCCAGGAACCGATACCAGGCGATCTGGACAGGGACGGCGACGTGGACTACGCCGACTTGGTGGTGCTGGCGCAGAACTTCGGGAAGACGGGTCCTCCGCCTGACCCGCCAAAGAGCGAGTCGGCAAAGCGCCTGGAGCGCTTGTCCGGTTTTTGGACCTTTCACACACAGGCAGACACGTTCGCTTTCATGTTCGGCCGTGTGGTATCGCAGCACGATACGGCCGGGTTTGCGTGGGACGGCATCGTTGGCGTTGATTCACAGGGGTTGATCGTCTCTGGCTTATGGGAAGGGGGCGTTTACATCGTCGTCTACCCCAGGGCGGACGATGAAATCTGGATCACCTTTGAACTTGAGGATAACCAACCCAAAGGGTTTATCGTGCGGTGGGCCAAAGGTGAACGCGTGCTCGAACCGGACCCTCCCCTTGTCATCTTGCCGGACAGTGGACAGAAACCCGGACCAGGCTTCGTGCAGCATGAACTGCAACCGAGGGAATGATCAGGTAAAGCCATCGTCCGGGGAGGCGCAGCGCCACGTTCGAGAATCGCCTACCAACGATCTCGAAACAGTTGGTAGGCGAAAAAAGAAGTAGGACAGGAGCAGCACCTGGGGTTTCTACCTTCCCCCTAAAGGTCCTGTGCCCCCTGGGTTGATACAGGACTGGCCGCTCCTTCCAAAGTCCTAAAGGCGACAAGGACGGTTAAATCGGGTCTTCCATTTGTTGTAACCCGACAAGAACAACACCATGCGAGCGTTGATCGGTCAAGTTGCGAGTCTCCTTAACCCCGCCGTTGTTCTGCCGTCCTATTTAACTCAAGTTGTGACCTAAAGCTT
>JAAXHW010000073.1 GCA_012270675.1 Candidatus Latescibacterota bacterium | reverse complement strand
GGGGGTTTTAAGACAGCTTCTCAAACGCAGACCGAATCAACGCAACACTCTGCGGCACCCCCTCCAGCGCGTTCGCCTTCCCTTCAAACTCGATCGACACATATCCCGTATAACCGACATCCTTCAGGATCTCCGCAATCCGCACGTAGTCCAGGTCAAGCGTATACCACTCTCCGCCGCCAAAATAGGTCTTGGCGTGCACCAGCACCGCATGCGGTGCCAGCAGGGCCAGCTTATCGTACGGAACCTCTAAGAAATTCCCCGTATCCAGCGTCGTCTTCAGCCAGGGGGAATCCACCGCCTCCACGATCCGCAGCACGCCCTCCGGCGTATGGGTCAGCCCCCAGTGGTTCTCCAGCGCCAGCACCACCCCCCGTTCCTCCGCCAGCGGCAGACACGCCCGGATGCATTCAATAACCCATTCAAACGCCTCATCCTCCGTATGCCCCGGCAGCGGCGGCTCCACGCCCCTGGCCGCCATCAAATCGTCGAAAGATTTGATCGTCTTCCACCGTCCCGAGTTGAGCCGGACCGCCGGAATGCCCAGCCGGTAGGCCAGCTCGATGCACCCCTTTGTGTGGTCCACCTGCCGCGCCCGTTCCTCAACGTCGGAAGAGACGAAATCCTGGTGAATTGAAATCGCATACAGATCCAGCCCCTGAAGCAGCGCCTCCCGCTTCAACCCCATCACATATCCGGCCTCCTCCGAGGCCATCTGCACGTGCAGAATCTCCACCCCGTCCAGCCCCATCCGGCGGGCGTGGCGCAGCACCGTCTCAATCGGCACCTTCTCCCCCCGGAAATGCCAGAAAGAGTAGGAAGACACACCAAGACGCAATTTGAACATTCCACACTCCCCTGTCAGTATTCGATCCCGTTCAACCGGCAGACCGTATCGAACAGCACCTGCACGGCGAACCGGACGTTGTCCACAGACACCCGCTCGTCGTGTGCGTGGCACAGGTCGAAAAAATCCATCCCCGGTTCATACCGCATCGGGATAAACCCGTAGACCTGGATATCCAGCCCCGTTAGAAACCGGGCGTCCGTCCCGCCCGTTACCATATAGGGCACCACGGCCCCCTCCGGGTCCAGCCGCGCCATCGACGCCCGTATCGCCTCGAACAGCGGCGTCTCGTGCTCGAATTCCACCCCCGGCGCAAACATCCCCTCCATCTCGTAATCGACACCCTCGCCCACAATCTCCCGAACCTCCCGCACAAATGTCGCCTCATCCACGCCCGGCAACGGTCGTCCGCTGAGCATGGCCGTTGCCTCCGAGGGAATCACGTTTCGCTTCACCCCCGCCTCCAGCATCGTAGGGGTGCAGGTATTGCGCACCATCGCATCGAACATCAGCCGGGTCGCCTCATTTACCGGCAGACGGTTCAGGGCCTCCGGATGTCCCTCCGGATGCAGCACTGTCCGAAGCAGATTCGCCACCTCCGGCCGCTCCTGTGCTGCGGCCGCACCCTCAAAAAAGGCCCGCGCGCTGGCCGGCACCCGGTGGGGCATCTTCTGTTGTCCCAACGTATGCAGGGCCCGCGCCAGGTGAAAAACCGCATTGTCATCATGCGGCACCGAACTGTGCCCCGGCCGACCCCGCGCAACCAGATTCATCGGCGCGCTTCCCTTCTCTGCCACCTGGCAGGTATAGACCGGGCGCCCGTCGATCAGCAGGGCAAACCCGCCTCCCTCGTTGATCCCGTACTCCGCATCGAACACCTCCGGATGGTGCTCCACCAGCCACTGCACCCCGCACACCGCCCCCATCTCCTCGTCCGCCGCTGCCACCAGCACCAGGTCTCTCTTCAACGGAAGTCCCAGCCGCTTGCACAGCAGCAGTACCTGCAAGTCCACTGCCGTCGTCAGCTTCGAATCAACCGCCCCCCGCCCCCACACGTGCCCCTCTGCCACCTTGCCTGCAAAGGGTGGATGCGTCCACTTCGCCGGCTCTGCCGGCACCACGTCCAGGTGCGACAGCAGCAGCAGCGGCCGCTCCGACCCGTCACCCTCCAGCCGGGCCACCAGATTCCCCCGCTCCGGCTCCGACGCCAGCGCCCGGGATACGATCCCCTCCGCCGTCAACGCCTCGGCCACATGCCGGACCAGCGGCAGCTCGTTCCCCGGCGGATTGGTCGTATCGAATCGAATCAGCGTCTGAAGCCACGCCACCGCCTCCTGCCCGGCCGCATTCCAATCGATGTTCATATCCTAACCTCCTTCCCTCCTTCCCGACACGGGAACATAAAATAAAAGAACATCGGTTTCACATCCCGGACCAATATCAACCGTCCGTCCTCCCCTGTCAAGTCAAAATCACCCCACCGATGAAAAAGTGCTTGACCTCAGAGCGGATGAACCCTCATGATAGGGTCGGACAGGACGGGCATCAGCTTTAGACTTACCGAAACACACAGGAAAAAGCCGGCATGAGAATCGACGTCCATATGCACGTGGCCGGAAACCTGGCCTCGGTCGGCTGGCGCGGCAGATTTGAGGACGACCGGGTCGTCATCGAAGCCGCGGACAGGCTGGAAATCGACCAGCTCTGCTGCTCTATTCCCATCCAGGGGGGCATCCACGCCACACCGGAGCAGGTCCGGGAGGTCAATAACAGCGTGCGCTACGCCATGCGGCGGTTTCCGGACCGCATCCTGGGCTATGCCTACCTCGACCCCGGCCACCAGAGAGAGGCCCTGGCCGAAATGGACCGGTGCATCCTGAAACACGGCATGATCGGCATCAAGCTTTACAACCAGTACAAATGCTGGGACCCGGTCGTCCTGCCCATCGTTGAACGGACCGTCGAACTCGGCGTCCCCATCCTCCACCACGGCGGGTACATCCCTCCCGAATATACCCGTCCGCCCCAGCCCAACCGGTCCCACGCCGGAGACTTTGCGCGCCTGGCCGACATCTTCCCCGAAGCGGTCATCATCGACGGCCACCCCATCTGCGGGGACTGGGCATGGTCGCTCAAAACCCTGCGGGACTCGCCAAACGTCTACATCGACACAAGCGGCTCCTTAAACGACGACGGCATGCTCGAAATGGCCGTTCGGGAGATCGGGGTAGACCGCATCCTCTTTGCCACCGACCTCTCCATGGAGGCGGGGGTCGGCAAGGTTCTGGGGGCCGACCTCACCGGCCGGCAGCGCGAAAAGATCTTCTGGAAAAATATGGCGGGCATCCTGAAGCGGCGGAAGGCGTAGAAAGGCGGGCAGAGGGCAAAGGCGAGGCCGTACTTCCTTTCACCTTCACCTTCAAGGAGGTTTGATGAAGGTCCTGGAATATACCACCAACCCCTTCGGCGGGGTGCTTTCCACGCCTGATGGACTCCCGGAAGACCCTCAGGTGTTTCAGCAACGGCTCAATCATTCTGTAAAAACCTGGAAAACCGAAGGATTTCAGGTGGGATGGATGGAAATCCCCATCGCCAGGTCGCAGTTAATCCCCATCGCCGTGGACGCGGGATTTACCTTCCACCACACCGGCAAGGACTACCTGATGCTCACCCTCCGCCTGGTGGAAGGCGCCTTTATTCCTCCCTTTGCCACACATTACATCGGCGCCGGAGGCGCGGTGGTCAACGACCGAAACGAACTCCTGGTCGTCTGTGAAAAACACCGGCGCTCCAGAACCCCCTACTACAAACTCCCGGGAGGGGCCCTGCGCCCGGGGGAGCACCTGGCAGACTGTATCGTTCGGGAAATCCTGGAAGAAACCGGCGTCCGGACGCGTTTCGACGCCCTGGTCTGTTTCCGCCACTGGCACGGGTACCGGTATGACAAATCCGACATCTACTTTGTCTGTCGCCTGACCCCCTTGAGCCACGAACTCACCGTGCAGGAGGAAGAAATCGAGGAATGCCACTGGATGCCCGTACAGGACTACATGGATTCCGAATACGTCAGCATCTTTAACAAACAGATCGTGGAGGCCGCGCTGAACAGTTCGGGTGTGTCGCCCACCTTTATCGAAGGATATTCCAATCCTGAAAAACACGAAATATTCATGCCCCGCGACATAGATCACGAATAAAGGCCGACGCCTTTCCACCTGCAAAGAGGTTTGACCTATGGACATCCCGGATCATCTCTTCTACCCCACGGTCCTGGCCCGAAAAACCGACGACGACCCCCTCGTTCGCTCCCTCAACAGCTGCCTTCGCAACATTTGCGAGGGGTACCTCACACCCGGACATCAGGACTACATCGACTACAACGAGCGACAGGCCGACTGGTGGACCCTCAGGCAGGGCGGCAGACGTCTTACCCTGGCCATCGAACACCTCGCCGTTGGGGGTATTCTCCTGGACGACCGCTACACCAGAGCGGCCATCGACATCTTCGGGACCGTCGTCGAACACCGCATCGTCGAAAACACCGGCGGCACCAACTACGGTCGCCCCTACCGCACCTGGCGGGACAACCCCCTGGACGCCGGCGTCAGTTCGGGCGGGCTTGCGCTTGGCCTCGACCTCCTCCGTCCGGCCCTCCCGACAGAGGAGGTCTTGCGGTTCGGGACCTACCTCCTCCCCTTCATCGACTATCTCCTCGACGATCCTCCCGACCTGGAAGGAAAGCAGCCCGAAAACAACATGGCCTGCATCGGAATGTACGGCCTGGGGCTCCTGTCCCTCGTCCTTCGGTCCGTCGACATCCTGGATGAAGATCGGTATGCCCGGGCGCTGGACCTGGCCAGGTGGCGGGCGCTGCTCTTCCTGGAAAAGGGACACGATGGGGATGGCGCGTTTTACGAAGGCCCCGCCTACGGCAGCGCCACCCTCCACTTTCTGGGGCCCCTGGCCTATGCGCTTGCCCGGTGTGGAGATCGAGACGTGGTGGAACACCCGGGCTGGGTACGCATTGTCGAGGGCCTCGCATACGAGATGATCCCCGCCACCGGCAGGCTCAACGCATTGAACGACTGCAACAACCAGATCAACGTCTCCTGGGCCACGCTTGTTGCCTCCGAACAGCAGAACGGCCTGGCCCAGTGGGTCTGGCGACAGGTCGACAGCCCACCCGATGACGGATCCGTCTGGACACCGCCCGACCATGCCTGGAGCGACACCGTCACCCGCTATCTCCTCTACTACGACGCCTCCGTCGTGCCCCTCTCGCCCAACCGGGCCGGCCTCCCCCCCGCCAGGCACTTTCCCAACCGGGGCCTGGTGGACATCCGATCCGGCTGGGAACGGGACGATTTTTTCCTCTCCTTCATCTGTGACGTCTCTCCTGCCGGCGGACACCGACAGGCTGACCGCAACCACTTCTCCCTCCACACCCTCGGAGAATCGTTCGCCATCGATTCCGGCTACGCCCTGGACCGCCTGCCCGACACCACCGAAGTCCTCCGCCTGGGCGCTCTGGGTGAAGCCCACAACCTCCCCCTCATTCACGGTGAAATGCAGCGCCTTGGGCCGGTCTCGACCGACGGCATCCGTCGCGTCGCGCTCGACGCCCCCATCCCCTGCATCCAATCCGAAGCCGGCGAGAGCCACCGCTCGGCCGACCGCTTCACCCGGCGCCTCGCCTGCCTCCCCTCGCCCGACGGGGCGCCGTCCGCCCTGATCGTGGCTGACTATCTCACCTTCGAGCCGATGCAGCGCCCCATGCTCTCCTGGCTCCTCCACACCCATGCGGACAACCGGATCGAACTCGGGCGGGACCGGTTCACCCTCATCGGCGGCCGGAAAGGCAACCGCTGCGACGTCCAGATCGTCACGCCCTGGCCCGGACGCTGGAGGGCAGAGACCTTTTTCGACCACCCCCGCCTCCGCTACGACTGGTTTTACAACCCCCTTCTCTGTCTCGTCGTCGTGGCCCCCTACGACAGGGATGCGGCTCCCCCGGAAATCTCGACCGGAGGCACGGCAGATGGATGCGGCCTCTCCATCCGCATCGGCGACTGCCTCTACACGGCCTTAAGCGCGGCCCCGGAATGCACCCTTGTGTTCAACGGCATCGAAACCGACGCCGAGTTTGCCCTCGTCCGCACGCGTGGAGACAAAATCGACACCTGTCTCCTCACCGCCGGCACGCGGCTCTCAGCGCAGGACCGATCCCTCGTCGCGCAGTCCGCTCCGGTCGACTTCACAACCGACAGAAGCTGAAAATCCGAGGCAAAGCCATGAAACCACACCCGCGCTGCCACCGCATCACAGGTGCCCTTTCCGCCTTTGTCATCACCACCTTTTTGGGACTGGGGTTCACGCAGACGTCTGCTTCTCAGGAAACGGAAAACCCTCTGGAGAACTATCCCAGGATGCCCATAAAAGAGGGAGACCGCTGTTTCGTCTGCAACACACCGCTCGCAGAGAACGGTGTGGCCTTTCTCTATCGCGGGCGGCGCGTAGCAGTGGCGGCTTTGCACGTACGCATATTTTTCAACAACCCGCTGAAATACTTTTCCAGACTCCAGCCGAGAGGCGCCCTGTTTCAGGAAGATATCGTCCCCGAATCGCCGCTCAAGCCCGGCTGGCTGGTCCTGGGGATCTGGATCACCCTGGGGCTGGTTGCAGCCGCCTTCTGCACGCATACGGCGCTCCGGAAGGGACGCTCCCCGGCAGCCTGGTTTTTTATTGGACTGGCAACCCATCTGATCGGTGTCCTGATTGCACTCAGACAATCCCCGCTGGCACGGGTAGACCTGCCCCCGAACCTGGCCAAAATTCCGACAACGGTCTCGCCGATGTCCTGCCCCGACTGTGGCGCGGGAAACCACCCATCCGCCCGGCAGTGCTCGGGGTGCGGCGCTCGGCTACAGCCCACAATGGAGTCTGAGATACAGCGTATGGAACGTTCCTCCTGAATTGTGAAAAGAGAACGTGAAAATGATAAAAAAAATCCAGACATGGTCAGAAGAAAACCTGTTCGCCGCGGCCAACGGTCCGTCCCGCCGGCCGCAGGTGTCGGCGAACCTGGAAAGCAACATCCCCGGGCTCTTCATTGTGGGCGACCTGGCCGGCGCGCCGGTCATCAAGCTGGCGATGGAACAGGGCTATAACGTCATCGAACACATCGCACCCCTGCCTCGCCCCTCCGGGGCCGACGACAGTGTCCTCGATGTCATTGTAGTCGGCGCGGGCGCAGCGGGCCTGAACGCCGCCCTGGCCGCGGTGGACAAAGGCCTCTCCTGCATGGTCCTCGAAAAGGAAAAAATCGCCAATACCATCGAGAATTTCCCCGAAGGCAAATGGGTCTACGCCGAACCGGACAGCGTGCCTCCCAAAGGCAAACTCTGGCTGGACGGCGCCAGAAAAGAGGACCTGATCGGAAGGTGGCACCAGATCGTTGAGGAAAATGGCCTCGATGTACGCACAGAGCAACCTCTCATCCAGGTGACCAGAGAACACAACCTGTTCAAACTGACCACACCCGGAGGCAGCTACCGCTGCTGCCGGATCGTGCTCGCTACCGGGCAGCGGGGCAACCCCCGCAAGCTCAATGTGCCCGGCGAAGACCGGGAACACGTCTACCACCGCCTCTACAGCCCCCGGGAATACCACGACGAAGAGATCCTGGTCGTGGGCGGGGGCAACAGCGCCGTGGAGGCCGCCCTGACGCTCAGCGAACAGAACCGGGTGACGCTTTCCTACCGGCGTGGGGAATTCTCAAGGTTTTTCAAAGACAACAGCCGTGCGCTCGACGCAGCGGTTGCCGGGGGCAAAATCCGCCTGCTCCTCAACTCCAACGTCACGCATTTTGATGAACAGTCGGCAGCCCTCACCGTCGACAGGGGAGGCCATAAGGAAGCGTTGAACATCCCTGTCCATCACGCGTTTGTCCTCATCGGCTCGGAACTCCCCGTCGCATTCCTCAAGTCCCTCGGCATCAAACTGGAAAACGAATGGGAAGGATCGCTGCTGCGCAGCGTAACCCTCGGTCTGGCCGCCCTGGTCGGCCTCTGGTTCGCCGGTGGAGAAACGGGCCTCGTCCCCCACACCGCCCTGTCCACATCCGCCTGGGCCGGCGCCGGCCTGGCGCTGGCCTGTGTGGCTGCGCTTATTCTCTACGGGCGCTCTGGAGACCGGTGGGCCTGGTTGGGCCTTTCCTTCCTGATCTGGTATGCGATCTACGGCGCCAAGGTGGGCCAGGGAGAAGAATTCTGGCCCTTCAAAAACTGGGGCTACGCCGCCCTCTCCTTTTTCGACCGCCCCTGGAGCTTCTGGTACACCGTGATGTACACCGGCCTGATGACCATCTTCGGCATCCAGGCCCTGAAACGGTGGGGGCTGGACCGGAAGGACCGGTTTCAGGTCTGGCGCTTCGTCAGCCTGCTCGGCTTTCAGTGGGTCTTCTTTTTCGTGATTCCGGAATTCCTCTTTCAGTGGGCAATCAAATACCAGTGGCTCGCCGACCTCTCCAGAGACCCCGTTTTCGCCGAACAGACCTGGCGCAGCTACGGCATCGTCTACGCCTGGCCCCTCTTCTTCTACACCTTCTTCTACAACCCTCACCACATCTGGGTCGTCTGGGGCGTGCTGCTCACCTTCGTCGTCATCCCCATCTTCGTCCTCTTCAACGGCAAACGCTACTGCTCCTGGATCTGCGGCTGCGGTGGGCTTGCAGAGACCTTCGGCGACCGGTGGCGGCACCTCGCGCCCAAAGGCAAGACTGCGATCAAATGGGAGAAAATGAACCTGATCGTTCTCATCCTGGCAACAGCCGTTACCGCCCTGATGCTGGTGAAAGACACCTGGGGCCTGTTCGGAGAGGAGGCCGACCTGTCCATCGGCCTCTACCGCCTTGTTGTGGATGTCTGGCTCATCGGCATCCTGCCCGTAACCCTCTACCCCTTCCTGGGTGGGAAGATCTGGTGCCGCTACTGGTGCCCCCTGGCCAAGCTGATGGACCTGATGTCCCGGCTTTACACCAGGCTGAACATCAGCCGCTACCACATTGCGTCCAACGACAAATGCATCGCCTGCAACGAGTGCTCGCGCAACTGCCTGGTCGGCATCGACGTCATGTCCTTTGCCCTGAAACAGGAAACGCTGGACAATGGCAACAGCTCGTGCATCGGATGCGGCATCTGTGTCACCGTCTGCCCGATGGATGTCCTCTCCTTCACCCCCGGGCCGCAGCAGCAACTGATTCCCATAGAACCCGCATAACGAACGAAAGGAACCGCTACCGTGAGCACGCAAGGCCTTTCCCAATCCGACCTCGACCTCCTCCGCAAATACGACACCCCCACCATCTGCAACGTCATCGAAGTCTTCAACGTCCGCCCCCGCAACACCGGCTACATGGACAGCCGCGTCAAAGCCTGCTTCCCCGAAATGCCGCCCATGGTCGGCTATGCATCCACAGCCACCTACCGGTCGGACGCCCCGCCCCGCGAAGGCGATGTTTATGCCAGCATCGACAGCCAGGTCGCCGCCTTCGCTGAAATCCCGGGCCCACCCGTTGTCGTCTTCCAGGACCTGGACGACCCGTCCGTCGCGGCCACTTTCGGCGAAGTCATGTGCACCACTTACAAAACCTTTGGCGCGGCCGGCCTGATCACCAGCGGCGCCGGACGCGACCTGGACCAGGTCCGGGAAATCGGCTTCCCCGCCTTCAGCAACGGCGCCATCTGCGCACACGCCTATTGCCACACCCTTTCGGTCCACGTCCCCGTCCGCGTCGGCGGCCTCACCGTCCACCCCGGCGACCTGCTCCACGGCGACTGCAACGGCGTCACAACCATCCCCACCGACATCGCCGGTGCCGTCGCCGGCGCCTGCGCGGACTACGTCACCGCCGAAGAGATCGTGCTCGACTACCTCAAGAGCGGCACCGTCACCCCCGAAGGCCTGGCCCGGGCCCGTGCCGAATGCAGCCGTATGATCGAGGCCCTCACCGAACGAGTTGCCAGAAGAATGTAAGGACCTCCCCCCTGCATTTTCGCCGGAGTCTGCCATGCCGAAAAAGCGCAAGATCACCTGCAACGATCTCTACAAATTCCAGCTCGTCGCTGATGCGCAACTCTCTCCCAACGGCGAAGACGTCCTCTTTACCCTCACCCGGTTCCATCCCGACAGGAAAAAGAACGCCTGTGAAAGCCACATCTGGCGGGTTCCCACCTCCAGCGGCACCCCGCAGCGCTTCACCAGTTCCAACGAATCCGAATCCACCCCCCGATGGAGCCCGGACGGCAGCCGCATCCTCTTCCTCTCCGCCCGCGATGCAAAAGAAGAGCGAAAAGGGAAAAGTCAGCTCTGGATCATTCCGGCCACCGGCGGTGAGGCCGTAAAGATCACCGATGAAAAACACGGCGTCTCAGAACCCGGCTGGTCGCCCGACGGTAAGAAAATCCTCTTCTTTGGCCGCGTACCTGTCGATCCCCGGGAAGACAGACTCCCCAAACAAAAAAAAAGCGACGTCGTACGCATTAAACGCCTCTCTTATCGTATGAACGGCGGGGGCTATCACCACACCTACCGCACCCACCTCTTCATCGTCTCCGCCCGGGGCGGCAGACCCCGCTGTATCACGCGCGGAGACTGGGACGTGGAAACCGCTGCCTGGTCGACGGATGGGAAACGGATCTTCTTTACCGGAAACGCCGAAGAGGACCCTGATTATACCCACGCCCGCAACCTCTACGCGGTCCCCGCCGGAGGGGGGGAAATCAGAAAACTCTGCGCGCTTCCGGGGTTGATCAGGTCCCCTGCCCCCTCACCCGACGGACAGAGCATCGCCTTCATCGGAAACGACCTGAAGCGTTCCTACGGCACGAACAACAGCCTGTACCTGGTACCCGCATCCGGCGGAAAACCGGTAAATATCTCCCGGCACACGGACATCAACATCGGCCAGAGCGTCGGCTCCGACTCCCGCGCCGACTCCCCGCCCTTCGGTCCTGTCTGGAGTCCCGACGGCCGTGAGATCAAATTTCTCGCCTCGGTCAAAGGCGCCGACCGGCTCTTCGCGCTCAACATACAGACAAAAGAGATGACCGCCTGCACGTCGGACGACCAAACGGTCGAATCCGTCTCCTACAACACCGACCACACCGTCGCGGCCTGCACCCGGATGACCCCCACCGAGCTGGCCGAGGTCTGGGTCTGGAAACAGGGCCGCCCCGAAAAGCGCCTCACAAAATTCAACACCGCCCTCCTCTCCCGCCTGAGCCTGACCTCTCCCAAACGCTTCGCCTTCAACGCCAGCGACGGGACCGAGGTCGAGGGCTGGATCATGCTCCCCTCCGACTCCCGCCGCAAAAAACACCCCGCCATCCTGGAAATCCACGGCGGCCCCCGCACGGCCTACGGCCTCGGCTTCTTCCACGAATTCCACCTCATCAACGCCGCCGGCTTCGCTGTCTTCTACACCAACCCGCGCGGCTCCTCCAGCTACGGAGAGGACTGGGCCTGCGCCGGAATCTACGGCGACCGCGACTATAAAGACCTGATGGAAACCGTGAACCACGTCCTCAAAACCGAACCCGTGGACCCCCAAAGACTCGGCGTTACCGGCGGCAGCTACGGCGGCTTTATGACCAGCTGGATCATCGGCCACACCGGCCGATTCAAAGCCGCCTGCACGCAGCGCTCCATCAGCAACTGGACCAGCTTCTTCGGCACCTCAGACATCGGCTGGCGCTTCTCCCGGGAAGAGATCGGCGGCCTCCCCTGGAAGAACCTGAAAGAATACTGGAAGCGCTCCCCCATCGCCTACGTCGAAAAGATCACCACCCCCCTGCTCATCATCCACTCCGAAGAGGACTGGCGCTGCCCCATCGAACAGGCCGAACAGCTCTACACCGCCCTCAAATGGCTCAAGCAGGACACCGAGTTCATCCGCTTCCCCGGAGAATCCCACGAACTCTCCCGCTCCGGCAGGCCGGTGCACCGCATCGAGAGGTTGCAGGCCATCATCGGCTGGTTCGAGTGGAAGATAATGGGGTCGTGAGCACGGAGACCTGCCCCGCGGATTCGACCAGAACGGGCACCAGTTCGGCATAGGGCAGATCCGACATGTCTTCTTTCTTGACATTCTCATCGCGTAATATTATTCCCCCGCCACATCCTCCAGCGCCTTCAGAACCGGGTGCAGGTCAAACACGTATCCGAACATCAACGACAGCCGCCAGAGCGCGATCTGCTTCGCCCACTCATCCATACAGCTCTCCGCATTCTCCACCGCTGTCGTCGCCTGCCGGATCGTGGAGCAGACGTATCCCATTCGGCTCATATCGATCATCCCTCCCGGGCTGGTCAGAATCCTGCCCATAATGCCCTCCTGTCTCCCCAATCAAACAACCCCTTTCCTGCGCAATCCCTCAATCTCCTCGACCGACATCTCCAGGTACCCTCCCAGCACCTCCTCCGTGTGTTCTCCCAGCTTCGGACCTCGCTGGTGTTCAACGCTCGCATCGCTGATCTGAATCGCGTTCGCCACCACGCGTACCACCCCGAAATCCGGATGTGGAAGCTCGAGTACCATGTCATCCTCGGCCACCTGCGGGTCCCGGAATGCCTCTTCCACCGTATTGACGGGGGCGCATGGAACCTGCCCTTTGAGCAGGTCCAGCCACTCGGCCGTCGGTTTCCGCCGCGACAGCTCCTTCAGCATCCGCACCAGCGCTTCCCGGTTTTCCAGACGGTCCGCAAAACTCCGAAAACGGGGGTCGTCGGCCAGTTCCGGCGCACCCAGAATCCGCACCAGGTTTTGATAGAACTTCTCCTTGGCGCACATCACCACAAGCCATCCGTCCCGTGTGGGCAACACCTGGGACGGGATCTGCGACGGGTGCGAAGAATCCGCCATCCGCTGCGGCTGATAACCTCTGGTCAGATGCCACGCCCCGACGTATCCCAACAGGGAAAGCGCCGTATCGAACAGGTTGACGTCCACATCGCACCCCAGGCCGGTCTCACGTGCGCGCAAAACCGCGCTGACCAGCCCCAGGGACGCCATCACCCCCCCGTTCAGATCGACCAGCGACAGCCCCGTTTTCTGCGGCGGCGTTCCCGGTTCGCCCGTCAAACTCATCCAGCCGGCATACCCCTGCATCAGATAATCGTAGCCCGGCTCATCCGCGCGGGCGCCGGTGCGGCCGAACCCGGACAGGGAACAGCACACAATCGATCGCTTCACCCCTCCCAGCGCAGCGTAGTCCAGCCCCAGTTTGGCCGGCAGGTCCCCCCGTAAATTGTTGAACACCCCATCTGAAACCCTCACCAGAGGATGCAGCACCTTCCGCACCCCCGGATGCTGCAGATTCAGCGTCATGCTTTTCTTATTCCGGTTAAAACTCTGAAAATAGACACTGTCCTGCGCCACCGTATAGGGCGGAACATACCGGGCCACATCCCCCCCTGTTCCGGGATGCTCGATCTTGATGACCTCCGCGCCCAGGTCCGCCAGCATCATCGTCGCCCAGGGCCCCGCTCCGAACTGCTCAACCGAAATAATCCGCACTCCGTCCAGGGGCGGACGGACGCCTGTCCTGTTTTGATCTCTCAAACCCGCCTCTCCCTCCGATTGGCCGGGGGTCGGCCATCTTACGCACCCCTGCCTGGATTGCCAAATCCGGCGAGCGCAAAGCCCCGATCAGCTTGCCCCCCCATGAAGTTCCAGAATCCGCCGTGCCCGCTTGACAACCGGCAGATCGACCATCCGGCCGTCCGCAACACCCGCCCCCCCACCTTCTGCTTCAAAGGCGGCCACCACGCGCCGTGCCTGTTCAACCTCTTCATCCGTTGGACGATATACCCGGTGCACAACCTCGATCTGCCCGGGATGGATCAGCGCCTTGCCGGTAAATCCGAGTTCGCGGGCCCTGCGCGTCTCCCTGGCCAGTCCATCCGGGTCTCGAATATCCAGGTAGACCCTGTCAACTGCCTGGAGGTGCACGCTGGCCGCCGCCACAACAACCGCCGACCGGGCGTAGAGCATCTCGCCGGCTGCCCCTTTCCCGGTCGAAAAAATCCCCAGGTCCAGCGCGAAATCCTCCGCTCCGAACATCAGCCCGACCAGCCTGGGACAGGCAGCGGCAATCGCCGGCGCCCGGACCAGGCCCGGGGCGCTCTCGATCGTCGCCAGCAGACGCACACTGCCCTGCGGAAGCCCCGCTGCAGGCTCCCGCTCGCTCAGGGCCGTATCGACCAGGCGCACATCGTCGGGCCGTTCCACCTTCGGCAGCACCAGTCCGCACAGCCCCGGCCGGATCACCGCCTGCAGGTCCGCATCCAGTTCAGCGTGTCCGGCAGCATGGGTGCGCACAAAACGACGGGCCTTCCCCGGAACGCTACCCAGAGCTGTGCCCACCCGTTGTCGAGCCGCATCCACCGCATCGGGCGGCACCCCGTCCTCCAGGTCGAATATCACAGCATCCGGCTCCAGGCCGAGCGCCCTGTCGATCATCCTCTGCCGGTGTCCGGGCACAAACAGCCAGGACCGCATCATCGCCCAACCCCCTGCCTCCCTGGGGGAGAATCGGTCTATCCTTCGTCTACTTCAGGGAAGCGGTCTTGCGAGTTGTCCCGCCTGTAGACCATCATACCACGCACAAAATCGATCACGACCTTGCCATCCTGATTGATCCCCCGCGACCGCACCCTGACGATACCCGCCTCCGGGCGGGACTTCGACGCCCGCTTCGACAGCACCTCGGTCTCGCAGTACAGCGTATCCCCCACAAAAACCGGATTTGGGAGCCGGACCTCTTCCCACCCCAGATTCGCCATTGCGTTTTCACTCACATCCGTCACACTCATGCCCACCACCAGGGCCAGGGTAAACGTGCTGTTGACCAGGATCTGTCCCCACCTGGACTGTTCGCTGTACCGGGCGTCAAAATGCAGCGGATTCGTATTCAGCGTCAGGTGGGTGAACAACAGATTGTCCGCCTCCGTCACCGTGCGGCCGAACCTGCTCCGGTACACATCTCCGACTTCAAAATCCTCGTAGTACCTTCCCTCCCATCCCGTTTTGATCCTCTTCTCGGACCCTGCCATGCCACGCCCTTTCTCAGGTCTGCCTGCTCCCGGCCGCCTGAAAACCGGAAGTTACCGCATGCAAAATGCAAATATATAAACGTGGATATTTGAAAACAATACCGTATATTATAGCGTTTTGCTCCGGCCCATCCAACCGATTTTCCGCAACCCTTCTGGAATTTTTCATGCCCCACACCGCGCTTTCAAGCTCCGGTCTCCTCACCCGCGGATTCGTCGCCCTGCTCATCGTCTCCTTTCTCTCCAGTTTCATCTCCGCTCCCCTCTACTCGCTCCTGCCGGTCTATGTGGACAAAGCGCACCTCGGATCTCCCTTCTTTGCCGGCTTTCTGAAAGCGCTCTTCCTCATCCTCGGTGGACTCTTCGCCGTCCCCGCGGGCATGCTCTGCGACATGCTCGGCGTCAAGCGCATACTCATCCTGGGCATTATCGGCCCGCTGCTTGCGGGCTTCATCTTCCTCACCGGCGACCCCCTCATCCTGGTTGCGCTCTGTATCGGCCTGGGTGCCACCTTCGGCTTCAGCAGCACCGGCGGACAGAGCTACCTCCTGGGCGCCGTCTCCCCCTCCGTGATTGGCCTCGCCTCTGCCGGCTACTTCCTGGGCAGCACCCTGGGCACCGCGTCGGGCAGCCTCTTTGCAGGCCCCATCGCAGACGCCCTGGGCTATCAGGTGCTTGGTACGGTCGCCTGTATCGCCTCCGTCTGTCTCATCGCCGGCGCCCTCGTCCTCCTCCCTGAACTCCCGCGCAGCGGCGAAAGCACCCGCTCCGCATCCCGTTCCTTCGCCGGCTACCTGGGTCTCCTCCGCCGCCGGGAAGTTCGCCTCCTCCTTGGCATCCGCTACCTTCCCACCTGCTACTGGGGCGCCGTCACCCTCCTCATTCCGCTCCTCATCTCCCGCATCTCCGACACCAACACGTCGGCAACGACCTACACCGCGATCAGCCTCACCGTCGCAGGCGCCTTCCAGATCCTCACCGGCCGCCTCTGCGACCGCATCGGCCGGTGGCGTCCCATCCTCATCTCCGCTGCCTGCGTCGCCCTCAGCGCCCTGGGGCTCGCCCTTATGGCCCACACCCTCCCCGGGCTCTACATCTTCGGCGCCATGGCATCCGCCGCCGCCTGGTCCCTGTCCACCACCATGCCGGGCCTCCTCAAGCTCACCGCACGAGACGGCGAAGAAGGCCGGGTCGTCGGCATCGCCCACGTCGCCTGGAGCGCCGGCATGCTCTCCGGCAACCTGGGCGGCGGCAAACTCATCGAATGGGGGCCCACCCTCCCCTTTGGTATCGCCTTCGTCCTCTGCGTGGGCGCCGTCGCCTGCGGCGTGGGCCTCTACCGCGTCCACCATGCAGCCGATCCGTCGCCTGCCGCCCCTTCCAAATAAGTTGATTCGCCCCCTCCAATTCGTATATTGTTCCATGCGTACGGCGCGTGGATGAAAGACACGCTACCGGGAGGTCAGAATGGACGAAATCCGCATCGGCATCGCCGGGCTGGGCCACCGCGGCTTGGGCTGGATCAGGTTGTTACAAAAGGTCCCGGGCTACCGCATCACCGCCGTCTACGACTGGATCGAGCCCCTGCAGGAGCGGGCCCTGTCGGCGATCGGCAACCGCGACCACGTCAAAACCTTCAGCGACTACGAGGACTTCCTGGCCTGGGAGGGCATCGACGCAGTCGGCCTCTGCGTGCGCCGTCCGGACCAGGGAGCGATGGCCGCGCAGGCCCTGGAGGCGGGCAAACACGTCAACGCCGAGGTCCCCGCCGCGCACACCCTGGAGGACTGCTGGCGGATCGTCACCGCCGCAGAGCGCACCGGCCTGGTCTACCAGCTCGGCGAACAGACGCGATACTGGGGGTTTGTCGAGGCCTGGCGGGACCTGGTGACGGAGGGGCGCCTCGGACGCGTGACCTATTGCGAGGGGCAGTACATCGGCTACTACGGCACGCGCCAGTTCTTCCAGGACACGGATACAGGGCACTTCTACAGCATCGAAGACCTCCCCGCGCACCCGGAAGCCGAACCGACCTGGCTGCACAGCATGCCCCCTATCCACTACCTCCCCCACGAGCTCAGCCCCATGCTCAAGGTCCTGGACGACCGCGTCGTCGAGGTCACCGCCATGAGCACGGCCAGCCCCAGCTATTCGCACCCGGAAATCGGCCAGCCCGACATCCAGGTCGCCTTGATGAAAACCGAAAAAGACGCCATCCTGCGCATGGCCACCGGCTTTACGCAGAAGATCCCCAGCCGCCGGGGCCACCACTGGTACCAGATCATCGGCACCCGCGGCTGCATAGAGTGGAAACGGTCGGAAAAGGGCCGTCCCCTGATGTGGCGGGCAGACGCGCAGATGCACGACCTGGCCGAAGTCGACTGGCGCTTCGAGCGCACGGACGCCCCGGCAGGGGCTCGCAGCAGCGGCCACGGCGATGCGGACTACTACGTCCAGGCCGCCTTCCGGGATGCCGTACGCGACGCCAAACCCCTGGAATTCGACGTCTACCGCGCAATCGAAACCGCGGCCCCCGCGGTCCTGGCCGCCGAATCGATTGCCCGGCGGACCTGGCTCACAGTGCCCGATTTCCGGCCGGGCAAGGCGCGGTCGCCCGGAGAGATGCCCGGGGCGTGAATTGGATACACGCCACCTCTCCCTTTATAAAGGATGGGTTATGGCAGACCCCATACATCGGAAGCGCCTCCTGAGACTCTTCCGCTATGGTCGCTGCCTTTTTTGCAGTGGCCCTGGGCGCAGGCGCCCCGGCAATGCTAACCATTGCCATCTTCGCCTACTTTTCCAACCTGTGTGCGTGCACGACCAACTACTCCACCGGACCGGTGGTTATCTACTTCGGACTGGGGTATGTATCGCCTCAACAATGGTTTGCCAAAGGGTTCCTGATCTCGCTCTTTCACCTTGTGATCTGGTTCGGCACAGGACTGATCTGGTGGAGGATGTTGGGATGGTGGTAAATCCCGCACCTTCGGTCAAAACTCATTCACCATCCGCACGTGCACCTTCCCCTGTGCCGGGCTGTCCCCCTTCGTCAGCCCGTAGTCCAACCCGATCATTCCCAGCCGGGACACCGCTCTTAGCCCCACGCCATACCCGATTGGAAACAGATGCCCGCCGTCGACCTCCGGATCGTCCAGATAGCCCAGATCGAAAAACAGAAACGCCCGCGACCGACGCCCCATCAGCATCCGCCACTCCAAATTGGCCCAGGCCGCCTGCGCTGCCAGAAATACCTCCTCCCGGTGTCCCCGAATCGTGGTTGTCCCCCCCAGCCGCAGACGCGCGTCGGGGGCAACCCGGTCCCCCTCTTTCACCCCGGCGCTGTGGAGGCCGGCGGCCAGCACAGACCGTTTTCCCAGCGGCAGAAAATGCGTCAGATCCAACGCATACTGCCGATGGACCTGTCCCCCGCCGCCCCGAAGCGCCCGGCCGTAGCTGAACCGGCCCCGGTATAAAAACCCCGACCTCGGGTTCCACCGATTGTCCCTGCGGTCGTACTGCAGTCCCCCCTCCAGCGCCCAGGTTCGGCTCTGGAAGAACCGTCCAAACCCGCTCGAATCGGGCCGTACGCCCCCCCGCCGCAACCCAACGCGTACCCCCAGGTCCGGTGAGAGCGCCAGCACCAGGCCGGCCCCAACGCCGTTTTCCACGTACCCCGGGCGCTGCCGCACCATCAGGTCTACTTCTGCCGAAAGGGGATGCCCCAGCACCCAGAGTTCCCGGTAGCGCAGGTTCAGGTCCGACGCGGCCGGTCCCTGGCGTCCCCACGAGACGTGGCCGCCCCTGCCCGTACCCAGTAAATTGTCGAAATCCAGCGTAAACGTCCCCGTCAGCGCATGCGTCAGCCCCCCCGGGCCCGGCGCGTAGCCCAGCCCCCCTTCAAACCGGGTGGCGCTCGCCTCCCGCACGGCAACCACCAGAGCCCAGCGGCCCGTGTCCCCTTCCTGCTCTAAGGTCGCCCCCCTCACCTCCAGGAGGAAGGGAAGTCGCCGCAGGGCCTGCAGCGCCCGGTCCACGCGCCGCTGGTCGTACGGCGCTCCCGGTGCCAGTCGCATCTCGCGCAGAAGCACCCCCGCCCGCGTCACCCGGTTGCCCGTAAAACGGATCGTATCGACCCGGACAAAAGGCCCCTCCTCAACCGCGATCCGAACCTGTGCCAGATCCTCTCCCGGTTCGATCACCACCCCGGGCCGCAACGCGACATAGGGATAGCCCCGGTTCTCGTAGACCCGGAGCAGGGCATCCATATCGGCCTCCAGGCGCCGGCGGACCAGGGGCGTCCCCTGCCGGGAGGCCACCGCCTCCAGCAGAGCATCCAGCGCGACCTGCCGGTTGCCGGTCACCTCGACCGACGCGACCCGGGTGAGCCGTCCCTCCTCAACCCGGAAGCGGACCGAAGCACCCCTCTCCGAAAGCCCGACCTCCGGAGGCGCTACGGCCGCCTGCCAGTACCCGGCATCCCGGTACCCCTCCAGAATACGGCGGAGGTCCTGCCGCAGCAGCAGGCTGTCCAGAGAAATACCGGCCCGCGTCACCAGCCATCCCCGCACCCGGTCCTCCGACATCCAGCGCGCCCCCTCAACCCGCACCCGCCGCACGATCGGACGTTCCGCTCCCTGCAAAACGCCTGAAAGCCCAAATGTCAACAGCAAACCGACCAGAACGTAACGCACCGCCATAACAGGCATCTCCTGTGCTTAAAACCTCGCGCGCACCTCCACCCGTCCCAGGTGCAGCACCGGACGGCCCGGACGCCTGCGGCCGTCGTAGACCAGCAGCGCCGTCAGGTATCGGGCAAGCCGGTAATCCACCCCCACCCGCCAGACCAGGTTGTGCCCTGCCCGGTGTCCCCCGGCCATGCCCAGAAAGAGCGGCAACCGCCCCGTTGCAGACACGCGGATCCAGTCCACGCTGCCCCGCACCCGTCCCCTCCCCGGCAGGCCCCGGATGAGCTCCGGCTTCAGCGAAAGGCGGGCGGCGTCCAGCCCCCGGACCTCCTCCCGGTCCCATCCCATCCCCACGCGCAGGCCCGTCTGCCAGCCCCGTGCAAGGCGCCAGCGCCCCCGGAGAGAAAATGCACCCGACCCGATGCCGTAGGCAAAAGGCCCTTCCCCCTCCCTGTGACGGCGTCCGCCCGACGCCTCCGTCTCCAGTTCAAACCCGGATCCGATCTGAAAACGCCCCAGCACCGCGCCCTCGACAAGGGCCTCGATTCCTCCTTCCGAAAGCGTCCGGTCCAGCCGGGACCGCTGCCGGGCAGAGATGCGAAACGACGCCCGGCGGCTGTAGCGAAAGAGATACAGCCTGGTCCGGACGTCCCGTCGCCCGCTGATCACCTCGTTTCCAGACCAGAACCGGTACAGGTCCCAGGGCGCAGCCCCACTGTATCCTGGAAGCACCCGCCGGTCCGCCTCTAACGAAAGATCCAGCGACACCCCGGCCAGGAAGCGCTGCCAGCCTCCTGCCGGAGACCGCAGCAGGCGCTTGAGCGCCACCTCGAACCGGGCGCCCAATGCCGCCTCCCGCACCGGCCGAAATCCTCCATCGTCCCCGTAAAACACCTCATAGTCCCCATCCACATCCGGGACAAACTCCTCCCCGTCCTGCATCCCATCCCCGTCCACGTCCTCCCAGAGGTAGACGCCCCGTCCCTGTCCCACATACACGAAAACCGGCTGCCGGTTCGGCGCGCCCGTACTGGAAATCCGGTAGGAAATCTGCTGCGACAGCGCGCCGTTGAACGGAGCATATCCCAGGCGCAGCCGGGCCAGGTTGGTGTGCCGATCGCGCGCGCCCTGCTGTGCATACCGGACCGCGCTCCGGCTGTATTCTCCAGAAAGCGAAAGCCCGCCCCAGCCGGTTACCCCCGCCCGATGCCGGTGGGACCAGCTTTGAAGGCTGTCGCGCCATCCCCCCTCCAGGCGGCGCGTCCGGCGCAGGACCAGCGCCGACGTCCAGGACCAGGGGGCCCGGCTGCGGGTCGAAACATCCCAGGTCAGTTCCCGGACCTTGACCCCTTCGGGCATGCTGGCCCTCCCGGGAGCAACGGCATAAAAAAGCGAAGACCCGCCAACCGCGCCCCCGTGTGCGGTCTCCGACGCGAACCGGAAGCCCGGACGGACCTTCCAGAAGGCCGCAGACACCCTGCCCTGCCGCCGGGACAGGCGGCCGCCCCCCTGAGAGACCTCTTCAGAGAGATAGCGCACATCGGGCGCACGGGGCCTGGAAACCTCGACCCCCACTGCGCGGCGTGCCGCAGCACGGCTGCCGTTCCGCCGGCCGTATTCCAGGTTGAACCGAACCCCCTGTGCCGGAATGTAATGAAGCACCGCCTCGCCTGACCGCTCATCGCCTCGCTCGGACTCCGAGCGCCACCCCCAGCGCCCCTCGGTCTCCACCCGGTCGATCCGGTCAAATCCGGAAAACCGGGCCCCCACCTGCCGGTAGGACCCGGCCAGCCTGATCCGGCCAAGCGATTGTCCGCCCACAGACAACGCGTCAGGCACAAGGTCGACCCCCACCCGGAAGGCCTTCCCCCGGCTCCGCTCCTGCGCATCGGGTGCAAGAGGCGTGGACATCCTCTCGCTTAAGGCCAACTCTCCGCTCAAACTCACCCCCTCCAGGAGCGTGTACCTGGCGTCCAGAACCGTCACCTGCTGCGACGAAGGGGTGGGCACGGGCACGGAAAGCCCGGCAACAGGAGGGGCACGGTCGGCCTCCCGGATAAACGTCGTCCCCAGCCAGAGACGGTCGTCGGCCAGGGCCAGCCTGCCCTGCAGCCCCACCATGCGGCGCCTCGATGCTCCGTCTGAGATCTGGTATTCCACCGAAATCCGGCTCTCCGCCGAAATCGGATGGGCCGGCGTAAAGGTCAGCAGCCCCCGTTCATAATCGATTGCATAGTCCTGCCCCTCTCCCCGTCTCAGCAGGCGGCCATCCAGGTAGACCCGTTCCGATCCCGCCACCACCGGACCGCCGCCACCACCGGCTCCCCCTGAAAGCCGGTAGGGCCCCTGGTAGCCCTGGGAAGGCGCAATCCGGTGGGTCGCCCACCGCCCTTCGGACACCGCGCCGAAAAGCCTGGCCTCCCCTCCCGGCAGCGAGACCGCAAGCCTGGCCCCCTGCAGGCGCCGCCGGTACCGCCCAAACGTCGTCTCGCCGAAAACCACATCCTGATCGCCCAGACCCGCCGACAGAGACCGGGACCGGACCTGGAAGGTGACCCGGTCGAGTTCCTGCAAACTCCGGGTGCGGCCCTCGGGCCGCAGAGGCAGATTCCGGTCCGAAAGCAGCGCAAGCACCTCCACCCCCTCCGTGACCTCTCCGGAGATGTGCACCCGCAGGGACTGCGTCAACTCAGGCGTCCGATCCGACCCGAACCCCACCTGGATGCGCTTGGTCCCGCCGATATCCAGCCCGGCATCGGCCGGTCCCCGGAAGGGGGCCTCCGCCCGTGCCTTTGGAGGACGCGGCTGCACAGATGCCCCCTCCGTTCCTCCAGCCGGTCGCTCGCGGCGCCGGTAGACCGGCCGCAGCACCTGTGGTGACTGCCGAAACCGGACCAGCACGGGCGTCCCCCGGGGCAGATCCCGAAAAAAAGTCAGCAGGACATCGTCAATCCGGTAGTCCACGTCCCGCACCTGCAGACGGCCCGCCACCCGGACCGATACGCCCGCCGCCAGGATCGGGCGGTCGGAGATGCGATAGGGCCCCCGGCTGCCGTCCGCCTTGAACGTCCGCTCCATGTCAAAAAGTGTAACCCGGTCCGGACCGGCCTGGGCCTCGGCAGACAGGCCCAGGAGGCAGAAAAGCACCAGACGTGTGTAATTGGGCTTTGACATATGATCCCAATTCAACATCAGGTCAAACGGTTGTCCGTGGTCTCACACAAAAAACGGGATATCCCGACCACAGAACGGAATATCCCGGCTCTAACTCAAATGTTCCCCTCAACGGCGGGGGACCAGGACCTGGAATTTCTGCACGCGGCTGTTCCCCGTATCCAGCACGTAGAGCACATTGCGCGGCCCCAGCACCAGCCCCCGGGGGGCCTTGAAGGTCCCGGATTTCTGCCCCGGATCGGGCCCGCCGATCCACCTGAGAACCTCTCCGCTTGCCAGGTCAAAAACCAGCACCCGGTGGTGCCCGGTATCTGCCACGAAAAGCGTGCCCTTCACACCTGCGCAGACCCCTGCAGGCTCAGACAGCGTCCCCTCTCCCAGGCTCCGCTTGAAATTGCCAAACCGATCAAAAACCGCAATCCGATCGTTCTCGCTGTCGCAGACGTAGACCTCTGCCTGCCCACCCACCGCAAGCCCGAGGGGACGCCGCAGTCTGCCGGCGCCGTAGCCGTATCCCCCAAAACTACGATCCGTCTGGTTGTACGTGCTGATCTGCACCATCTGGTCGGCATCGGTATCGCTCACATACAACTCGCCCTCCTGGGAAACCGCAATCCCGCCCAGCGCTCCCAGGGCGACCGGGCCTTCCACGTCCTGTCCGCCCACCACGCCCAGCAGACGGAAGTGCGGGCTGAAAATCTGGATCCGGTTATTGCGGCCATCGGCCACATACAGCTCCAGCCCTCCCCTCCCAACCGCCACCCCCACCGGCCGATTGAACCGGCCCGCATCCCAGCCGAACCCGCCCACTTCGGACAGGTAATCCCCATCCAGATCGAATTTCTGAATGCGGTCATTCCCGGTATCGGCCACATAGAGACTCCCCACAGGGTCCACGGCAATCCCGGAAGGATCGTGAAACTGCCCCTGCCCGTTCCCCTTCTGGCCAAACGCCGAAACAAACCGGAAATCCACCTTTACCGGCGCCACCTTTTGTGCAAACGCGCCCCCGGCAAGCAGAAAGAACGAAATCAATACGCGGCAAACCGCAACTTGCAATGCGCTATTCCTTCGCATGTCCTGTCCTATAGCTGCAAGTTCTGCTGAATGCTCTCCACCGCCCGCGCCACATCCTCGTGGTGCCCAAACGCACTCAGCCTGAAATAGCCCTCGCCGCCTGGCCCGAACCCGGCCCCCGGCGTGCCGACCACATGCGCCTCTGCAAGAAGCTGATCAAAGAAATCCCAGGAACCCATCCCACGGGGCGTCGCCATCCAGAGATAGGGCGCATGCACCCCCCCGTACACCCGAATCCTCATCGTCTCAAGCGCCGTGCGAATCCGTCTCGCATTCTCCATATAATAATCCACGGTATCCTGACACTCTCTTTTCCCCGCTTCCGTAAACGCCGCGAGCGCACCCTCCTGAACAATATTCGAAGCGCCGTTGAACATCGTGCTCTGACGTCGCATCCAGAGTGCATTCACCCTGCCGGGTTTTGTCCCCTCCACCACCAGGCCCACAGGAACCACGCTCCAGCCCAGGCGCACGCCGGTAAACCCGATATCCTTGGAAAAACTGTTGATCTCAATCGCGCATTCCCCGGCCCCATCCACCTCATAAATGCTCCTGGGCAGATCCGGATCGGAGATATAGGCACAATAGGCCGCATCAAAAATAACCACAGCCTTGTGTTCCCGGGCATAATCGACAAACTTCCGCAGCTGCGCTTTGGTTGCAACGGCCCCTGTGGGATTGTTGGGATTGCACAGATAGATCAGGTCCACCTTCCCCTCGGGCAGGTCGGGAAAAAACCCGTTCTCCTCCGTGCAGGACATATAAACCAGCCCATCGTACTGCCCATCCACACACACACCGGTCCGCCCGACAATCACATTGCTGTCCACATATACGGGATAGGCCGGGTCCTGCACGGCAACGACATTCTCCAGGCCAAAAATCGACTGGATGTTGGCGGAGTCGGGCTTTGCGCCGTCACTCACAAATATCTCCGAGGGATCAAGCGTCACACCGTAGCCGGCATAGCGCGTCACCAGCGCTTCTCTCAGTTCGGTTGTGCCCTCATAATCTCCATACCCGGTATATGTCTCCACATCCGCCAGCTGATCCACCCCCCGGTGAAGGCCGGCCACAACCGCTGGCGTTAAAGGCTCGGTCGTATCCCCGATGCCCAGACGCATCACCTCAACACCGGGATTTGCTTCCAGGAACGCCTGCGTTCTCCTGGCAATCTCAGGAAAAAGATATCCCGCTGCAAGCTTGTTGTAGTGGGAATTAATGGTTGCCATCTGCGCTTTGTGTCCTTTCTTTAAAACCGGCATCGCACATTGGGTGGTGGGGGTCGCTTTTGGCGCTTTGGGCCATGCGCGATGCCTTTTCTCATCTTTCGGGGCCTCTCCAACCCACCAATATACGCAGCTTCCCCCACGATGTCAAAAGATCTACAACCCCTTGCCCACCACAAAAAAATCGCCACTTTCAAAGGGAGGCTGAAAGCGACGATTACAGGAACGAGGGCCCGGAAACGTCAGACTTCCATAATCTCCTTTTCTTTTTCCTCCAGAATCTCGTCGACCTCCCCGACAAACGCATCGGTCAGCTTCTGAACCTGTTCCTGCCCCCGTTTGGCGTCATCCTCGGGGACCTCACCATCCTTCTGGGCCTCTTTGAGCAGGTCGTTGGCATCACGGCGGACGTTTCGAATAGAAACCCGACCCTCTTCCGCCATCTGCCGCACCACCCGCACCAGTTCCTCCCGACGCTCCTCGGTCAGCTGCGGAATCGGCAACCGGATGATACTGCCGTCATTGGAAGGCACCAGCCCCAGGTTCGAGGCCAGAATAGCCTTTTCAATGGCGGGAATGACGCGCTTGTCCCAGGGCTGAATGGTAATCAGGCGGGGTTCTGGCACCCCCATATTGGCCACCTGATTGATCGGAACCTGCGCCCCGTAGTACTCTACCCGAATCGCATCCAGAAGGGCCATATTGGCCCGGCCGGTACGGACCGTGGCGGTTTCGTACCGAAAGGCCTCTACGGACTTCCGCATTGCACGCCTGGTATCGGCAAGCACTTCATCGACCATGGCTACCCCACGGATTGTCACAGATTCACATCTTTTTGTAATCGTTGAACTTACGGGGTTCGGTGTCCCGATTCCCGCCGATTGACTCCCGCCGATTGGGATCTGAGCCGCGAACCCTCCGCCGGCTCTCCAAGGCCTTCCTAAGCTGGCCCTCGTCGGCTTGCTGATAGCACCCGAGCACCGTCTGGGCGTTCTTCCAACCGCCAAGCTCGCAGAGCACCTTGAGTGGCAGCTCCATCAGGTCCGTCGCGAACTTCCGCCTCAGTGAGTGCCAGCCCCGGCCGCGCTTCGGCTCCAGTCCCGCCAGCGTCTCGGCGGTCTTCCACCAGCGGCACACCCGCACGCGGCACAACGCCTTGGACGGATGCCTCAACTCGGGCAGCACCAGGCCGTCCCTACTTCCATAGGCGCTGCCGGTTCGCGAGTTCGAAGGCGGCAACCGCCTCGGCCGTCACCGGCGTCCGGTGTTCGTAGCCCGTCTTCTCGTGCCTTGCGCGCCATCGCACCACTCGGTCTTCGAGGTCGATGTCCGACCACCAGAGCTTCCGGATGGCTCGATCCGGTGCCCGGTCTCGTGCGCGAGCACCAAGGCGACGTGGAATCGCCAATCGACCTGCCGGGACACCCGCAGTAGCACCCGGTACTCGTCCTCGGTGAGGACGAAGAGCGCCGCGCCGGTACCAGCCGCCAGGGCGGCCAGCGGCGAAGGAAAGAACCGTCGTAGCCGGCGGGGCCAGAAGACGCAGATCGTCAAGGCAACTGCCCCGACGGCGAGATCATGCAGACCAGGGTCGGCAAGGGCGTCCGGCCACGCCGCGATCTGGCCGAGCGGCCCTCCTGGAAGGAGATTCAGCAATCCCCTACACTCGCCCCGATCTTACGATTCGGGAATCGGAAGCCCGCCCCATGCGCGCAATACCT
>JAAXHW010000072.1 GCA_012270675.1 Candidatus Latescibacterota bacterium | reverse complement strand
AGAATAATTATCTGAAGACCTATACCTTCCGCACCGTACGTCAGGTGACGACGTAATATACTGAACATATGTATATTGGTCAAGGGCAATCATGCCCCACACCCAGCGCCCCGCCCCCCAGCACCGAATACACCGCCCCCTCAGGCCGCAGGTCGCTCTTCATCACGTCCACCCGTGCCACCCAAAAGCGAACCGGTTCGGTCGGACCCGCCATATCCCTCAACAGCGTCACAGGCCGACGACGCGCCCTTCCCAGAGTCACATGGGCGGTGAACCTCCGTCGCTCGGGGGGAAACCCGAGGGGGTGCAGGACGCGCTCCACCCCGGCCTGAAGCCGTTTCAGAGCCCCTGAGTCCCCCTCAATTCCAACCCAGAGCACCCGGGCCCGATCCCGACTGGGAAAGCCTCCGACCCCTGCGGTCTGAAGCGTAAAAGGCGCGACCTCTCCGGCAACCCGCGCAACGGCCGCAACAACGCCTGGAATCTGCGCCTCTTCGACATCTCCCAGAAATTTCAGCGTCAGATGGATGCCTTCCGGGCGCACCCAGCGCACCCCATCTCCCGCCTCCCTCAGACCATCGATCACAGCAGCCAGCGTCCGGACCACTTCATCCGGGAGTTCCACTGCAACAAATGTCCGCACCGACCCCATCAGACTACCGGTCCCAGAGCGCCAATGCGCCGCGTAAAATCAGATTGCCGTAAACCCCGGCAACAATGTCGTCCATCACCACCCCACACCCCCCGGGCAGGGCTTCCAACCGGCGTGCGGGGGGCGGCTTCACAATATCCAGCGCTCTGAAAAGGAAAAATCCGGCAATTCCCAGCCCTATGGACGGAGGCAGCAGACACATGGTCACGAAAAAACCGATCATCTCATCGATGACCACAGGCGCAGGATCTTTGCCCCAGACCGACTCACCGGCCGATGCGGCATACACACCCAGGGCAAAAAGAAGCGTGAGGAAGGCGATCCAGGAAAACAGGCTGAGAGGAGGCAGCAGGCAGTAAATCACAAACGCAACCGCAGTCCCGACCGTCCCGGGCGCAAAAGCAGAATACCCCGCAAAAAAACCGGTAGCAATCAGACGCGTCGGGAAATTCAAAGAGCGCTCCCGTACAAAACGCCGGACTCCGAATCCGCCGTTCAGGTCCCGGACCGGTGCAGAACCCTCAGATAGCGCACGCCCGAAACCACGGCCAGCAACGTCACCGCAGCAACCAGCCCGTTCAACACCAGATGCGACCAGGAATCGATCAGGACCAGCGGCTGTGACGTCAATTTTGCCTCGATAACCCGCACATTGATAAAGACCAGAATGCCAAAGATAAGGACCAGCTGCAGCATCGTCTTCCACTTGGCCAAACGGGACGTCACCACCGGCCGCCCCGCACGGATGCCATACACCCTGAGCCCCGTGATCACCACATCCCGAATCAGCATCGCGCCCACCAGCCAGGCCTCCACCATCCCCAGAACCACAAAAGAGATCAGCGCCGAAGAAACCAGCAGCTTATCCGCCAGGGGGTCCAGAAACTCCCCAAGGCTGGTCACCGTCCCGTCGCGTCGGGCAATCCGCCCGTCGTAGAAATCGGTCAGCGACGCCACCGTGAACACCAGCAGCGCCAGGATTTTGCAGTACCAACTCTCCGCAAAAATCAGGAGCAGAAAGACCGGCGTCAGCACAAGCCGAACCGTGCTTAGAATGTTCGGAAAGGTCATCAACCGATCCGTCGTCCCCTGCTTGGGAAAGGGAAGGTCCCCGGTATTTCCGCGGAGGGTTTCCATCACAATAGCTCCCGACGTCCTTCCAGGGCCCGCGCCAGAGTGACCTGATCCGCCAGCGTCAAGTCGCTCCCAACCGGCAGCCCCCGGGCAATCTGGGTCACCTTTATGTTGAGCGGTTCAAGACACTGCCCGAGGTACTGTGCCGTGGCATCTCCCTCCACCGTTGGACCGTTCGCCAGGACCACTTCCTTGATCTCATTCTGTTTCAACCGCTCCAACAGCTCCTGAATGTGCAGATCCTCGGGACCGATGCCGTCCAGTGGAGAAATCCGACCGTCTAAAACGTGGTACACGCCCCGATTGGTACTCGTCTGCTCAATGGCCAGGAGGTCTGCCACATAGTCGACCACCATCAACAGTGAACGATCCCGGCGCGGGTCCGAGCAGATCGGACACGGATCGCTCTCGGTCAGATTAAAACAGACCGAACACCGCCGGACCGCCGTCTTCACCTCCACCATCATTTTCGCCAGCGCGGTGACCTCCTCCGTGTCCCAGGTCAGCATCTCCAGCGCAATCCGCCGGGCGGACTTGGCCCCGATGCCCGGCAGGCGGTTCAAACCGGCAATCAACCTGTCGATGGCGTTTGAAGTCAACCGTTCTTCTCCCCTATCTGTATCTCAAAAAAAAGCAGTCATAAGACAGCTTCTAAACCCCCAACCCCGGCACATTCATCCCCGGCGGAATCAACCCCGCCGTGGCCTGCTGCATCGCTTCTTCGGCCATCGCCTGTGCCTTTTCACGGGCCTGCTGGATCGCGGCCATCACCAGGTCCTCCAGCATCTCCACATCCTCCGGGTCCACCACTTCCGGGTCGATTTTGATCCCCAAAATCTCCTGACGCCCATTGGCTCTGACCACCACCATCCCCCCGCCGGCCGAACCTTCCACCTGCTGCTCTGCCAATTCCTCCTGCACCCTGGCCAGCTTTGCCTGGAGCTTCTGGGCCTGCCGCATCATCCCCGCCATACCCCTTGCCATAACCACCGTCCTTCCGGGATGCTTCCCGCGCCGGGCCTACTGGCGGAGAACCTCCCCATCAAAGATCTGGAGGGCCATCTGCACCCGTTCGTCCGCTTCGGCACGATGCTCATCCCTCTGCTCGGCCCGGGACGCCGCATCGCCATCCAGCCGGCACACCACCCTCAGCCTGGCCCCAAACAGCTCGGCTACCGCCGTTTCCACCGCTTCCCGGTTGCGGGTGACCTGATTGGCGTGAAACGTCCTGCTCCGATCAAAAAAAACATCCAGCTGACCGCCTTCCAGCGCCCTGGGGCTTCCCGCTTCCAGAAACGTACCCACCGAAATCTTCTGGGCCTTGACCTCCTGCACCAGCGCACCCCAGCCGGCCTGAACGGCCGCCAGCGTCACCTCGCCCCCGGTTGGGGGGGGCCGGTCCCGCGCCGCAGTTTCCACTGTGGGGAGCGCTGCGGTGGCCTCTTGCTGCGGTGATTTCCGATCCGGCTGCCGGGATCCTGTTGTTCCCCGGCCCTTTAAAAGCCCCTCCAGCCCCTCCAGCCGGCCCATCAGGTCCTCCAGCGCCACCGTCGAGGCCATCTTCACCAGCTTCATCACCGTCAGTTCCAGCCAGAACTGAGGTTCGGAGACACGCCCCAGGTTAAGCTCAAGTTCGGAAACAACCTGGAGCATGCGAACCAGGTCGTCCTCCTGAAAACGCCCGGCAACGTCCACATACCGCGCCCTGTCGGCCTCCGCCAGGTCCTCCCCTTCCATCCCTTCCGAAACGCGGGCCACCAGCAGGTGCCGGCCGTGCTCCAACAGCCCTTCGGTAAACTCCCCCACATCCCCACCCGCTTCCATGACCCGGGCAACCACGTTCAGAGCCGCCGCCCCATCCCTGTCCAGAATCGCCTGCGTCAGTTCAAAATAAACGTCCCGGGGGATAATGCCCAGCAGATTTCTGACGGCCTCTTCCGTAATCGTCCCTTCGGAAAAGGCCACGATCTGATCCAGCAGGCTCAGCGCGTCTCTCATCGCCCCATCGGCCTTCCGGGCGATCAGAAAAAGCGCCTCCTCCTGGGCTTCCAGGCCCTCCGCCTCCAGAATCGTTCGAAGCTGCGCCACAATCTGCTCGCTGGGGATCCGGCGGAAATTGTAGCGCTGACACCGGGAGAGAATCGTCTCCGGTACCTTGTTGGACGCTGTGGTGGCAAATACGAAAACAACGTGCGGGGGGGGCTCCTCCAGCGTCTTGAGGAGGGCGTTAAAGGCCTCCGGCGTCAACATGTGGACTTCATCAATAATATAAACCTTCCGCTTCCCCCCGGAGGCCGCGTACCCCACCTCTTCTCGAAGCTGGCGGATCTCATCGATCCCCCGGTTGGACGCCCCGTCGACCTCCAGCACGTCAAAGCTTTTGCCGTCTGCAATCGCCTTGCAGGAGTCACACGCCCCGCAGGGGTCCGGCGTGGGCCCCGCCTCGCAGTTGAGGGCCTTGGCCAGCAGCCGGGCCGTGGTGGTCTTCCCCGTCCCACGCGGACCTGAAAAGAGATAGGCCTGAGCAACCCGGTCCGAGAGGACCGCATTTTGCAGGGTCTTCACAATGTGGTCCTGAGCGACAACGCGTCCAAACACCTCCGGCCGCCACTGCCGGGCCATCACCCTGTAGACCTTTTGGGACATGGAATCCACTCCGGATGTCATGAAAGACAAGGCCGTGCACCCCGCTTTGATCCTCCATTCCGGGGCGTTCAGAAAGCGCCAGCTCCCGCCAGGTTGCCCCGCGGCACACGGGCCGAATTGCCTACCGCTGCTACCTTCCGGTCCTGACGGGGTTGAGCAAGGACCCGTTGCGCGGGACCTGACGATCCACACCGCCTTCTCTCTGAACCGCGTCCCGAAATGGGAAACCTCAGACGTGGGAATTCGACCCCGCTACAGCGGATTGCGGGCTACAGGGCACCGCTACCTCCCCGTCTAGCACGACCTTGAAAAAGGTTCCAGTCGTCAGCCGTCGGCGGACTGACCACTGACGATCCAGGACTGTTTTTTCTGGTGGAGCAGATGGGATTTGAACCCACGACCTCCAGAGTGCGATTCTGGCGCTCTCCCAACTGAGCTACTGCCCCACAAGCATCATTGAAAATTGCCAGGACTGAAGGTTGGCGGAGAGGGAGGGATTCGAACCCTCGGTATCCAGGAAGGATACACATGATTTCCAGTCATGCCTGTTCGACCACTCCAGCACCTCTCCAGCGTATGGGACCGCTGCCTGCCGGATGGCCAGCATCTCGATCCCTTCTCCCTGCAAAATCACCGCCCCCACAGGCACCTCAGCCGCCTTCACCTCGGCCAGGGTCAACCGCATGCCAGCTTCGTCTACATCCTGCAAAACACCCCCGATTCGGACACGTACAGAGGCGCATTCCACATCCTGAGAGAGTCAATGAATATAGCAATTTACCCCTGTTCAGTCAACCATTTTCCCGATGGAACACCGCCGGACCGGCGAGCCGCTCTACGCCACCGCGAACAGCCTGTTGCGCGCCGGCAGGCTCACGATCTTCGAGAAGTGGTGGATCTGCAGATCGGGGCGCCCGGGATCGACGATGGTCGGCGCTTCGATCACGAAATCGGCGAAGTGGGGCGTGTTGAAGGCGACAAAGGCCAGCGCCAGGCAGTCGACGAGCCGCCCGGGCCGCGCCGACAGGTCCGGGAAGGCGAGCGGACCGGTGTCGACCTGGTAGAGGTCGTCCTCGCGGCGGGTATTCATCGTCTTCACCGGGCATTCGATCAGCGCCCGCAGCCCGGTGTCGTCGTTGCGGATCTCGGTCTGCGAGACCAGCGGCGCGAAGCGGTAGGTCTGCTCACGGACCGCGGCGTTCGAGGGCAACTCGCGGACCACGGTGCCTTCGACGAGGTGCAGGTCGTAGCCGCCGAACAT
>JAAXHW010000071.1 GCA_012270675.1 Candidatus Latescibacterota bacterium | reverse complement strand
GCTTCAACGGCGGATCGCAGCTGGCACTGGGAAGTGCTGCGGATGTGGTGGCCATGAGTCATGTGCTGGTCAACACCAACCTGGCCGCGGCAGCCGGCGTTGTGGCGGCCCTCGCTTTGTCCCGATCCATCCTCGGGCGCCTGGACCTGTTCGCCACCCTGAACGGGGCCATTGCGGGACTGGTGTCCATTACCGCCGGCCCTGACATCGTTGGCCACTATTGGGCGGTCATCATTGGCGCTGTAGGGGCCATCCTGTGCACGATAGGAATCAAATTGCTGGAAAAGTGGAAAGTCGACGATGTCGTCGGGGCGGTGCCCGCCCATCTGTTCGCCGGCATCTGGGGAACGCTGGCGGTCTGCATCGCCGCGGGCGGCAGCTTTGGCGTGCAGCTGCTGGGTGTGGTGGCGGTTGGGGTGTTTGTGTTTGCAACCTCGTGGCTGCTGTGGCGTGTGCTTGCCGCGACCCTGGGTGTCCGGGTGTCGGCCCAGGTCGAGCGGCTGGGTCAGGACGTCGGGGAGCTGGGAATCGAGACCTACCCCGAGTTTGTGCTCATGCCGGAAGAAGGTGACGAGATCGAGGATTAATGGAAACGATTGCTGGAAGACCGAGACTGCTTTCGCGCAGTGCACAGGGCCTCTATTGGATGGGCCGTTACCTGGAGCGGGCGGCGCATCTCTGCCGCCTGCTCCGGTTGCAGGTGGTCGCTCTGGTGGATCGGCCGATCCGGGAGATCTATTTCGGCTGGAGCCGAATCTACCTGAGCTTGAACCGGCACCCTCCCGGGGGCAACCTCGAGTTGCTGGGCAGCGACGACTACACGCTGGCCGATTCCTACACGCTGGCCGATGATCTCACTTTCGAGCGCTCGAACCCCGATTCGGTCTGGAATTGTTTCTCCCTCGGCCGTGAGAACGCCCGCCAGATGCGTCACTGCATCAGCGCTGAAATGTGGACCTGTCTGAACCTGGCCTATCTACGGCTTCAGAAGCTGAGCCTTCAGGAAGTCTGGAAGATTTCTCCAGAGAGCTTCTACGCGGAAACGGCAGGTGAAATCAACACCTTTGCCGGCGTGGCAGAGGCAACCATGTATCGCGACGAAGGGTGGCATTTCTTGCGGCTTGGGCGTTTTATTGAACGCGCCCAGTGCTCGGCTGCGTTATTTCTGTCTCAACTCGCCGCCGACAAGCTAACGGACGAATCCTTCGACGCAGACTGGGCGAACCTGTTGCACGCCTGCGAGGCGTTTGACGCCTACAACCGCAACTACAGCGTCGATGTCCAACCGCGTCGGGTGCTGGACATGGTTGTGATGGACCCGCGGCTGCATGGCTCGCTTTGCTACTCGCTCGACGCGACCGTTGCGGAGCTCACTGCGATTGGTCCCGGGTCCGGTGAAAATTCCAGCGCCGTGGCCCTCCGCCTGGCCAACCGTATGTGCGCTCTGATCCATTATGCCTGGCCGGATCGAGAAGACCACGAGGCTCTCCTCGGGCGCGTCAGGGATTATTGCCGGAAACTTCACGATCTCGTGACCGCTGCCTATATCGATTACGCCATTGAGGATTCTCCGGCACGCTGATGCCATGCCCGAAATCACCCAGTATGACATCAAGCACGTCTCCCGCTACCGCTATGCATCCCCTGCGCGGCAGTGCGTGATGTTGCTCTGCCTGAAGCCGCGCGACGATAGGGATCAGCGGCTTTTCCGCTTTGAGATTGAGACGCAACCACAGGCTTCCCTGAACGAGGAAACGGATTGTTTCGGCAACACGCGACATGTTTTCAACATCCACCGGGAGCACGAAGCCCTGAAAATTACAGCCCGCTCCAGGGTCGAATCGGTGCCTTTGACGCCGCTTCCATCCGGGCTCGGCGCAGGTGCCTGGAAGGAGATTGACGCCTGGAAGGCGTCCTTCACCCATTGGGACTTCACGCATCCGAGCGAGTTGACCAGGTCGTCACCCGCCCTTGCCAATTTCGTTGACCGAAACGGCATCACACGCGGGGACGATCCTCTCAAGGATCTGTTACGGCTTTCCGATACGCTCCACAGCAGCTTCCACTACGCCCCGGGGAGCACCTCGGCAGCATCCCCCATTGAGGACATCCTCAAATCCGGCCGGGGAGTCTGTCAGGACTACGTCCACGTCATGCTTGCTATCGCCCGGTCCTGGGGTATTCCCGCCCGCTATGTGTCGGGCTATCTGACCGGCCTATCCAGCGAGGAGACGCGGGCAGATGCCACCCACGCATGGGTCGAGTGCCTGCTGCCGGAACTGGGCTGGACCGGCTTTGACCCGACCAACCGGAGCTTCGCCGACGAGCGACACGTGCGCATCGCGGTGGGGCGCGACTACCAGGACGTTTCTCCAACCCGAGGCGTCCGCCAGGGTGGCGGGGACACCCGGCTTGAGGTTGATGTGCGGATATGCGCCCGGAAGGGTGCACATCCCCACACATGAAGAGGATAAAGCATCAGCTATACTTTTGGCGAATTCAGTTTTTCAAATAACAAAAGCAAATGATCAGGCGTTATAAACCATATCCGACATTCCCCCCTTGACGGATTGTTCTTTTTTGCTTATTTTGTTTGTGTAGATCCGCAAGGGGTGCCAAACGGCTGAGATCACACCCTGTGAACCTGATCTGGGTAATGCCAGCGTAGGAAAGCGGATTTCGCGATCTTGCAACACGTGTTCACCGTGTCTCAAGGCCGTCTTCCTGCGGAAAGCGGCCTTTTTTTGTGGTGTTGCACACCAGACCCAGATCATCAGACATAAGGAGGTAGACCGATGCGCCAGGCAACCGACGCCGCTTCTGGAAACGGCAAAAAATCGAGTTCCAGTACCGGGAACGGCGGGGTATTCCCCAGCTCTGAGAAAGTCTACATCGAAGGCGGGACCGGTGTACAGGTCCCTGCCCGCAAAATCACCCTTTCCGGTGGGCAGCCCCCCTTTTATGTCTACGACACGAGCGGCCCCCAGGAGTACGACGTTCGCAACGGCCTGCCGCCGCTGCGCCTTCCCTGGATCCAGGCCCGGAGCGACGTCGAGGAGGTTGACCCCACCTGCGTTCCGGTCCACACCGACGCGCCGGAAATCCCCGACGGGTTGAAGCGCAAGACCGTCCTGCGGGGCAAGGACAACGTCACCCAGATGCACTATGCCCGACAGGGCACCATCACCCCTGAAATGGAATTCGTCGCCATCCGTGAAAACGTGGAGCCCGAATTCGTCCGTTCCGAAGTCGCCCGGGGCCGTGCGATCATCCCGGCCAACATCAACCATCCCGAAAGCGAACCTATGATCATCGGGCGCAACTTCCTGGTCAAAATCAATGCCAACATCGGCAACTCCGTTGTCACCTCCTCCATCGAAGAGGAGGTCGAAAAGCTCCGGTGGGCCGTCAGATGGGGGGCCGATACGGCCATGGACCTCTCCACCGGCAGCGACATCCACGAGACGCGGGAGTGGATCATCCGCAACTCCCCCGTCCCCATCGGCACGGTCCCCATCTACCAGGCGCTCGAAAAGGTCGGCGGCGTGGCCGAAGACCTGAACCTGGACATCTTCCTCGAAACCCTGGTCGAACAGGCGGAACAGGGTGTGGACTACTTCACCATCCACGCCGGCGTGCTCCTGCGCTACATCCCGCTCACTGCGGAACGCATCACCGGCATCGTCTCCCGTGGTGGCTCCATCCTGGCCAAATGGTGCCTGGCCCACCACAAGGAGAACTTCCTCTACACCCACTTCCGCGATATCTGCGAGATTATGAAGCGCTATGACATCTCCTTCTCCCTGGGCGACGGTCTGCGTCCCGGCAGCATTGCAGACGCCAACGACGAAGCCCAGTTTGCCGAACTGGAAACCCAGGGCGAACTCACCAGAATCGCCTGGGAGTACGACATTCAGGTCATGAACGAAGGCCCGGGGCACATTCCCATGCACCGGATCAAAGAAAATGTGGACAAGCAGATGGCGCTCTGCCAGGAGGCCCCCTTCTACACCCTCGGCCCCCTCACCACCGACATCGCTCCGGGTTACGACCACATCACCTCGGCCATCGGCGCAGCTATGATCGGCTGGTACGGCACAGCCATGCTCTGTTACGTCACGCCCAAGGAGCACCTGGGTCTGCCCAACCGGCAGGACGTGAAAGACGGCGTCATCGCCTACAAGATCGCCGCCCACGCCGCCGACCTGGCCAAAGGCCACCCCGGCGCGCAGGCCTGGGATGACGCCCTTTCCAAGGCGCGCTTCGAGTTCCGCTGGGAAGACCAGTTCAACCTCTCTCTCGACCCCGAAACCGCCCGGGAGTTTCACGACGAAACCCTCCCCGCCCAGGGCGCCAAAGTCGCCCACTTCTGCAGCATGTGCGGCCCCCACTTCTGCAGCATGAAGATCACCCAGGACGTGCGCGATTATGCCGCGCAGAAGGGCCTCGAAGCCGACGAGGCGCTGGGGGCCGGCATGGATGAGAAGGCGAAAGAATTCAGGGAGCAGGGCGCGGAAATCTATCAGAAGGTGTGAACAGAGGATAAGACGAATAAGAAGCGGCGACCTGAAACGCGTTCGGGGTCGCCGTTTTTCCTGGAAGCTGTCTTAGAATCCATACGCTACCTCTCCCACCACGATCCTTCCGATTTCGGGTCCGGTTACGAATTCCCGGTGCCTGTTGTTCAGGATGTTGTGGGCCGAGACCCTGCAGGCAACCCCAACCCGCGTCCGGTAGCCGACGTTTATGTCCACGACCGTATAGGCCGGGAGGGTACCTGCATGGGGGCCCGAACGGTAGTCGTGTTCGACGATGTGACGGAGTGAGAGGTCCAGAGATATTCCTCTTGTTACAAAGTCGCTCATCGAAAGACCGATGTTGAGCATGGCCTCCGGGGTGTTGAAGGGCACATTCAGACCCTGTGCGTCCTCCAGGTCGTCGGTTTTGATAAAAGAGGCGTTGCCCTTGAGGAGAAGGCGGTCTGTGGCGTATACATGCACGCCCACATCGCCCCCCAGAACCGTCTGTTTCCCGAAGTTAATGAGAGAAAGGGTCTGCTCCCCGGCCCTGGGATTTCCGTTTTCGTCCAGGGTGACAACACCGCTTCGCAAGTCACCGATCGGCAGGACGTCGCTGATGAAGTCTCTGTACCGGCTCCTGTAGCCGGTGAGGTCCAGAAACACCCGATTGGCCAGGATGCCTTTGAATCCAAATTCGAATGTGGTGTTTTCCTCGGGCTTCAATTTGGGGATGCCGGCCGCATACTGGGGCGACAGCGGGTTTCCTGTCAGGCTCCCAAAGCGGAAGCCCTTGCTGTTGCCGCGGGCGACCAGGAACTGGCCGAGTGGGAGCTCGGCCTTCTGTTCCAAGAGGGTCGGGCTTTTAAAGGCCCGGTTGAAGGTGAACCGGAAGGCGATTCCGGGTTCCGGTTTAAAGATCAGCGCTGCCTGGGGGCTGAATTGTGTGTGGTAGATTTCGTGTAGATCGATGCGAGCGGCCAAAACAGCCCTGAGTTTCGCGTTCAGGTCGGTCTTTGTGTGCCCGTAGAAGCCGACGAGATGCGCCGCTGCTTTCCCTCCGGCAAAAACGTTTCCGGCCGTGCGCTCGTGGCGGAGGTTCGATCCCAGGGTGAAGCGGGTGTTTTTCAGGTGTGGAAAATGGAGGGTGTACCGGGCTTCTCCCTCCCAGAAGGAACCGTCACTCTCGTCTCTTGCCCGTTCTTCCGCTTCTTCTGCAGGTAGACCGGCCAGAAGAAAGGCCGCTTTCCTGTCCAAGCCGAATGAGTCGCCCGATGTATCTCCCGTGCGGTAGATATTCAGATAGAGATTCGGCGTTGTGCAGGTTATCTGCTGGTAGTGGTAGACATAATTTTTGGTCTGGTTGCGGCCCGTGGGGTTGAAGAAGATCTGATTCATGCGGGTCAGGCCTGCTGTAAACGCGAACCTGGATTGATGGTCCGGGTAATAAAACAGGCCTAACCCGCCGGTTAAAAAGTTGGCGTCGAAATCTGGATCGTCGGTCACGGAGGCGGTGCTGTCCGTATTGTAGAATGTGGTGATCAGTTCAAAATCACGGCCTCTCTGGTATTCGCCTGAGACCTTCCAGCCCCATTTGCCGGTCAGTTCCGCATGGCGAAACCGTCCTTTCAAGAGGTTTCGAGAGCCGCCGGCAACGGCGAGGCGGGTGCCCTGAAAGTCTCGCGGATCTTTTGACATCAGGCTGATGACACCCGATATCGCATCCGGACCGTAGAGCGCCGAGCCCGGTCCCACGATGACCTCCATCGCCTGGAGGTCGTCCCGGGTGATGGTCGGGCCGTAGAGGGGATTGCCTCCAAAGGTTCTGGTGACACGTCCGTCCGTTAAGAGAAGCATGCGGACGTTAAACGCGGAGTTGTACCCTCTGGTGTTGTATCGCTCCTGAAAGATACCGATCTGGTGATAGTCGATGCCTTTTACATATTTAAGGTCGCTCAGGTAAGCGCTTCCAATGGTGTTTTTCCGGATTTCCTTCCAACCGACCCTGGAGATCGTGGCCGGGGCATCCACGATGTTCTCTGCACGACGGCTTGCCGACACCACGATCTTTTCCAGTTCGTAAGGGGACGCCAGCATCCCGATGCGGACCTCAACCGAGTCGTCGCCGCCGACCACGATGTCTGTCACTGCCGCGTCCAAGTACCCCACAAAGGTCGCTTTTACAGTGTATATGCCTGCGGGCACATTTTCGACCGTGTAGCGGCCATCGGCGCCGGTGGTCGCTCCCATCTTCCGGACGAGGTTGGGACCGAGGACTTCGATGTTGGCACCGGGGAGGGGGCCGCCGGTGTCCTGTGCGGTGACCTGACCGGTGATGCGTCCGGTTTGTGCCCAGGAGAGGGAAGGGAAGGAAAAAGGAAAAAGGAAAAAGGAAAAAAGGAGGATCGCACCTCTGAGGGAGTACTTCATCGCTGTGGTCTCTGGGGTTGGGATAACCATCACTTATATCATCATAATTTTTACGCAATTTAATATCGATCCAGGGCCGTATCCGATCAATATTTATGGGATAAATAAAAGCGCTTGATCGTGGAAGTCAAGCCAGAAGTGGGGAGACCTGTCATCTGGAGGTATCCCGCGTTGACAGGGTGGGGTGAAGGTGGTATATTGGCACCACGGAGGGGCCTGGAGCCCAAATGGCTTTTTCTGAAGTCAGGAAAAATTTTTTGACGGCAGAGGGTGAAAGGAGGCTGATGGGGTTGCGTTTTGTGATGCTGGGCAGCGGGGCGGTTCGGGACAATCCGAACCGGGGAGGGCCGGCGCAGATTCTCCAGGTGGGGGATCGGGTGCTGATGTTCGACTGCGGTCGGTCGGCGAGTACGAACCTGGCGCGGGCCGGGGTGGGGTGCGAGGCGGTGGATACGCTGTTTTTGACGCATTTGCATTTTGACCATATTGTGGATGTGCCCTATATGGTGTTTGTGGGCTGGGTGAAGGGGCGAAGGGAGAAGTTGCGGATCTTCGGTCCGGTAGGCACGGTGGATTTTGTGACGCGGATTATCCGGCCGCCGTTTGAACAGGATATTCAAAGCCGGGTGGCGCACGGGAAGGATGTCTCTGCGCTGCACCCGGAGGTGGTCCAGGTGGATCGGGAGGGGAAGTTTCTGGCGGTGGAGGGGTACCGGGTGGCGGCGGCGTTTACGGACCACGGGGGGATTCCGACGCTGGTTTACCGGGTAGATGCCGGGGAGCATCGGGTGGTGATTACAGGGGATGGGACGCCGGACGAGAGGTTTGTTGCGTTCTGCCGGGGGGCGGACCTGCTGGCGATCGAGTGTTCGGGAACGCCGGAGTTTCTGGCGCAGCAGCCCTGGGGGCACTGGCATATTACGCCGGCGGATATCGCGCGGATTGCGACGGAGGCGGAGGTGAAGCGGGTGGTGATCAAGCATCTGGTGATGGAGGATGTTACGGGCGACCGGACGGCGGCGTATCGGATGGCGGAGGAGATCAGGGGTGGGTACGAAGGGGAGGTGATGGTGGGGGAGGATGGGATGGTGGTGGAGATTGGAAAGTGAAAAGTGGGTGAAGTGAGCGGGCGCTGGTGCGCGGTTGCGCCGTACGTCAGATTTTCAGGGGGATTGGATGACATTTGTTGAGCGGGAGTGCCGGGTGGGGATGAACGACGGGGTGCGGCTGGATGTGTCGGTGTGTACGCCGGAGGGGGGGGTGCCCGAAGGGGGATGGCCGGGGGTGCTGCTGGTGCACGGGCATGGGGATGCGGGAAGCAAGGCGTCGACGCTGGGGCAGGGGCGGCGGCTGGCGGAGCGGGGGTACCTGGCGGTGTGCTAC
>JAAXHW010000070.1 GCA_012270675.1 Candidatus Latescibacterota bacterium | reverse complement strand
ACCCTCGCCGACTTCCCCCTCAAACGCTCCCGTAGGGGCAGGCCTTGTGCCTGCCCTCGTCCGCCCACCCTCGCCGACTTCCCCCTCAAACGCTCCCGTAGGGGCAGGCCTTGTGCCTGCCCACGCCCCCAACCCTCGCCGACTTCCCCCTCAAACGCTCCCGTAGGGGCAGGCCTTGTGCCTGCCCTCGTCCCCAACCAAAATCCAACCTCCCCCACCGCCCCAAAACCCGCGCCCACAAAAAAAGTGGATAGCGGGCCCATCCCCACTATCCACTCTAACTGACTACTGATCTCTGACCACTGACCACTGCAGTTCAACTCTTCGCGTCCCACCACGCATTAATCTCAGCCAGCACCTCATCCCCACCCTGCGCCTTCCACCTCGTCACATACTCGTCGAACGCATCCACAGGCAACTGCCCCGTGATGATCCCGAAATAGGTCTCATCCGTCAGCTTTTGCAGCCCGCTCCACTTCTCCCTCTGCAGTTCGGTCGGCGCCGCCGTCCACTCGTTGGGGATCGTGTCCGCCAGCGAATGCTCCGCCAGAAACAGCCAGCCCTCGTTCTGCATCGTCTGCAGACCCGTCGGGTCGTCCAGCTTAAGCTCCATCATCGCATCCCAATCCTCGCGCGGCACCGTCTCCTTGTAGTTCAACTCCCACAGGATTCGCCTCATATTCGAGGTCGGGCTGATATTGGTGCCGCCGCGGGTCCTGATAAGCCCGTATCCGTGCGTGCCGCCCGCCAGCATCTCAACCCTGTCCTCGCCCTCCACCCACGCATAATTGTGGCCTTCAAATCCGTGATAGCGCAGTTCCGGACTGAGCACCAACTCAGCCTCGTGATTCGCCTGCTTCACCACCTTGTCCACGTGTTCAAAACCCTTACGGAAGGGGAAGACCGATTGCAGCAGCGGCCTGTAGAAATTCTTGCCCTTGCGCACCGGGCCTGCCGGCACATCGATCCAGATCCATCGGGCTGACGGGTCATTGGCCATGCTGCCCATTCCCCCACCGACCACACCGCCCCAGGGATGCGTGTAGTTCATGCCCACGCGGTTGCCCTCGATCTCGGTGCGGTTCTCCTGGTAGCCCTTCGTGAAAAAGTCGGGGCTCAGAATCTTCTTCTCGTACCATCGACGTATCAGCGCCAGCGCATCCTTCATCGCCGGATCGATGCCGTCGAATTTCAGACCGCCTTGCCCATCCTTGGTGAAAGTACTTACCTCGGTGTACCACGACGGCAGCACGCCAAACCCGCCGAAGACCGGTCCCAGACCACCGTACCAGCTCTGCAAATCCCGCGACGCCATCACACCGACCGTCGTCCCGGGCGGGCCCGCGCCCAGATCGTTCGTGAC
>JAAXHW010000069.1 GCA_012270675.1 Candidatus Latescibacterota bacterium | reverse complement strand
TACTCCAAAACTAGCACCAAAGGTTATTAGAAGCTGTCTTCCCGCACGATAGGCGCGCGCAGGCCACCAGAGCCTGCGCGCGCGAAAGCCGCTGCATCCCAGCCTCTCCGAGTTTCTCATTCCCACCACCTGTATGATCACCCCCTGCTCGACTTTCAACAGGTCCGTGATGATCTCCCTGCGATCGTGGTCTCCTCTGTATCATCAGATATCGATCCGGTACAGCGGCTCCAGGTCCTGAGCGATGCGGTCGACGTTTTCGGCGGCGCATTCGGCGCGTCTACGGGAGGTTTCGTAGGTGCAGCCTGCGATGTGGGGGGTGGTGACGACGTTGGGGAGCTGGTACACGGGCGCGGTGGGGTCGGGCGGTTCGTCGGTGAAGACGTCGATGCCGGCGCCGCCGAGTTTGCCGTCCAGGAGGGCCTGGTGCAGGGCGGATTCGTCCACGAGGGCGCCCCGGGCGACGTTGATGAGACAGGCGGTCGGCTTCATGAGGGCGATGCGGCGGGCGTCGATGATGCGGCGGGTCGCGTCGTTGACGTGCAGGTGGAGGGAGAGGTAATCGCTTTCGGCCACCACCCGGTCCATGTCGCCGGGCGTGCCCATCAGGTCGGGCCGGATTTCATTCAGGATTTCCGGCTCGATGGTCCGGATGTCGATGGCGAGGATGCGCATGCCGAAGGGTTTTGCGCGGCGGGCCAGCTCCTGTCCGCTGGCGCCGAATCCGATGATGCCCAGGTTCCTGTCACCCAGTTCCCACCCCATCGGCACGTAGAGGGCGCGAGACCGGAATGTTTCGATGCTCGGACGGTACTGGTGAGCCAGCATGAGGATGAACATCATGGCGGTCTCGGCCAGGGACTCCTTGCTGAACTGGCCGGGACAGTTGGCCGCCGGGATGCCTCTGGTTTTGATGTAGTCCAGGTCGAAGTGCTCAAAGCCGGTGCTCATGACCTGCCAGTGGCGGGCGTCTTTGGCGGCGTCCATCATTTCATGCGTGCCAACGCTTCCGGCGTGGTCAATGACGACTTCGACGCCGTCGAACTGAGGGGCAAGGGGTTGGGTTTCGTCGAAGATGGACAGGTTGTGGCGGTCGCCTATGGCCTGGACGACGTCTTCGCACCAGGGGTGAAAGGCGTCTTGATCTGCAAGCAGCAGGACGTTGATTCGGCGCATGGATTTGTTCTCCCTGGTCCTACAGGACCGGCAGTTCTTCGCTTGCCGGGGTGGAGAGGATCTCGTACCCCCGGTCGGTGACGAGGACGTCCTCTTCGAGCATGAAGTATGCGTCATCGGTATACAGGGATGGCTCGACGGTGAGGACCATGCCCTCCTCCAGGCGTGACGCATCTTCAAAGGCGATGAAGGGGGGCTCGATGATGTCGAGGCCGATGGCATGGCCGATGCCGGTAACCCGCCCGGCATGGTCCGGGTAGCCCGAGGTTTTCATTGTTGCGTTCGAGGCGTGGACCAGGTCGGCGATGGGGACGCCCGGCTTGATGGCAGCGATGGCTGCCTGCAGGCAGTCGTACACGGCCCGGTAGGCCTTTTTGTGCGCCCGGCTGGCCTGAGCGAGGGCGAACATGCGGGTGTAGTCAGACCAGTAGCCCCGGTAGACGCCGCCGGCGTCGTGGGCGATGAGTTCGCCTCTGGTCAGCGTGCGGTCGGTGGGACGCCGGAGGCTGCGGTTGGAGGCCCGGATGTTGCCGGGGATGTGCGTGGCGAGGGTGATTGAGCCCGGAAGTTCGCCGCCCCGGTTGAGGTGTTCGACGGCGAGCAGGCGGTGGACCTCCCGTTCGGTGATGCCCGGCCTGACCACTTTGAAGAGGGCCTGGTAGGCTCCATTGGTGATGGATACGGCCTTGCGGATAAGCTCCACCTCGGCGGGGGATTTGCGGGCGCGGAGCTTCCAGAACAGGGGGGAGGCGTCGATGAATTCGGCCCGGGGCAGGTCTTGCTGCAACCGGCCGAAGTCCTGGAAGGGCATGCGCATCCACAGGACGCCGCCGAGTTCCGCGCCGATTCTGGCTTTTTCCAGCCCCAGCGCTTTGACCGCTTCGGTGATGGCGTGCACGCCCTGCAGGGTGTGCACGGCAGGGAAGGTACGGATGGTCTCGATCCAGGAGTCCTCCGCGCACATGCCGGCTTCGATGGGGGGCACGATCAGGACGGGTTGCTTTTCCAGGGGCAGGAGGGCGAAAATGGCCGTATATTTGTGCGTCCAGCGGTGGGACGCATGGCCGGTGAAGTAGCGGTGGTTGGCATCGGTGGTGATCAGTACGGCGTCCATCCCGTTCTCTGCCATCTGTGCTTTCAGACCGGTTATGCGGCGTTCGTATTCTTCGGGCGCAAAATCGGACAGGTCATCTGTAAGCATGTGTGTTCTCCTTCAGGATTGTGGTTGGCGCAGGAGGTGTAGAGAGCATCCTATGACGCTGGATGTATTCGTTCTGGTTCTGATTGCGGCTGTCCTGCATGCCCTGTGGAACTTTGCCGCCCGGAAGGCGGCGGGAAATTTGGGCGTGCTGTGGCTGGGCTCGTGTCTTGCGAGCGTTGTCTGCCTGCCGTTTGCATTATTCGTTCAGCCTTCCGCCGCGTCCATCCGGCTGGCGTTACCCTATATGGTCGCTACCGGTATGATACACGGTGTTTATTATCTCTTTATGTGGAAGGCTTACGAAAAGGGGGAAATCTCTTTTGTGTATCCGATCGCCCGCGGCACCGGGGTGGCGGGGACGGCGGTGGCGGCCAGCATTTTTATCCATGAGCAGCTTTCATTATTCGGTATCATCGGTATCGCTGCCATCTCTCTGGGCGTCCTGTTGCTGGGCCTGAACGAACTCGTGTCAAAAAAAAATATCAAGACAGGTCTTTTTGCATTGCTCCTTGGCGCTACGATTATCAGCTATTCTGTCATCGATAAGGTGGGCGTCGGAAAAATTCATCCGATTTTCTATATTTTCTGGATGTTTGTCATCGCTTCGCTGGTTCTGTCGCCCTATGTACTGCTTCGCCACAGAGATGCGTGTCGCACTGCATGGAGGACCATGAAGAAATACATCATCCTGATCGGTCCGGGTTCCATGGCCACGTATATCATCATTCTTTTCACCTATCAAATCGGTCAGGTGAGTTATATTGTTGCCGTTCGAGAGTTTTCCGTGGTGGTCGGTTCGGTCCTGGGATTTCTCCTGCTGGGGGAACGGTTTACGCTCGGGAAATGCCTGGGAATTGCAGCGATTACCTCTGGTCTGGTTATGGTGAAGCTGGCGCAGTAGATGTGCAGGGTAAGATAAGATAGGTGGGCGATAGGGGAGCGTCAAGGCGCGAATCGTCCGGTCAGCCTCACCACACGGGAAGAGATTTCGCTTTACACTTTGGTTCAACACACCTATCTTTTTTTGATTCTGCTCGGAAAAGCCCCTTCATCCCGCCCCAAACCGGGGGAGGACAGAACTTAGACCATGTCGATTTTTGTGGTTCCTTTTTCCCGTCTGAACCTCTTCGGGCTGGGAGAACAGGAGGCGTGCCTCTCCCGGGGGGCGGAGGTGATTGTGCGGGCGCTCCGACTGTTGGAGACGCGGCAGGATTTCCGCTTTCTGCTGGAAGACCTGGCCCCTGTCGATTATTTCCTGAAGGCCCATCCGGAAGACCTGGAGCGGATCAGGGCGCGGATCGCCGAGGGCCGTCTGGAGGTGGGGGCGACGTGGACGGGGATCGGTCAGAATCTGCAGATCGGTGAAGACCTGGTGCGCAATCTGCTCTACGGGAAGGGGTATGCTGCGGAGGTGCTGGGGGCCGATTCTCCAATCGCTCACCTGGGAGATGCCCCTGGTTGGACGCCGCAGTATCCGCAGATTGCCCGGAAATGCGGCGTGACGCATGTGGTGTTTACGCGGTGTGGCCCCCGCGACAGGATGCTGTTCGCCTGGGAGGGACTGGATGGGTCAAAGGTGCGGGTCTGGCACGCGTCCGGGGGGTGTGATCTGCTCTGGGATACGGTGCGGGGAGAACCCGCAAAGCGCAGAAAGCGCAACCGGGAGATTGCAGCAACACGGGAACAGGCTGCAGGCCTGCTGCCGGTCCACTGGGGCGGGGCGTTGACCCGGATGTCGGAGGAGGCCCTGGAGGCCCTGGCCGCGTGGGCGGAAGGGGAAGCGGTGGAGGTGATTCTGGGGACGCCAGGCGGTTATTTTCAAAGAGAGGATGCCGCCGGAGATCAGCCCGTGCTGAGCGGGGAGGCGCCGTCGGTGCAGCCGTTTGTGGAGTCGCTCTTTCCGGGGGTGACGCCGCACCACACCCCGGCAGTACACGGCCTGCTCCGGGCGGAACAGATGGCTGTAGCTGCGAATCTGATCTGCGGGTTTCCCTATCCGGGAGCGGTTTTGAAGGCGGCCTGGCTGCGGCAGCTTGAGGCGATGGAGACCCATTTCGACGGGGCCGGCGCAGACGATGCCTCAGTGCGCAAACAGCGGCATCAGCAGGTGGCCATCTGGACGGCAGAGGAGGTCTGCCGGGGGGCGGAACGGGCGGTTGCCGAGCGGGTGGCCGCCGGCGATGGGCCGCCCGGTACCCTCCCGCTTGTGGTGTTCAATCCGCTGTCGTGGACGCGAACGGATGTCGCTGAGGCCCAGGTGACCTTTTACGGGGAGGAGGATGCGACCGACTTCAGCCGATATGAGATGTATAAAATCGTCGATGCGTCCGGCGAGACGGTCCTGTTTCAGGAGCTGGCTGGCGGGCAGACGGTGACGGCGGAGATGCGGTTGGTTTTTGTGGCGTCGGAGGTGCCGGCCAACGGGTACGCGACCTATTACCTGGTGCCGAACGTCCCGGAGTCGGCGCAGCTGGTGGGCATCCAGGCGCCGGGGATGATGGCCCCGGAGTTTCCGGAGCCGCGGTTTGTGGTGGACGATGTGGAAGACCGGGTGTCCAGGCCCTACCGGGGCGTGCGCATCGGGCGGCGGTTTGCAAATACGTTTTACGGTTTGGAAGTGGATGAGATCACCGGGCGGGTGACCCTGACCGATCGGCGGCTGGACCGGACGCTGATGGAGGGGATGCACCTGGTGGGATGGGAGGAGTCGATGCGCGAGGGTCTGACCCGGTACGATTATACCGGCCGGCGGTTCGAGATGGATGTGGACCGGGTGGACCTGGAGGAGAGCGGAGAGGTGCGCGCCACGCTGCTGGTGGCCGGCCGGCTTCTGACGTCGCCCTTTGAACTGCGGTTCCGGCTCTATGGGGCGCTGGACCGGGTGGATGTGGCGCTTCAGCTCCACTGGCAGGATACCAAGCCGGTCCGGGTGCAAATGGTGTTTCCGGTGGACCTGGAGAAGGCCGATGTTCGATACGGGGTGCCCTACGGGCACAATATGCCGGGGCATCTGATGCCGGGGTGCGAGCCCTGCCGGGAGGGTGAGGAGACATGGGGAAAACAGCGGGAGTGCCAGGGGTGGATCGCCCTGGATTGGGAAAATGGAGGGGTGGTGCTGGCCGCCGACCGGCGGGCGTTCGAGTTTGAGGGCGGGGATGTCCGGGGGGATGTCCTGCGGTCCTGTATTGATCCGGCTTCATACGCTTACAAGCGGGTCTGGCGCACCTATCCGGAGGTGTGCGCCTGCCGGTATTCGATCCGGGGGTATGCGGGTGACTTTCGGACCGCTACGGCACATCGGGACGGCTGGGCGTTGAACCAGGGGCTGCATGTGCGGAGTGTGTACGGCAGGGACGCGTCCAGGCCGCTTCCCGACCGGCTCAGCTTCGTCCGGCTGGAAGGACCGGGGCTGGTGACTACGGTACTCAAACCTGCCGAAGATGGAGAGGGATATGTGCTGCGGGCCTTTGAGACACTGGGGCAGCCCTGCGAGGCGCGGCTGACGGCCTGCTGCGAGATTTTATCGGCCAGAGAGGCCGATCTTCTGGAACGGCCCACGGGAAATCTGCACCCGGGGGCTGTCCGGTTCGATCCTTTTGAGATCAAGACCATCCGGCTTGTGTTCGGGGAGGCGCGATGAAGGGTCAGACGTCGGTAGAAAACCAGGCATTGAGGGGAGGTATGGCATGGCCCGGATTACGGTTCCGGTTCGGTACTACAAGGACTACAAAGGAGGGTACGATTACGGGTATGAAGATCTGACGTTCGAGTTGTCCGAGTGCGCCTTTCTGGTGGTGGATGTGGACGGGCGTACGCCCAATCCGACGACGGAGCATTTTATTGCGCCGGCGCTGCAGGCAGCCCGTGGGGTGAGGCTGCGCATTGCCTATGTGCACAACGACCTGCGGCTGGTGGCCGATCCGGGCAATATTGTGGGCGAGGTGTGGGGGAAGACGAAGATGCCCGGTGGGAACGCCCTGGAGAGCTGGGCCAGGCGGAGGGAGCATACGCCGGAGTATCTGGATTGTGTGGCGCCAGGAAAGGGAGAACGGAATTTTCCAAAGTGGATCTGGAGCGGGTTTCACGATACGTTTCTGGACCAGCACCTGCGAAGCTGGGGTACCAGAACGCTTTTTGTGGTGGGGTACAGCCGACGGGCCTGTTTGCATTATACCTGTGCGGAGGCGGTCGGGCGGAATTACCGCGTGATTCTGCTGCGGGATTGTTCCAATGCGCCGGGCACGATCGAGATGCCCGATACGCTGGACGACAGCCTGCCGGAGGGGGGGTGGGTCAACCGGATTACGCTTCGGAATTTTGAACATCTGATCGGGTATACGACCACATCGGCGGAGTTTGTGGCGGCGTGCAGTCAGCTGAAGGAAAGCGTATGAAGATCCGGGATATCGATACGATTCTGATTGACTCGCCCGGCCGGAAATGGACGATTGTACGGGTTTTTACCGATGAGGGGCTGGTTGGGCTGGGGGAAGCGACCTATTCAAATAAAGAACCGGTGGTGGTTTCTGCGGTTGAACATATCAAACAGGAACTGATCGGGGAGGATGCCTCACGGATCGAGTACCTGTGGCATAAGATCTACCGGATTTCCTCGCTCAGCGGGATCTGGCGTATGGCAGGGCCGGTGTGGATGAGCGCGATAAGCGGCATTGATCAGGCGCTGTGGGATCTGAAGGGGAAGGTGGCGAATCTGCCGGTTGTGGAACTCCTGGGTGGGAAGTTTCGGGACCGTGTCCGGGTGTATACCCACTTTTCGGGCGCCACACCCGAAGCGTCGGCCAGGCATGCAAAACGCCTGGTGGCGCAGGGGTACACGGCGCTCAAGTCGGGGGCCGGGACGAGCGATGGATACAGGTTTGACCTTTACAGGGAGGACGGCGCGCCCCAGGAGACCGCAGCGCGCTATGCGGCGGTGCGGGAAGCGGTGGGACCCGATGTAAAGCTGCTGGTGGACTGTCACGGCCGTTTCACGGTGGGAGGCGCGGTCCGTCTGGCCAGAGCGCTGGAGCCTTATGATCTGTACTGTTTTGAAGACCCTGTGGCTCCCGAAGACCTCAGCGCCTATCCCAAAGTGCGCCGGGAGACGTCCATTCCGATTATGGGCAGCGAGCGGCTCAATACCAAGACGCAGTTCCGGCAACTCCTGGAGCTGGATGGGATCGACATCGCCCAGCCCGACCTGATCTATGCCGGAGGGATTACCGAGGTGCGGAAGATCGCGGCATTTGCGGACAGCTTCCACGTGCCGATCTCTTTTCACAATACCAAGGGGCCGGTGGGGATTCTCGCGGCTGCGCACCTGGGAGCTTCTATTCCCAATGAGGCACCGATGGAGTTTGTAACCGGGATCGATTGGCGGGATGAAATTCTTACGGAGCCGCTGAAGGTTGAGGACAGCTGCCTGGTGCTGCCGGACGGGCCGGGGTTCGGGGTGGAGCTGGATATGGACGGGGTGGAGAAGCACCGGTGGCGGGTGGGCGATCCGAGGTAGGAGCGGCCGACACACAGAGCATTCCATGCTGGATATTCTGATTCGAGATGCCACGATAATTGATGGTACCGGTGGCCCTCCCCGGACGGGCGATGTGGGGATTGAGGGAGACAGGATCGCCTGTGTGGGGGAGGCGGGGGAGGGAGCGTGGCGGGAGATCGATGCAGCGGGGTTGACGGTTGCGCCGGGGTTTATCGATATTCATACGCATTCGGACTTCAGCCTGTTGATCGATGGGCGGGCCCGGAGCGCGGTCTACCAGGGGGTGACCACCCAGATCAACGGGAATTGCGGTATCTCAGCGTTTCCGGTGGGCGCAGAGGGCGCGTACCTGGGGCCGTTCGAGTCGGCGCGGCTCAGGCGGGCGGTTGTTCCGGACTGGAAATCGGCAGCCGGGTATTTCGCCGTCCTGGAGCGGCAGGGGATGGCGATCAATTCGGGTTTTTTGACCGGACATGGGGCGGTGCGCCAGGCAGTGATGGGGCAGTCGGCGGAGGCGCCTTCGCAGGGCCAGATGGATGCGATGAAAGGTCTGGTGGCACTGCAGATGGAAGCCGGGGCGCTGGGGCTGTCGACCGGATTGACCTATGTACCGGGGAGTTATGCGAGCACAGAGGAGATTATCGAGCTGGCGGCGGTGACGGCGCCCTATGGGGGGATCTACGTCACCCATATGAGAAATTACACGGCTTCGATTATGGAGGCGCTGGAGGAGGCGATCAGGATTGGACGAGAGGCGGGTGTGCCGGTGCACGCCTCGCATATTACGCCCTGCCCTCCGGCCACAGGGAGCGCCGGGAAGCTTTTGGAGCGCATCGACCGGGCGCAGACAGAGGGGTGGGATGTGACTGCCGAGACGGAGTTCTATGCTACGGGGTCAACCTCTCTGAAATCCCTGCTGCCACCCTGGGCGCTGGCGGGTGGGAACGGGGCGATGGTGGAACGACTGGCGCAGCAGGCGCTGCGGAAGCGGATGTGGCGGGAGATCCTGGAGAAGGGGTCCGAGTTGGGCGGGAGCACCAAGACGGTTTTGATGCAGCAGGGCCTGTGGGATAAGCTGTGGTTGGGCAACTGCGCGGTCAATACGGGGTTGACGGGGAAGACATTTGCCGAGATCGGCCGTTTGCGGAAGACGGACCCCTTCGATGCGATTTGCGATATCCTGATTGAGGAAGAGGGGGCGGTGAGCTTCTATGGGGAGGACAAGACGGAAGAGGATATCGACCGGCTTGTCCAGGGCGCACACTGCGGCGTGGGTTCGGACGGGCTAGCGCTGGCCAACGGAGGCCCATTGGCGGAGGAGCGGGAACATCCACGCTGTTACGGCGGTATGGCCTATTTGATCCGCACGCTGGTCCGCGAGCGGAAGGTGCGGCCACTGGAGGGCGTGGTGCAGAAAATGACGCAGTTTCCGGCCCGACGCATGGGGTTTACGGACCGGGGGCTTCTGGAAGAGGGGATGCAGGCCGACCTGGTCGTCTTTGATCCCGAAAGGATCTCGGACCGGGCGACGATCAACGATCCCTGCGTATACTCGGAGGGTGTGCTGTGGTCTTTCGTAAACGGGGTCGCAGTTCTGGATTCAGGGCGCCCAACAGGAGAGCGGCCCGGACGGGTTTTGAGAAATTGAACATTTTGCGGATGGTGGTTTTTATGGTACTGGCGGGATCTGTCCCGGCCAGTGCCGGAAAGGGTGTGGCTGCCTCTGCGATGAGCACATTGGATTCCAGGGTGGCGCGAGATTCGCTGTTTGTACCACCGGCCGGACAGACGCGCATTCTACGAGACCGTTATGGCGTGCCCCACATCTATGGTGAGACGGATGTGGATGTGGCGTTCGGGTTTGGGTTCGCACAGGCCCAGGACCACCTGATTCCGATGCTGTTGAACTATCGCGCGGCGGGAGGGCGACTGTCGGAGGTCCTGGGACAGGAGGCTTTGGAGAGCGACTACAAGGCGCTGCTGTGGCGTATTCACAGTGTGGCAGGGGAGCGCTACGGGTCTATTCCCGAGCCAGCGCGGGACCTGATCGGCGCTTTTGTCAAGGGGATCAATCACTATATCGAGGTGCACCGGCAGACGCTGCCGGGCTGGGTTGAAGCGGTGAGCGGGACCGATGTGGTGGCCCTGTCCCGGTGGCTGGGTCTGCATTTTTCGGAGCGGACCGGGTGGCGGGAACTGGCGCAGAAGGGGCTTTTGCCGGGCCCATCGCGGGTCGGATCGAACCAGTGGGTGGTGGGACCGTCC
>JAAXHW010000068.1 GCA_012270675.1 Candidatus Latescibacterota bacterium | reverse complement strand
TGTTTTATGCACACCCCTCAATTAAGTAAAGTTATCAGAGGGGCTCGTTGATGAGCAAGAAATATCTCACCCTCCTGGTGATTCCTCACAATGAGGACCGTATCCGGGAACTCAACATCTCCCGTCCCTTGCTCTGGGGGCTCTCGACCGTATGCGCCATCTCCCTGTGTGCGCTGGTCTTCCACGCCATCGGCTACTACATTCAACTCAACCGGGAAATCGAGTTCTCCGTCCTTCAAACGGAAAACGAAGCGCTGAAAGTCCAGTTTGAGAGGGTGCAAAAAAGACTGAAGACCCTCCGCAACCAGGTCGATGAACTCATGCAAAACGACCGCAAACTGCGTGCCTGGGTCAGCTTTTCCGAACCGGGTGAAGATGTCCGGAAGATGGGTGCTGGCGGGATCTCCGAAGGGGTCTCTCCCTGGGAGAACCGGGTCTCATATGAGACCTCGGCATTGCTCACCCGGACCCATACCGACCTGGATCAGCTCCTTCGAGAAGCCCGTTTTCTCCAGACAAGCTTCGACAGCATCAGGAGCTACATGACGCAAAATGAGCAGGAACGACGTCATCTGCCTTCCATTTTACCCCTTCCTCCCGATGCGGAATACTGGTACTCCTCAGGATTCGGCTGGCGTACCGACCCGTTTACCGGAAGGCGACAATTCCACAGGGGGCTTGATATTGCCGGACGCAAGGGAACCGCTATCCTGGCCACTGCGGATGGCGTGGTCAAAGATGTGGGTCGGGACAGACTCCTGGGATGGTATGTGTCCATCGATCACGGGTCCGGTCTGAGCACCCTCTATGCCCACCTTCTCAAAAACCCACCCGTCAAAAAAAGGCAGAAAGTCAAACGGGGCCACGTGATCGGCAAACTGGGGAACTCCGGCCGGTCTACGGCCCCCCATCTCCACTACGCAGTCAGCAGAGACAAGGTCTCGAAAAATCCCAGGCTGTATATCTTCGACAGGAGAACGTTATCCATCATCTACTGACAGATTATCCATAAGAAACAGCCAAAAACAGGGGCCTCTTCGGCCCCTGTTCATTTATGCGCCCGAAGCAGCATCGCGCCTCCGACCCCCAAAAAGAGGAAATTGGCGCCCCAGGCCGCCCAGAACGGGGGAAGCAGGCCGTTCCATCCCGTCGCCCGCCCGGCCTGGATACACCCGTAATACACAAAAGAGACCAGGAGACAGATCCCGATCTGAAGGGGCTTTCCCGCACCGCGGGGCCTGGACGAAAGCGGCACCCCGAACAGCACGATCACAAAATTGGCAAAAGGAAAAGCCATCCGCAGGTGCAGCTCCACACGCTCCCTGGTGGTCTCTTCTCCGTTGCGGGCCTTCCGCCCAATAAACGCCTTAAGATCTCCATAGCGCATCTGGTCAACCGGGCGGGGCTGCCGGATCAGGTCCTCCGGGCGGAGCGTCACCCCCCCGACGCGCGTAGACTCGAATTTGGAAACCGTCTCCCGGCCCTCTGCTCCGAACCGTCGCTGTTCGCCCCTGTAGAGCGTCCATCCACCCGCCTCCCAGACCATCTCTTCCGCCCGGACCTTGCGAACCAGCCGCCGGCCTTTATACTGGTCCAGCGTGACCTGCCACCCTCGCTGCTCTTTTGAATCGTATTTGCTCACCGACAGAATCTGCCCATGCACGTCTCGAAGTACGACCCGGGAGCGCGTCCCCCGAGGTGAAACGGGATTTTCACCCCGCTCGATCGCCATCCGGCGGCGATTGGCCTCGGGCATCACCCGGTCTGCCAGAAAAAAGGTCCCGACACTGACCAGCAGGGCCAGGGCCTGAACCGGCAGCACGATTCGGTACAGACTGATGCCGGCCGCCTTCATCGCCGTCAACTCCCGATGCCGGGCCAACTCGCCGATGCAGAACAGGCTGGCCAGCAGCATGGCCATCGGCAGAACAAGCACGGAAATGTAGGGAATATACCAGGTATAATAAAGCAGAATCGTCCTGATGTCCACGTCCCGGTCCAGGAAGGCGCTGAGGCGGTCCGCCAGGTCCACAACCACAAAAATCGCCAGAAAACTCAAAAAGGAAAGCCCCAGCGGTAAAAGAAACTGCCGCAGGACGTATCGACTCAGGATGCGCATCCTCCCCTCCACCATCGCCTCTGCTCAAAAACCGTATGTACCACCATCCAGCCCCCGACCAGCCCGATCAGAATATTGGGGCTCCACATCGCAAACCAGGGCGATACAAATCCCCGATCCGCCAGTTTTTCTCCGCCAATAAGACACAGCCAGTAGATCAAAAAGAACCCGATGCTGATTCCGGCCCCCACGGCCGGACTGCTCTTGCGCACCCGCACGCCCAGGGGCGCCCCCACCAGGATGAAGGTAAGGCAGGCGGCGGGTATGGAGAACTTCTTGTGGATCTCCACCCGGTAGCGGCCTGCCTCACGCCGTTTGTGCCCCACAAGCGCCGCATCGGCCTGAATCTGAGCCAGCAGCCCCTGAAACTCCAGGTCGACCGTATGGGCCGCACCGGGAGCATCCTCAAAAAAATAGCGGCAAAAAAACCCCCCGATCCGGCCTGCCGACTCTGCCTGCAGGGACCGCACCTCCGCTTCGTAGTCCACCACGCGCTCCAGCATCATCCCCACCCCCATCTCCCGGTCGGTCCGGTAATGCGAGATCGTACGGGAGAGTCGGCGCCCGGCCTCTCCAAGGCGCAGCGTCGTCCTCTCAAACACCGTCCGCACATAAAGCTCCGGATCGGTCTCATCCACCCGGTGCGTCTCCCCGTTGTAAAGCGTCAAAAGCGCCTCGTCGTCCTGCTCGGAAAAAAACACCGCCCCCCGCTCGGCCACAAATACCACGGGGTACCCCCCCGGTTCATACTTGTAAATCACCACATCCTTTAAGGCCGACGTGCGCTCGTCGATATGCCCGATCAGCATTTTGTAGTTTTCAAAATCCTGAATAAAAATCCCTTCCTCCAGGGTCACGGCAGGGCGTTTTCGCTGAATGTCCCACATCAGCAGACGCGCGCGATAGTTAAATTCCGGCAGCACCCGATCGTTGAAGACAATCAAAAGCATCCCGATCAGCACCCCGACCAGAACCACCGGCCAGCCCACCTGCTGCAGCCCAATGCCCAAGGCGCGCATCGCCGTAATCTCATGGTCCCCGCTCAAACGCCCAAAGGCCATCAGTGTGCCCACCAGCACGGCCATTGGAACGGCTAAGGCCACCATCCAGGCCGTATTCAGAAAAAAGAGTTCGAGCACCACCTCGATGGCAATTCCTTTTCCCAGAATCAGGTCGATCATCTGGAGGATCAGATCGACCACCAGGAGGAACATAATCACAGCAAAGCTGAACAGAAACGGCGCCAGATGCTCCCTCAGCACATACCACCGCAGCACCATTCCGGACCTCCACAGGGAACCTTATGATTACAAAGGAGTTAAAGTAAATATATACGGCCTGAAAAAGAATATACGCCTTTTCCCCTGCACAGGAAAGCCCTTTTCGGGCAGGACACCATGCCACAGCCTTTGCGCTTCCCCGGCATTTTCTCTTGATCTTTCAAAGAGGGCATGGTATTATTATCGGCCACACCGGCGATTAACCCGTTATCCAACCACAACTTCCCGCTTTTCAAAACACGCCGTCCGCTCATCCCGGGGTAGGGGTTTGATATCCAGACGACCAAGACCGAGTCTGCAGTACATATGCACCCTCTTTTGTCTTGTGGCCATGGGCACCCCGATGGTGCCCGTGGATGCCGCGCCACCTGGAATTGACAAAAGCATCGTGGACGCCCCCCTTGAGGCCTTCCTCGCTTCCCCTTCCGCTGGCAGGCGCGCAGGCAAAGATCCCGTCCAGACACTCAGAAGCCGGCTGATCAAACCCGGCATCCGCCTCCTTGACGCCGAAACAACAACCCTCTTCGTCTATCAGGAAGCCGCCGGGGGGATCTATGGCCTGCCGGCCGTTATTCCACTGGGCCAGTTTGCCGCTTATAAATACCAGAAAGACCAGGAGCGTCTGATTGCCTCAAAGCTGGGGGAAAAACCAAGGTACGACCCAAGCAGGGGGAGCGGCGGACTGGTCAATATCAAGATTCCGGTCAAAGTCCCCAGGGCACTGAGCGTCATCACCGGAGAGGGGGAAACCAACCTCAATATCACCACCACCCGCCGCATTGACCTTTCCGGCACCAAACGGTCCACCAGCGGTCAGGCCCAGACGGCCAGAACCCGGCCGAACCCGTTTACCGTCAACTTTGAACAGGAGTCTCAGCTGAACGTGCAGGGAACCATCGGCGACAGAATCTCCATCGAACTCCAGGAAGACAGCCGGAGCCAGCGCGACATCGGCGAGTCACTCAGACTCCGATACGACGGCGATGAAGACGGCATTATTGAGGAAATTGAGGCCGGCAGCACCTCGTTGAACCTCCCCAACACACGGCTGGTCGGTTTCAGCGCCCAGAGTCGGGGGGGGCTCTTCGGGATCAAGACCAGGGGCCGGCTGGGCGGGTTGAAATTCACGGTTGTTACCACCCAGGACAAGGGCGCCAGCAACCGCAAGACCTTCCAGGGCCAGGCCGAGGAGACCGCCAACGACATCCGGGACTTTCAGTACATCGAAGATGTCTATTTCTTCCTCGACAGAGCCTATCGAGATGCCTTTCCGGATGAGCCTGCCGCCCCCGATCTGGTCGACATCAATACCCTGCGGGTCTTCGTCAACGACTTCAACGACATCAACGACATCGAACAGCGGGCGATTCCCGGCGCCGCCTTCGCCTTCTGGGATGACAACGGCGCCCCCAACGAAGCCCTGTCTCAGCCTCAAGGAGGCGGCCTTGAAGAAGGCTCCTTCCACGAACTGGAACGCGACCAGTTCTTTGTCGACGCCAGAGGCTACCTCATCATACGCCGCATCCGCATCCTCCCCGGATGGGCCCTGGGCGTTGCCTATCGCACCACGGATGGACGGACCTTCGGGGACCTCTCCTTTATTCCCAACCCGCAGAACCCCGATGCCAGGATCAGACTCAAACTCATCAAAGCCAGGCAGCAGCGCCCCGACTTCCCCACCTGGGACCTCTCCTGGCGAAACGTCTACAATCTGGGCGGCCGCGACATAGAGCCCCAGGGGTTTGAGCTCCAGATCTTACGGGACGTGCCGGGGCAGGAACCCGTTGACAACCAGAGCGGAAAACCCTACCTCCAGATCTTCGGCCTGGATACCCACACCAACGGCGCATCCGAGTCCTCGCGTCCGGACAACATCATCGACATCGACGGAGGAAACAACCTGCCGGGTCTCAACCTGCGCGACGGGCACCTCGTCTTCGCCACCTTAGAACCCTTCGGGGCCAGTGGGGTGGGCGTTGAAGAACTGGACAATAACGCCCGGGCACTGGAAATCTACACAACCACCAACAGGACCACGCGGAGGGAAAAGAGCAAGTTCTTTATGCGTATCCGGTCCAAAAGCCGGGCCACCCAGTACAACCTGGGCCCCGGCATCATCGAAAACAGCGAAGAGGTCATCCTCAACAACCGGCGGCTCGTCAGGGGCCAGGACTACAGTATCGAGTACCAGTTCGGCACTGTCAAAATCATCGGTGACGCCGCCGAACAGGCCTCCGACCCCTCGGCCAACCTCGTGATCAACTACGGCAGCAAAAATCTGTTCGGCGGCGGCTTCGGAGGACAGAAAAGCCTCCTGGGCATCCGCGCCGAACACCCGTTTAAAGACAACTTCTCACGGGTGGGCCTGACCCTCCTCTACGGCAGCCAGGGCGTCGCTTCACCGCGCGTGCGCGTGGGTGAAGAGCCCAAACGAACCATCATATGGGATGCCAATGCCCGGTTCCGGCTCCAGCCTCAGGCCCTCACCGATATGGTCAACAAGCTCCCCCTGGTAGCCACCGAGGCACCCTCCTCGCTCACCATCGATGCGGAAGTCGCCCAGAGCCTGCCCAACCCCAACACCCGGGGGGTCGCCTACATCGACGATTTTGAAGGCACCGAGGACAGGCTCTCCTTCAGCATCTTCAAACTTGCCTGGAACGCTGCAAGCACGCCTGTTCTGAACGGCAGTAACATTCCGCTGCCAAAGGGAATGCTGACATCGTACAACCCGGTGGAACGCGACCGGACGTCCATCTTTCGCATCCAGCCCAACCGCGACGACATTCCCGCGGAACAGAGTATTGTGGAAACGCTGCACCTCCGGTTTGCCCCCCACCGGACCAACGGCTTTCCCGAAAGGACGCGCAACGCAGAAGGGGGATTCCCTGAGATGTCCTGGGCGGGAATCACACAATACCTGAACGGCCTTGACCTCTCCCGCTCCAAATTCATCGAACTGTGGGTGCGCGGCAACGCCGGACGGCTTCACATCGACCTGGGCGAGATCTCCGAGCGGGTCACCCTCCCGCTGGACCACCCCACCCACAACCCGCCCCCCCCCAGGGATTTCCGCACCGAAGACGTACCGCTGCCCGGCCTCCCCAGGGGCGACGACGTGGCCACGCCCGAAGAAGACATCGGCCTGGACGGACTCACCGACGCCCAGGAGGACTCGATCTTCCAGCTCATCTATCCCGGCTCCTCCCCGCCCGCCGATCCCTCCGGCGACAACTTCGCCGATGTGGACCTCCGCCAGGAAGCCAACCTCCTGCGCTATCCCCCCGGCGTCAACGGCACCCAGGGAAACAACCCCGAACGGGACTCGACTCCGGATACCGAAGACCTCAACCGGAACGGCATCCTGGACGACCGCAACAGCTTTGTGCGTTACAGCATCGACCTGGGCGCGAACCGGGGGTTCAACTCCGAAACGGGCCTCTACGACGGGCCTTCCGTACTGGTTGAAGGTACCCGGTCCGACGCCACCGACCGCCCCTGGCGGCTCATCCGCATCCCCCTGCGGGGCAGGACGGCCCCCAGAACCGAAGAGGGGGGCCCCGACACCACCTTTGCAAGCGTCATCGACTTTGCCCGGCTCTGGATTGAGCACGACGCCACCACCTCCATCCAGCTCTACAGCCTCGACATCGTAGGCAGCGACTGGCTGGAAGACTCGCCTCCTTTTACCCGGCAGTCGGGGGATTTCAAAGTGGCCAGCATCGGGACGGACAACGCCGTATACGAGTCGCCGCCGGGCCTTGAACGGGAGGTGGACCCCACCACGGGGCTCCGGCTGCTGGAACGCTCACTGGTCGTGAAATTCGAAGACCTCTACCCCGGCGAACACATCTCTGCCTCTCGCACCTTTTTCCAGGAAGGCAACTATACCCAATACGGCGCCATGACCATGTTCGTCCACGGGGGGAATCCTTCCAACCCGGTCTCCGAGCGGAATTTTCCAGCCCAGGAGGACACCCTCGGCGGCGCCCTCAGCCCGGTCGAACTCTTCCTCCGGTTTGCCCCCATCAGCGGAGATACCCTCAACTTCTATGAATACCGGACACGGGTCTACCGCGGCTGGGCCCCCGACGTCAATACCGTCGAGATCGACCTGGAACTCATGTCACAACTCAAGGGCCAGCTCTTCGACCTTCAGAGCTCCGGGAGGGCCTCCTCAGACACCCTCAGCCTCTCCCTGCAAAAGGGAGACCTCCAGGCGCGTTACACCAGGGAGGCGAACCGCATCGAAGTCGACCTGGGGGGCAGGACCTACGCCGTGCGGGGCAACCCGGCCCTCTCCAAAATCAAATTCTTCACCCTCGGCATCCGAAACCTGAGCGATCGCATCCTGGAGGGAGAAAACGAAATCTGGGTGGACGAACTCCGCCTGGACAACATTCGCAAAAAACGGGCCATGTCGGGGCTTTTGAACCTCCGGACCGTCCTGGCCGACCTGGGCAACCTCTCGGTCAACCTCGAACGCAGAAGCGGCGATTTTCAGGACCTGCAGGGACGGGCCAGCGGCAACACCACCTCCCGGGTCTCTCTGAATGCGCAGCTCAACCTGAGCAAATTTCTGCCCAGGTCCTGGAACACGTCCGTTCCGGTCCGCTTTTCTTACGACCGCAACACCACTGTGCCCCGCATCCGCCGGGGCTCCGACATCGTCCTTACCCCCCAGCAGAAGGCCAAAGAGAGCGACCTCCGGACCGGCGCCCGGTTCAACGTCTCCCTCCGAAAACGCGCCGCCCCGGAAGCCCCCCGGCTTCTGGCACGCCTCTTCTTCGACCGGATGAGCGCCTCAATGAACTTTTCCACACAAAGTTCCCGGACCGGAGCCATCACCCGCCGGCAGTCCAGCATCAACGAGAACCTCAACGGCACCTTCAGTTACGACCTCAACTGGCCCAAGCGGGAATCGCTCCGGCCCTTCGGTTGGCTGCGCTTCTTCGACTCCCTCAAAAACGCCGAATTCTTCTACCTCCCCTCAAACATCCGCTACAACGTCCGGTTCAACCGCAGCCTCCGGGATCAGCGCTCTTTCTCTGCCGTTACCGGCGATACCTCCGATGTGATCGCCACGCTCAACGAGACCTTTGCCCTCAATGAGATTTACGCCCTCAAGCTTACCCCCTTCAAGAGCCTGAGCGCCAGCTACGACCTGAACATCGACCGGGACCTGCGCAACAGCTTCGCCTTCACCCGGCTCCAGCTTGGCCGTGAAACCAACCGGCACCAGAACGTCGCCTTTGGCTACTCGCCCCGGATTTCCCGCTTGTTCACCTTCAGCACCCAGTACGCCTCCCGGTACCGGGAAAACCTCGAAACCGGAGGACAGAGCTCCGTATACGGAAAGACGCGCCGGGGCCTGACCACCAACAGCACGAACAACACAAACGTCCGCGTCAGCCTGAACACGCCAAGCCTTTTCCAACCCCTCGCCCGCCGCCCCAGAAAGGGGTTCTCCCTCCTTCGCCTCATTGGACGGGCCGGCGCGTCCCTATCGCCCCTGCAGGCCACCGCATCCCGGGTCAAGACGTTCAACCTCTTCGGCCTCCGCAGCCGTCCCCCGTTTAAGTTCCAATTCGGGTTCACCGACACCGCCCACGTCGATGTATTCAAAACCGGGGGGGTGACGAGGATAAACACCCGCGTAACCACGGACCGGGCGAGCCTCACCAGCAGCGTCCGCCTCCCCCTGGGGGTCAACATGCAAGGCTCGGCGAACTACAACCACAGCCGAAAGTTCGGGAACGCCATCACCGAAAACGAGAGCATCACGCTCCCCAACCTGAGCGCCAGATGGAGAGGGCTGGAACGCCTTCCGGTCTTCCGGTGGCTGCTCACCAGTTCCAACTTCAACTTCAGCTACCAGAATGTCCACACCCGCAGTGGAGAGGGAGGATTGGGGCCCCTCTCCCTGACCGGCGACAGCCGGAAGACCGCCTACAACCCCCTCATCTCCTGGTCGGGAAGGTGGAAAAACCAGATGACGACCACCGTGCGGAGCAACCGCAGCCAGCAAAGCGCCCTCCGCTATCAGCGCAATGTAACGGCCGACACCGCAACCGTACAGCCTACCCTCCAGGAACGCCTGATAGGAACCACCCTGGAGGAGACTTCCGCGATCCAGGGCAACCTCAAATATACCCTGAAATTTTTCAAGAAGCTCCAGAGCAACATCGACCTCGACCTGGGCTACAGAAAATCCTCAAGCCTGCAAAAGGAACTCCCGAAGAGCACCGTTCCCGACGAGCCGGTCGAGCCGGTCATCCGCCGCAGCGAAAGCACCTGGCAGGGCAGCCTGGCCGCGCAATACCGGTTCAGCAGCCAGTTTACGGGCGGCGCCAAACTCCGACACGAAAGCCGGATGGACCGCCTCCGGGACCTCACCAACAGGACCTGGGAATTCCGGCTGTGGGGCGAGATCCGTTTCAACTGATGTTCTCCTTTAACCGCAATGAACAAATCGCCCTCATGCTCCTTGCGGGGGCGCTCCTCATCGGCGGGGTAGTCAGCCTTGTAAGCCGCTACGCAGCCGACCGCACGCCGGACTTCGAGGTCCGAAAAGGGGCTGTTGCCCCTCCTTCGGAGTCCGTCCCGGACACTGCGCGGAATATGCCGACCCCCACCGCCCTGATCGACCTGAACCGGGCCCTGGAAAAAGACCTCCAGCGCCTCCCCAGGATCGGCCCGAAAACCGCACGCCGGATCGTGGAATACCGCAACCAGCACGGGCCTTTCCGTCGCGTGGAAGACCTCACCGCCGTGCAGGGTATTGGCCCCAAAACGCTCGAACGCCTCAGGCCTTTGATCACGGTAACCAGCCCATGAGCAAAGCCACGGGCATCCATCTCACCGGCCGCACGCTCCGGCTTGTCGCCCTGGAACGCACGCCCTCGGGGTGCCGCCTGTGCGCCATCGCCCAGGCCGGACTGCCGGTCGTCTTCCAGCCTGCGCAACTCCTCCAAAACAGCACCCGCAAGCGTATTGCCCTGGCCCTGAAACAAACCCTTTCGGGCTTTGGAGACGATCCGGGGAGGGTGGTCCCATCCCTTGGCGGGGGGTTTTTTCAAATCCAGAAGGTCCCCCTTGAGGTCGTCTCAGAGGAAGACCGCCGGGATCAAATCGGCTGGGAGATTTCACAGGCCCTGATCTCACCGGCCGGGGACTACCTTATCGACTTCCACACCACCGACCGCGCCGCCTTCTGGGTGGCCGTCCGACGGGAAGTCCTCGACCTTTGCAACGACCTTTATGCCGAAGCAGGCATCTCACCAAACCGCCTGGAAGTCGAACCGATGGCCCTCTTCTACGCCTGCGAAATGGCCGACCTCTGGAGGTCCGGACGCAATGCGGCGATCCTGTTTGGATATCCCTGGCTCTCCTTTGTGGCGGCCGAGGAAGGCAGGCTGATGGCTGCGGAAACCGTCTGCGCAGACGGGCCATCTCTCGCAGCCGACGAGGCGAAAAAGGGTGCGGATTCGCCCGACCTGCAAAACACATTCAACGTGGCCCAACGCTGGATCTATGGCGCTCGAAAGCCGAATCAGAGGCGCAGGGCCTACAACCGGGTCTTTTTCTGCGGCGACGAGGACCGCACCCTCCACCTGATCCGGCGGCTGCGTGCCCCCTCCTCCCCGCAGCTGACCCCGCTACAGCCCTTTGCAGCCTGTGAGACCCGGCACATTCCAGAGGCCCAGCGCCCACTCCTCTCCCGGCAGAACGCCTTTGGCATCGCCGCAGGCCTCGCCTACCGGGGGCTGCAAAACGTGAAACAATAAAGGATGCACCAATGAGCCAAGTGATCTATCCGGGCACCTTCGATCCCATCACCTATGGGCACCTCGACCTGATCGAACGCGCGGTCAGGATCTTTAATCACCTGGTGATCGCCGTAGGCATCAATCCGCAGAAACGCCCCCTGTTCTCGGTCGGTGAACGGGTTGACATGATCCGCGAACTGACCCGTTCCTACCCGGAAGTGGAAATCACCCGGTCTACGGGTCTTACAGTACACTATGCGCAGCAGCGTGGGATCTACACCATTATTCGGAGCCTCCGCTCCGCAACCGAATACGAACTGGAACTGGCCACCGCGGTAGCCAACCGTCAGCAAGACCCCAGGGTCGAAACCGTTTACCTGATGCCCAGTGAAAAGTATACCTATCTCAGTTCGACAATTGTCAGGGAAATCGCCCAGTTTGGAGGAGACCTGACGCCCTTTGTGCCGCCTCTGGTTGCAGAAAAACTGCAGGCCAAGTTTCTTTTAAAAACATCAGATCGGAGGCAGAAATGACGGACCGTTTGAACAGCCCCCAAACGCCACCCACATCGCATCTGCAGACAACGGAAGATGCACACGGAAGTAGGGTTGCCAATTCCCCGGAAAACCTGTCCGGAGAGGTTGAAGACCTTCGACAGTCCCTGAATCTGATGATCCGTGAAATGGGACGCATTCAGCAGAGTCTGGCGCGGATTGAAAGCCGGGGCGCGGTCAAAGAGGCGCCGACCGCGGAGGACCTCCGGTGGGATATGTTGAACAGCACCCTGGTGGAAATCAAAGAACGGGTGACCCGCGAAGCCATCAGCAGCGCCCGGGAACGCCGGGATATCCGCAAGGACTTGACCGATCTTCAGAGCCAACTCCAGAGCCTCCAGAAGAGCAACCGGTTTGCCACCCAGTCTGTCCGGGAGATCCCCGAGGAAGACCAGCGGATCGGCATCTTTGTAGACGTACAGAACATCTTCTACGCGGCCAAACAGTTCAACGCCCGGCTCGATTTCGAAAAACTCCTCCAGGTCACCGTTGGACGCCGCCGACTCGTTCGGGCGATCGCCTATGTCGTCCAGTCTCCCGAGGTCAATCAAAGCGGATTCATCTCCATGCTCCAGCAGAAGGGTTATGAAGTCAAACAAAAAGACCTGCGCCTCCGCAGCGACGGATCGGCCAAAGGCGACTGGGACATGGGCATGGCCATCGACATCATGGAACTGGTGGATAAACTCAACGTGATGGTTCTGGTCACCGGCGATGGGGACTTCGTATCCCTCCTCAACCTGGTCAAGACCATCGGCCCCCGGGTCGAACTCGTCTCCTTCCTCCACAACACGGCGCGGGACCTGATCCAGAGCGCCGACCTCCATATCCCGATTGAAGAGACCCTCCTGATGCGACCCTCCAACAACGGCGTGAATGCCCAGAACAGCGCCGGGGCAAAGGCCGCTGCGAACCTTCAAACGCCCGCAAGTGAAGGGCGGGAATAAGCATGTTTGTCGACCTGGCCAGGATCTACGCCCGATCTGGAGACGGCGGGAATGGGTGTAAAAGCTTTCGCAGGGAGAAATACGTACCGCGTGGGGGGCCCGATGGCGGAGACGGTGGAGACGGCGGAGACGTCGTCTTCGTCGTCGATCCCCGCCTCAACACGCTCCTCGATTGCCGGTACCGCCAGCACGTCAGGGCCGACCGGGGTGCCCACGGAATGGGCAAAAAACGCACCGGCAAACGGGGCCGGGATGCCGAACTCCGTGTGCCTTCCGGAACGGTCGTTCGGGATGCCCAAACGGGCGATCTCCTCGCAGACCTCACGGCCGACGGCCAGCGCGCAGTCCTGCTCAAAGGCGGACGGGGCGGACGGGGCAACGCCCGCTTTGCCACGCCCACAAACCGCGCGCCCGAACGCGCCGACCCGGGTGGCAAGGGGCAGGAACGCACCCTGGAACTGGAATTGAAGCTGATCGCAGACGTGGGCCTGGTTGGCCACCCGAACGCCGGAAAATCCACCCTCCTGTCCCGGATCTCCGCCGCAAACCCCAAAGTGGCCGACTATCCTTTTACCACCCGCCACCCCAACCTGGGCATCGTCCGCCTGGAGGACTTCGACAGCTTTGTCGTGGCCGACATCCCCGGACTCATTGACGGTGCGCACAGGGGCAAAGGCCTCGGCTTCCAATTTCTCCGCCACATCGAGCGCACCCGGGTGCTCCTCTTCCTCATCGACGTTTCCAGCCCTTCTCCAGAGGGCGACCTTCAGGCCCTCCAGAAGGAACTGGCGTGCTTCAACCCCGACCTCCTCAAAAAGCCGACCCTCATCGCAGCCTCTAAAATCGACCTCCTGCCTCCACAGGCGCGACAGGCGCCCCACCTGGGGGGCCGGGCCGATCTGGCCATCTCTTCGGCCACGGGCGAAGGCCTCCGGGATCTGGTCGGTCGGCTTGGGGAACGCGTCAAACAGAGCCGGAATGCAGAACGTGAGCCGGTTGCGACCTGAACGCAGCGTTCAGGTCGCACTGCCCAAATTGAAAACCCCGTTCACCCCCCAACCGCCTTCTCCCTGTAAATCCGGGGTTTTTGCCCTGGCACCCCGTTTGCAATTGAAGATTGGAGATGGTTCAATCTTCAACACGCCGCGTCCTCTGCGTCTTTGCGGTTCAAATCAGCATACCTCCATGTCACAAGACCTGCACGACTGGTTGACCCTCCTCTCGGTGCCCGGCCTGGGCCCGGCCGCCTTCTCCGTGCTCGTCCAACATTTCCAAAGCCCCGGCGAGGTCTTGCGCACTTCCCCCGCCCGGCTCTGCACAGTCCCCAACATCGGTGCGGAAACGGCCCGTGCCATTCAGGAAGACCGGGACGAGGGCTGGGCTGAAAAGCAGATGGCCAGGGCCAGGGGCGCCGATATCCGCATCCTCACCCTGGCCGATGCCGCTTATCCGTCCCTGCTCCGGCAGATCTACGCCCCGCCCCCTGTCCTCTTCGTGCGCGGAACGATCGATGCCTGCGCCGACCCCACCGTTGCCCTGGTCGGTTCCCGCTCGTTCACGCCCTACGGGCGGGACGCCGCCTGCCGGTTGGCCGACGAACTCGCCCTGCGGGACATCACCGTTGTCAGCGGGATGGCCAGGGGCATCGACACCCATGCCCACCAAGGCGCCCTTGGACGAAACGGGCGCACCGCCGCCGTCCTGGGGTGCGGCCTGGACCGTCCCTACCCGCCGGAAAACATCAACCTCTTCGGCCGGATCTGCGAAACCGGGGTGGCCATCTCTGAATTCCCCCTGGGCACAACCCCCGAATCCCACAACTTTCCCAGGCGCAACCGGATCATCAGCGGCCTGAGCCTGGGTGTGGTCGTCGTTGAGGCCGGCGAGCGCAGTGGCGCGCTGATCACCGCCCGACATGCCCTGGAACAGAACCGGGAAGTCTTCGCCGTTCCCGGCTCCATCTATTCGGAAAAGAGCGTCGGCGCCAACCGATTGATCAAACAGGGCGCCGTGCTGGTACAAACCGTGAACGACATCCTCCAGGAGCTTCCCGGCGCCCTGCTCCAGGCCCCCGACCGGCTGGTTGCCAAAGGCGCTCCGCCCGACCTCTCCAGGGACGAGCAGGCCGTCTTCAACAGCCTCTCCCCGGACCTTCCCCAGCACATCGACGCCATCGCCGCCCGGGCCGGCCTTTCCCCCTCGCAGGCCCTCCCGGTCCTGCTCGCCCTGGAGCTTGCCAACCGGGTGGAGCAGCGCCCGGGCAAGCAATTCGTTCGCAAAATTTGACACGGAAAAAGCCCCCCGCTGCAACGCGGGAGGCCTGCTTTTTTCTATGAAGCTGTAAGATCAGAACCGCCGCATCAACCCCACGATCTTGCCCGCGATCCGGAACGCGTCCTGCCCGGGGTCCACCACGATCGGTTCAAACATCTCGTTCTCCGGCATCAGCCGCACCTTCCGCCCTTCCGGGTAGAAGCGCTTAACCGTGGCCTCCTCCCCGATCACCGCCACCACAATATCTCCGGCAGTTGCCGTCGCCTGCTGCCTCGCCAGCACGTAGTCGCCGTCCATAATCCCGGCATCCCGCATGCTTTCTCCCCTCACCCGCAGCGCAAAGACCTCGTCTGAACGTACAAACGAGCGGTCCACGGCCACCGTCCCCTCCACATTCTCCGCAGCCAGAATCGGCTCCCCTGCAGCCACCCGCCCGATCACCGGAATCTCCCGAATCTCAAGGGATGCAGGCAGATCGCGTTCCACATAATCGGTCAATTCAATGCCCCGGGAAAGCATCGGCCGCCGTTTGATAAACCCCTTCTTCTCCAGCGCAGCCAGCGTGGTCCTCACCCCGTTGGTGGAGGCGATCTGAAAAGCCTCCATAATCTCCCGGATCGTGGGCGGGAACCCCCTGTCGCGGATCGTCTGGGCGATAAATTCGTAAATTTCCTGTTGTCTGTCGGTCAATTTCTTGCGCATGGGCAACGCCTCCTTAAGATCCGTTGAACCGTGATCTGAAAAACGGGACATACTGCACATTCGTATCGAAAAAATATACTGCACATTAGTTCATTCGTCAAGCATTAATTTCGCAGACCGCATCTTGCTCACGAAAACCACCCCCAACCCCGAAATCCCTTGACACCCCCCCGGAGGGGTGTATATTTTAGATAGAACCTCCTTTAAAACAGCTTCTTAGGGACCGCCTCACGTGAAACGCCTCCGCTATGACCACTGGGTACCCTTCGGCTGGCACGGCATTCGCCTCGACATCCCGGCCGAATGGAATCCCGGAAAAATCGTCGGCGACCGTAAGTCCGGCAGCGTCCGGCTCGACGACGCCACGACCATCCGTATGGAAATAGAGTGGCGGGCGGCGGGCGGAGACGACCGGATAACCCCCATTGTAGACCGCTTTGTAGAAGGCCTGGCCAAAACCGCCCAGAAACAGAAAACAGCCCTCCACGTTGAACGCAACGCCGAGTGTGCCGGGCTCAACCTGCCCGACATGCGCCCGATGGAGTATTTCATCTGGGAGTCCGACGCCCGGGTCTACACCCTGACCTGCTACAGCCCGGTCTCCGACCGCCTCCTCTTTCTCAGAGTCATGGGCCGTCCCGACGAAGACATGGCCGGCTTCCTGGCCCGCCTGTTCAACTCCCTGAAAGACAGCCCGCCCGACGGGCCTCACACCTGGGCGCTCTTCGACCTGGTGTTCACCTCTCTCCCCGGCTATGTCCTGGAGACCTACGACCTCAAGTCGGGCCATCTCCGCTTCCGCTTCGAGCAGGGCAGGAACATCCTGCAGGTCGACCGCATCAGCCTGGCCGAAACCCTCCTGAAGGACCGCACGCACGCAGACTGGTACCGGGGCTTTTTCCGGAAAGACCTCCGTCACCTGATCTTTGAGACCCGGGAGGTGCCCGTCGGCGGACATCCCGGCATTCATCTACAGGGCAGGCCCAAAAGCCGCTGGCGCACCCTTCTGCAACCCCTCCCCTTCTGGCGCGTAAGACCCCGCCTCCACCTGGACGGCCGCGTATGGACCTGCCCGGAATCCAACAAGATCTACGTCGTTCAGTCCTCCTGGAAAAAAGCGGAAAACGCCCCGGACATCGAGGCCTGCTGCCGGAACGTTCTCTGCCATGCGGAAACAACGCAAGCGGTATGATGCCCCGGTGTTACGATCGGCGCCAACGCCGATCTGTCTACGCTACCACGAAATTCACCAGCCGACCCGGTATCACCACCGTCCGCAACACCTTTCGTCCCCTTAAGTGCGCCTGCACCCGTTTCCGGCCCTCGACCCTCCGCCTCAGCGCCTCCTCCGGCGTGCCGGCAGGCACCTGGAAACGGTCCCGCACCTTCCCATTGACCTGCACCACCACCGTGACCACCTCTTCCGCAGCCAGCGCCGGATCGCAGGACGGCCACGGCGCCCGGTGTACGCTTCCCGACTTTCCCAACAGGCGCCACAGCTCCTCCGCAATATGAGGTGCAAACGGCGCCAGGATCGACACCAGGGCCTCGCGAGCCTCCCGCACCCCGGTCCAATTCTCTCCTGCCTGAACCGCCTGCTGGATCGCCGTTGTCAGTTCCATCAGCCGGCTGATCGCCGTATTAAAGTGCATCCGCTCCAGATCGTCCGTCACCGACTGGATGGTGCGGTGGGTCACACGCACGAGCTCCTCTTCCCGCTCCACACCGGGGCTTCCCTCTTCACCCAGTACCGCCCGCCACACCCGCGTCAAAAACCGGAAGATCCCTTTCACGCCCGTATCGCTCCACGCCATATCCCGGTCCGGCGGCGTGGCAAACAGCACAAACACCCGCGCCGTATCCGCGCCATAGGTCTCTACCATCTCGTCCACCCCCACCACGTTTCCCTTAGACTTGGACATCTTCGCCCCATCCTTGTAGACCACTCCCTGGTTGAACAGGCGCACAAAGGGCTCCTCGATGTCCACCCACCCGATGTCCTTCAGAAACCGCGTCATAAAACGCGCGTAGAGCAGGTGTCCCACCGCGTGTTCCTTCCCGCCGATATAATGCGCCACCGGCAGCCACCGGCGCACCAGCTCCGGATCAAACGGCCGCTGTCCTTCATCAGGTGAGACGAACCTCAGGAAGTACCAGGACGAACACACGAACCCCGTCATGGTATCGCACTCCCGCCCGGCTGTCCCACCGCATTGCGGACATACCGTCTGCACAAACCCCGGCGCCCGTGCCAGGGGCGATCGGCCGTCGGGCCGAAAATCGACCAGGTGGGGCAGGCGCACCGGCAGGTCCGCCTCCGGCACGGGCAGCTCGCCGCAGCGGACGCAGTCCACAATCGGAATCGGCGTCCCCCAGTAGCGCTGCCGGGAGATGCACCAGTCCCTCAGCCGGTAGCTCACCGCCTTACCGCCAGCCCCCCGCGCTTCCAGCGCCTCGACAATCCCCGCTGCCCCGTCCCGGTTGCCCATCCCGTCAAACCGCCCCGACCCCACCAGCGTTCCCTCCCCTTCATAGGGCAGACCCGCTTCGAGGCGCCCTCCCCCATCGATGACCCGTACCACCGGCAGCCGGTAGGCCTGTGCAAACGCAAAATCCCGGGCGTCGTGCGCCGGCACCCCCATCACCGCCCCGGTCCCGTAGTCCATCAGCACATAGTCGGCAATCCAGACCGGCACCCGCACACCGGTCAGAGGGTGGACCGCGTCGGCTCCTGTGGGTACGCCCCTCGGTTTTGCGGCGCTCCCATCCTGCTGCGTCCAGGCGCGTCGAATACGGTCCAGCGCCCCTGAATCGCCGCACAGCTTTTCAGCCAGGGGATGGTCGGGGGACAGGGCCACGAAACTCACTCCGAAGAGCGTATCGGGCCGTGTTGTAAATGAAACAATCTCGCCGCCGTCCGCCAACCGGAACCGCACCTGCGCACCCTCGGTCCTCCCGATCCAGTGCCGCTGCATCGATCGGATGCGCTCCGGCCAGCCCGACAATGCCTCCAGCCCTTTCAGCAACGCGTCCGCATAGGCCGTCACCTTCACGAACCACTGCCGCATCGGTCGCAGTTCCACCTCTGTCTCGCACCGCTCACAGGCCCCTCCGATCACCTCCTCATTGGCCAGCGTCGTGCCGCATTTCGGGCACCAGTTCACCGATGCCTCCGCCCGGTAGGCCAGCCCATGTTCATAGAGCTTCAAAAACAGCCACTGATTCCACCGGTAATACGCCGGGTCACACGAACAGACCTCGTACTTCCAGTCGTGGTGAATCCCCAGCTTCTCAAACTGCGCCCGCTCCGTCCGGATATTTTCCAGCGACCAGTCCCGGGGATGCGCCCCCGCCTGCAAAGCCGCATTCTCACCCGGCAGCCCAAACGCGTCCCAGCCCATCGGGTGGAACACATTCTCCCCCCGCCGGATGCGGTAGCGGGCGACCACGTCTCCGATCCCATAATTCTTGCAATGCCCCATGTGCAGCGGTCCGGAAGGATTGGGAAACATATCCAGCACATAGGTATCCGGCGCATCCGACGGCGCCCGAACGTTCAGCGTCCCCTCTCGCCGCCAGACCTCCTGCCACTTCCGTTCGATCTTCTGGAAATCGTATTCGGCAACCATGAGAAACCTCCCGGGAAACAAATAAAAACCCGCTGCCGATCGGGCTCGGCAGCGGGCAAAAAGAACAGGTGTCCAAAACGGTTAAAATACGAACGGTCTAAGGCACGCCTCTCCCCCTGCAGAGCCCCCGGCGCAAAGACCGAGGAGCCCACCGCTAAGAAGGAGAGTCCATCCGAACCGGATACACGGCGCTGCTGGTATATCCATCCGGACGGTTGTGCCTGCACGATCTATTTGCATCATCGAATACCCCGGAAAGTAATCTTCAAAAAAAATAACCCGGAAAAGCACATCCGTCAACCACTATTTTTTAACGGCCCCTTTGGCTTGACAGAAATTCACGACAACTGTAAATTCATAGGGTGATGTCGGAAAGCCTGGCAGAGCGATAGATCATGGGTACAACTTATATCGGGAGCGTCCTGTCTTGCTGTTCAAAAAAAAGCAACCCAACATCGGCCGGGAGGCCATGCTCAATTCCAAGCCGGCCCGCAACGACCAGCTGGAATGGGAGAAAAACGAAGACGGCGAAGTGGCCATCACCCTCAAACGGGGGGATAGCATGAAAGTCCGGGTGCTCTCCAAAATCTTCTGGATCCCCGAACAGCGCACCCTCGTCCTGGACGAACTCGGCACCCAGGTCTGGGAGATGTGCGACGGTCGCACCACGGTAGAGGCCATGATCCGCAACCTCAGCGAAACCCACAAACTCAACACGAAAGAGGCCGAAATCTCCCTCCTGGCCTACCTCAAAAAGCTGGGACAAAAGCGCCTCGTCGGATTTATCGTAGACAAAAAAGACCTTCCGAAAAAGAAAAAGAGGCGCAGCCCAAGCGGCAAAGCCTGGGGAAGATGACACCCTTCCCCAGGCTTTGTACATATCGCCCTTTGCCTATTTCACCACCGCCTGCACACCTTCCATACTCCCCATAAACAGCACAGTCGACCGGTCGGCCAGGTCTGCCAGCGGCGCCCAGTAGACCCCCAGCAGGACCGTACCTGCAAAAAGCACGGCCAGCGTCACCGTGGCGAACGCGGGAATCGTCACGCGTTCCTCAACGGCCGGGGCCTCCAGGTACATCGTCCGGAAAATCCTGGCATAGTAGTAGAGCGACACCGCGCTGTTCAACGCGCCCACCACCGCCAGCCAGTAGAGCCCCCCCTCGATCACCGCAGAAAACAGGTAAACCTTCCCCACAAAACCCGCCGTAGGCGGAATTCCGGTCAGCGACAGGAGAAACGCCGTCATCGCCAGCGCAACCCAGGGAGACCGCCAGCCCAGGCCTTTGTAATCCCTGATATCCTCGCTCCCGATCCGCACCGCAAGCACCAGGACCACCAGGAACGCCCCCAGGTTCATAAACAGATAGGCCGCGGTGTAGAACATCACCGCCATTAATCCCGACGCGGACAGCATCACCACACCCATCATCATATATCCCGCATGGGCGATGCTCGAATAGGCCAGCAGCCGCTTCAGATTGTTCTGCCTGATCGCCGTCAGATTGCCCAGGGTCATCGTACCGGCCGCAATCAGGGCCAGCAGGGACTGCCAGTCCACCTCCAGTGCCTGCCCCGACGTTCCGTTGTAGGCCGACATCCCCGTGTAAAAAAACCGGGACAGCATGGCAAATCCGGCCGCCTTTGGCGCCACGGACAGAAAGGCCGTCACCGGCGTGGGCGCCCCTTCGTACACATCGGGGCACCAGAAGTGGAACGGCACCGACGCCACCTTGTAGCCAAAGCCCGCCATCGCAAACGTCACTCCCAAAAAGAGCGTCAGACTATAAGGTGTCGTCCTGCCCAGCTGCGCGGCGATCTGGTGGATATCCAGCGTTCCGGTCAGCCCGTAAATCAGGGAGAACCCGTAGAGCATAATCCCCGACGAGACCCCTCCGTAGACCACGTACTTCAGGGCCGCCTCGTTGGACCGCCGGACCTTCTTCTGGTATCCGGACAGGACAAACGAAGGCACACTGACCAGTTCCAGCGAAAGGTACATCATCAGCAGGTTCGTGGCAGACGCCATCAGAAACCCGCCCAAGACCACCGCAAGGAAGATCGCGTAGAACTCCCCGATCCGGTCCCGGTCAATATCCGGAGATTGCAGGCCGAACAGGGTGACCACGATGGTGGTAACCACAAACAGCACCTTGAAAAAGAGGGAAAAACCGTCTAAGGCCATCATCCCCATAAACAGCGCCCGCGGCGCCTCGCCGTAAAGCCCCGCAATCGCAAAAAGACACCCCCCCAGGGCCGCCAGCGTCAGCCCGGTCAGCAGCCCCGCCTTCTTCCCTGGCACGATCAGGTCCACCACAATAACAACCAGGATCGCAAGCGTCAGGATCACCTCGGGCCAGAAATAGCTCAGGCTCTCCAGGTTCACCGCCACTGCGCGTTCTATGGCCTCCGGCAGCAAAACCATCCTCCTCAATTCATGCGTTTTATGCTTAAAACCCCGACATGGACACCGTCGCGGATCCCAGCACCCGGGACAGCTGCTCCAAAGAGACGCTGATCAAATCCAACACCGGCGCGGGATAGATCCCCAGCAGCACCACGATGGCCGCCAGCGGCGCCAGTGTAAAGACCTCCCGGCTGTTGATCTCGGGCAGGTCCTTGTAGCGCTTGTTAAACGGCCCCATAAACAGCCGCTGAAAGGCCCACAGCATATACCCGGCGCCCAGCAGCACCCCCAGCGTACCCAGAATCGTCAGCGTCCTGTGGACCGGAAACGCCCCCAGGAAGCAGAGCGCCTCGCTGATAAACCCGGAAAGCCCCGGCAGCCCCAGCGCTGCAAAATAGGCCACCATCGTGATGCTTCCGTATACCGGCATATGCGACCACAGCCCGCCGAACCCGAGCTGGCCTCGAAGCTCCGGCTCTTCATAGTCCCTGGGAAACACGATGTAGCGATGGTGCGCCCGGTCGTAAATCACGCCCACCAGCAAAAAGAGCATCGCCGTAATCGTCCCGTGGTTAAACATCTGAAACACCGCCCCGTTGATCCCGTGTACCGTAAACGCCGACATCCCCAGCATCACAAAGCCCATGTGACTGATGCTGGAATAGGCCACCAGCTTCTTCAGATCGGTCTGCGCCATCGCGCACAGCGCCCCGTAGATAATGTTAATCACGCCGATCACCGCCAGAAACGTACTGAAATACTTCGTCGCATCCGGCAGCATCGGGTAGTTAAACCGCAGCATGCCGTAGGTCCCCATCTTCAGCAGCACACCCGCTAAAATCACGCTGATGGGCGTGGGCGCTTCCACGTGCGCATCAGGCAGCCAGGTGTGAAACGGAAACAGGGGCACCTTGATCGCAAACGCGACAAACATGGCCATCCAGACCGCCACCGGCACGGAGTATCCGAACACGGTGCCCAGGCGGAGCCACTCCGAGTGGTTCGCCTGGTCCATCATCACAAGCATATTGAACGTATGCTGGCCGGTGGCCGGATCGGTCGTGTTGAAATAGAACGCCAGCATCGCCAGCAAAAGCAGCACGCTCCCGGCCAGGGTGTAGAGGAAAAACTTGATCGCCGCATACTCCTTCCGGGGCCCGCCCCAGATTCCGATGAGAAAATACATCGGCAGGAGCATCACCTCCCAGAAGACGTAAAACAAAAAAAAGTCCAGCGATACGAACACCCCCTGCATCCCCGTCTCCAGCAGCAGGAACAGCGCAAAGTAGCTCTTCACCCCCCGGTTAATCCCCCAGGAAGCCGGAATGCACAGAAAACTCAGCAGCGCCGTCAGCAGCACCATCGACACGCTCAGCCCATCGATCCCCATAAAGTACTGGATGTTGAAAGACGCGATCCAGGGCAGCTGCACCGTAAACTGCATCCCCGCAACCGACCGGTCGAATGCCCCGAAAAGCCAGACCGCCAGCACCACACAGATTCCCGTGGTCCCAAGCGCGACCTGGCGAATCGAGTTTACGGCCTTGCCCGGAAGCAGCAGAATCACCACCGCGCCCAGCAGGGGAATAAACGTCAAGAGCGTTAAAATCCACTGTTCCATCCCTTGGCTTCCTCCTTCTAAATCATTCGAAGAACCATCAGTATCAGAATGCCGGCCAGGACGAAAACCACGTAAGTCTGCAGCCTTCCCGTCTGAATCCGCCGCATCCTGGCCCCCGCCCATATAATGGCGTCTGCCAGGCCGTTGACGGCCCCGTCCACCACCCAGTTGTCGAACAGCCCCTCCAGCCACGAGATACCCCGGGCGATGGCGGCCAACGCATTCACCAGCCCGTCAACCACCCACATGTCGAACCAGTTGAGCATCATGCGCACGGCCAGTGTCGCCCGAATCACCGTCGCATCGTAGAACTCGTCGAAATACCACTTGTTGTTCAGCGTCCGGAACAGCCCGTCCTGCTCAATCCGGGTCGTTTCATGGGCGATCATCTCCGCCCGGCGGTTATAATACCGCCGGTAGGCCAGAAAAATACCGGCGCCTGCAATCAGAATCGAAAGGGCCATCGCCGGGTAGTGGGCCGCATCCGCATGGTCCCCGGCGGCCGCGTGCATCGCCGCGCCGGCCGGTATCAGAAGCGCATCTGCATGCGCCTGCACCGCGGCGCTCTCCGGTTTCACCACCAGATCGTGAAACCACCCCTTACCAAACGGATTCAGGCTGTACCAGAACCAGACGCTCAGGGCCGCCAGGATGATCAGGGGCACCGTCATCACCCGGGGCGACTCGTGGGCCAGTTCGGCCACCTGCCTCTCCTTCGGCTCCCCGTAAAACGTCATAAAGATCAGCCGGAACATATAATAGGCCGTCAGCCCCGCCGCCCCAAAGCCGAACAGAGGCAGCAGAAAATGCTTCGGATGCTCAAACCCCCCAAAGCCCAGCGCGCCGGCCAAAATGGCGTCTTTGCTTAAAAACCCCGACGTAAACGGCACGCCCGCCAGGGCCACCGTGGCGACCAGGAACGTCCAGAAGGTCAGGGGCATCTTTGCCTTCAGTCCCCCCATATTCCGCATATCCTGGGGGTCTTCTTCGGAATGGGTGTGGTGAAACACGTGCTGCACCGCGTGAATCACACTCCCCGACCCCAGGAACAAACAGGCCTTGAAAGCCGCGTGCGTCATCAAATGGAAAAAGCCTGCCACGTAGGCGCCCACCCCCAGGCCCATAATCATATATCCCAGCTGGCTGATCGTCGAGTAGGCCAGCACCCGCTTGATATCGTACTGCGCCACGGCGATCGTGGCCCCCAGAATCGCCGTAATCGCGCCGATATAGGCGATCACCACCAGCGCGTCCGGCGTCAGAATCGGGAACATCCGGGTCACCATATAAACCCCGGCCGCCACCATCGTGGCCGCGTGGATCAGCGCGCTTACCGGCGTGGGGCCCTCCATCGCGTCGGGCAGCCACACATGCAGGGGAAACTGCGCCGACTTCCCCACCGCCCCGCAGAAGAGGCAAAGCCCGGCGGCCGTCAGCAGCCATCCGCTCAGCTTCCCCTGGGCAACCCCCGCATAGACGCTGTCGTAATCGAACACCCCCAGCTGCGAAAAAACAATCATAATCCCGATAAAAAAGCCCAGGTCGCCCACCCGGTTGACCAGAAAGGCCTTTTTACAGGCGGCTGCCGCAGAGGGTTTTTCATACCAGAACCCGATGAGCAGATAAGAACTCAACCCGACCAGTTCCCAGAATACGTACAGCAGCAGGAAGTTGTCCACCATCACCAGGCCGAGCATGGAAAAGGAGAAGAGCGCCAGAAATCCGAAAAACCGGGCATACCGGGGGTCGCCGTGCATATACCCGACCGAGTAGAGGTGCACCAGCCCGCTGACCAGGGTCACCACCATCAGCATGATCACGGTCATATTGTCGATCAACAGACCGACCGCGATCCTGGCCGCCCCCAGGTCCAGCCAGGTCCAGCGTTCAAGCGCAATCCTGAAATTGGGATCGTAAGCGGAAAATGCCTGGATGAAAAGCCGGAAAGAAAGCAAAAAGGCGATGGCGATGGCGGCAAGCGGCACCCAGTCTCCCCCGCGCGGCAGGCGCCGCCCCAGGAAAGCCTGGATAACATAGGCAAGCAGAGGAAGTGTGGGAATCAGCAACAGGTCTACGGGCATAGCCCCCCCAAAACAGCACCGTCCACAACAACAGCGTCAACCGCTCAACGAGTCCATCCGGTCTACGGTGACCATCTGGTAGTTCCGGTAAATATTCAGCACAATCGCCAGGGCCACGGCCGCTTCGGCCGCAGCCAGGATAATCACGAAGACTGCAAAGACCTGTCCGTCGATCCCCGCATCGGAAAACCGGGAAAAAGCCACCAGATTGATATTCGCAGCATTCAGAATCAACTCCACCCCCATCAGCACCGTGATCGCATTGCGACGGGTGACCACGGCCAGAATGCCCAGGGAGAAGAGCGCGGCGCCCACAACCAGATAGTGTTCCAGCGTAATCATAGCTCCCCTTCGTCGTCCTCCCTGCTGGCCAGCAGGGCGGCCCCGATCAGTGCTGCCAAAAGCAGCACCGATACCACTTCGAACGGCAGCAGATAGTCCGTCATCAACAGCTTTCCGAGCTGGGCCGTCGTATGCGTCTGCAGCGCCCCATTGGATAGCGGCCAGGTGGTCCTGATAATCACAAGGACCAGCAGAGCAAACCCGAGCCCGACCACGATAACGCTGGGCACAAACTGCACCCGTTCGGCCAGGATTCTCAAATCGTAGATCCGGTTGGTCAGCATCACACCGAAAAGCAGCAGGATCAAAATCCCGCCCACATAGATCAGTACCTGTGCGCCGGCCAGGAAATCCGCCCCCAGAAAAATATAAAGCCCCGCCACCCCGAAAAACGTAAACAGCAGGGCAAACACCGCATGGATCAGCCGGTTGGCAAACACCACCATCGCGCCCGACCCGACCGTGACCAGGGCAAAAATATAGAAAATAACCGTTGAAAATTGCATAGGCCTCTCATCCGCCACAGGGGCGCACGGCCCTGCGTCTACACCGCCGCAGCCTTCTCTTCCGCGTCCGCCTTGCCCGCGTCCTCCAGCGGCAGCTTTTCGTAGTCCTCCGGCCGCGCATACCGATAGATCAGATCCGACCGATCGTAGACCGAAGCTTCGTAGTTGGGCGTCATCACCAGACACTCCGTGGGGCAGGGATAGGTGCACAGGCCGCAATAGCAGCAAAGTCCCATATCGATATCAAAACGGAGGACCTTCAGGCGCTTCCTGGTCCCCATGGACGTCAACCCCAGGTCCTCACCGGGCCCCGACTTCTCCGTCTCAATGTAGATGCAATCCACCGGACAGGCCCGGGCGCACTGGTCGCACCCGATGCAGTCGTCCATATCGTTGAACAGCTGGTTGCGCGCCCGCTCGGGCATCGCCCACTTCTCTTCGGGGTACTGCAGGGTAATGGAGGGCGTAAAGAGGTGTTTCAACGTAATATTCATCCCGATCCAGATCGAAGAGATAGACTGATAGATATTTTTGAAGTACCGTCCCATATGCATCACCCTCGGATTTAATCTCACCTGAACGATTGGCGAACGCCGCCCCCTACGACACTTCTGCCCGCTGGTGGCGGCCCTCCAGGAGGCCCCGTGCGGCCGTACGCACCAGCAGGACCAGAACAGCGGCCAGTACCACCATCAAAACCGCCGACCCCAGCCGCGCGAGCCAGGGGGGTGCTGCGTAGTCCCAGACCACCGACCCCACCAGACAGACGAACGTGGCCGGTGTGAGCACCTTCCAGCCCACATACATCAGCTGGTCCACCCGCAGACGGGGCAGGGTCCACCGCAGCCACATTTGGACAAAAACCAGGAACAGCGCCTTCCCCATCACCCAGAAGAACCCACCGGGAAAAGCACCGCCCCAGGGCGCCTGCCACCCCCCAAGAAAAAGGGTGGCCGCCACGATGCTCACCGCCGTCATGGAGGCGTACTCGGCAATAAAAAAGAACGAAAACCGCATCCCGCTGTACTCGGTATGGTACCCGGCCACCAGTTCCGACTCCGCTTCGGGAATGTCAAACGGCGTCCGGTTCACCTCCGCCAGCGCAGCGATAAAAAAGAGAAAGAACCCCAGAAAGGTAAACGGATTCCGAAAAAGAAACCACCGATGAAATCCCCCCTCCTGAGCCGCAACAAGCTCCTGCATGCTCAACGAGCCAACCAGAGGGATCACACTCAGCAGCGCCAGCGCAACCGGAATCTCGTAACTCACCACCTGCGCGGCCGACCGCATCGCCCCCAGCAACGCCCACTTGTTGTTGGACGCCCATCCGGCCATCAGAAGTCCGATAACGCCCAGGGAGGAAATCGCCAGAATATAGAACACGCCGATATTCAGGTCGCTGACGATCAAATACTCACCAAAGGGCACCGTGACGTACACGGCAAGCGCCCCGGCAAAGACCACCAGCGGGGCCAGCTTGAACAGCAACCGGTCCGCAGCCGCCGGAATAATATCCTCCTTCAGCAGCAGCTTGATCCCGTCGGCAAGCGTCTGCGACCAGCCGTGCCATCCCCCAACCCGCATCGGCCCCAGCCGGTCCTGTATGTGGGCCGACACCTTTCGCTCCAGCCAGATCAGCACCATCCCCAGCACGGCCACCAGGGTCAGAATAATCACCCCGGCCACGATCCCCAGCACCACCTGCACCCAAACCACCGGCACACCCTGCAAAAACGGCACCTCGGAAACCAGTTGCTGCGCCAACGCCTGCATCTCACCTCCAGAAGCATTGAAGATTCCAGGGCCTCACCTGTCGATCTCTCCCAGTACAATATCCAGACTGCCGATAATGGCGACCATATCCGCAACAAAGTGCCCCCGGGAGATCTCGTGGAACACGCTCATCGCCGTAAAACAGGGCGACTTCACCCGCACCCGGTAGGGCACGTTCGACCCATCGCTGATCACGTACACCCCCAGCTCCCCCCGGGGGTTCTCGGTCCGAAAATAGCACTCGACATCCTGGGGTGGGCGCACGTTCCGGGGCACCGCCTTGTGCACGTCTCCCTCCGGGAGCTGGTCCAGGGCCTGCCTCACGATCCTGGCGCTCTGTTCCATCTCCCGGATGCGGACCATATACCGGTCCCAGCAGTCCCCCACCGTACCCACCTCCCCCATCCCGCAGACAACCTCGAACTCGAACCGATCGTAGATCGAATAGGGATCGTCCCGCCGCAGGTCCCACTGCACCCCCGACCCCCGCAGATTGGGGCCGGTGATGTTGTAGGCATAGGCCGTATCAACCGGCAGCACCCCCACGTTCGCCGTCCGCTCAATGAAGATCTTGTTGTGCGACAGCAGGTCGTTGTACTCCTTGATCTTGCTGTTGAACTTGTCCAAAAAGGCCCGCGTCCGCTCCATAAACCCCACGGGCAGGTCGTGCGACACCCCGCCCACCCAGATATAGTTGTAAAGCATGCGGGCGCCACAGGTCATCTCGAACAGATCGAAAATTTCCTCCCGCTCCCGGAAGGCAAACAGGAAGGGCGTAAACGCCCCGATGTCCATCCCGTAGGTCCCGAACGAGACCAGGTGGCTGGCAATCCGATTGAGCTCCGCCATAATCACCCGGATGTACTCCACCCGCTCCGGGATCTCCAGCTCCAGCAGCTTTTCGACCCCCAGCACATAGCCCAGGTTGTTGTTCATTGCGGCCAGGTAGTCCATCCGATCGGTAAACGGAATCACCTGAGGATAAGGGAGATACTCGGCGTGCTTCTCAAAGCAGCGGTGCAGGTAGCCGATGTGGGGCCGGGCGTCTTCAACAATCTCCCCATCGGTCTTGATTTCCAGGCGCAGCACGCCGTGGGTGCTCGGGTGCTGCGGCCCCATGTTAATCGTCATGATGTCGCTTTGGAGACTGTCGTCCTCCAGAGCGACCGCAGGCGGCTGTCCGGGCCGTTCGACGGTGACCCGTGCTTCCGGTACGCCCTGCTGTACGTCTGCCATGGCTATACCTCAACCTTGATGCCGCGGTAATATTCCTGGACCTGGTAGTCCTTGCGCAGCGGGAACCCCTCCCAGTCATCCGGGCAGAGAATACGGCGCAGGTCGCTGTGCCCGTCAAACACGATCCCGTACATATCGTAGGTCTCCCGCTCGTGCCAGTTGGCCACAGACCACACCCGCTCCACCGTGGGCACGTGCGGGTCTTCCCGTTCAACCTCCACCTTCAGGACAACCCTGTGTCGGTGAGGCGTGGAAAACAGGTGGTAGACGACCGTCAGGTGAGCCGGATAATCCACACCGGAAAGACACATCAACGACTCGAACTTCATCGCCTCGTCGTCCCGAAGGTACAGTCCGATCTCACCGATGGCCTCCGCCTTCACCCGAACGAAGGGGTCTACATTGTCAACCAGATCGATCACCTGATCGCCGAACTTTTCTTTCAGCTTATCGAAGATCTCCTGAGGCGTCATAAATCCCCCGTAAGCCTTTCCGAACGATCCCAAGAAGGGCGCACAGCAGTGCGCCCTGCATCACCCGCGTTCACCAGCGCCGGTATCCCGATTCACGCTGTCTTCGCAATCGACTGGTGCCGGATCTTTTCCTGGAGCTTGAGCACGCCCTCCAGAAGCGACTCGGGCCGTGGCGGACACCCCGGCACGTAGATGTCCACCGGCACAACCCGGTCCACCCCCTTAAGCACGTGGTACCCATGCTGCCAGTACGGCCCCCCCGAAGTGGCGCAGCACCCCATCGAGATCACATATCTGGGCTCGGCCATCTGATCGTAAAGCTTTTTCACCCGGGTGGCCATCTTCAGGGTCACCGTGCCGGCAACAATCATCAAATCCGACTGCCTGGGAGTCGCCCTTGGAATGAGACCCAGGCGGTCCCAGTCGTACCGGGAAGCGCCCGTGGCCATCATTTCAATGGCGCAGCACGCCAGCCCGAACGTCATGGGCCACAGGGAGGACAGCCTGGCCCAGTTGACAAAATAATCCACCGACGTGATAATCACATTATCGTTAAAACGACCCTCGACAACGCCCATGCAGGCCACCCCCTCTGTGGTTATGGTCACCGTTTGTGTGAGACAGACAGGAACGACCGGCCGGCCGCCCCTCTTTTAGCTTCTTACGGCGTCGACACCGGGCGCCCCACCTTGGGGCGCACCCACTCCAGCGCACCCTTCTTCCACGCATAGGCCAGCCCCACCAGCAGAATAACGACGAAAATCATCATCTCGATAAACGCAAACCACCCGAGGTCCTTAAACGCCACCGCCCAGGGGTAGAGAAAGACAATTTCAACGTCGAAGATAATAAAAACGAGGGCCACCACGTAGAAACGGATGTTGAACTGAATCCAGGAACTCCCGACCGTTTCTTCCCCGCACTCGTAAGTACTCAATTTTTCCGGAGAGGGATTCCTGGGACGAATCAAACTCCCCATAAAGAGGTTAAACCCGATGAAAAAAGCCCCCATACCCATAAAAATCAACACATTGGCATACTGTTCAAGCATATCGCCGAGGGCCTCCTGAAAAGTGGCGCTGCAAGGTCCAAACGCAAAAATCCAACAAAAGTTTAAAAACGAACCTCTAAAATTGTAAAATACCTAATAAGCCCACCATCTGTCAAGAGAAAACGCGATGGATTTGGGCGAATGGAATCCCCCTCCATGTCCTTTCCCACCATGTTTGACATCAAGCCTATATCAATTTATAACAAACAGTTATTTCCGACATTAGCGTACAGCGCCCATGCCATTTTTAAACTTGACTCATTAGTACAGTTTGGTTATTTTTCAGTCAGGAAGCGTTATACTCCTGTCCTCTTTAGAAAAAAAATCCTAATTTCTCTCCTCCAGCAGAAAAGGAATATTACGATGAGTACCGAAATAGACGAAATCAAGGAAATTGAAGAAATTGCAACCCGGGAATACAAGTACGGCTTTGTCACCGACATCGAACAGGACGCCGCGCCCCCCGGCCTGAATGAAGAGATCATCCGTTTCATCTCCGGGAAAAAGAACGAGCCCGACTGGCTGCTGGAGTGGCGGCTGAAGGCCTACCGGACCTGGCTTACCATGGAAGACGACTACGCCAGGCGGTGGGATACCAGACTCCGCTACCCGGAAATCGATTACCAGAGCATCATCTACTACTCAGCGCCCAAAAAGAAAGGGGAAGGCCCCCAGAGCCTGGACGAGGTGGACCCGGAACTCCTGCAAACCTACGAAAAGCTGGGCATCCCCCTGGAAGAGCAGAAGATGCTCGCAGGCGTAGCCGTAGACGCCGTCTTCGACAGCGTATCCGTCGCCACCACCTTCCGGGAAAAGCTGGCCGAACTGGGCATCATCTTCTGCGCCTTCTCCGACGCCGTGCAGGAACACCCGGACCTGGTCCGAAAATACATCGGCTCCGTGGTGCCCTATAACGACCACTTCTTCGCCGCGCTCAACTCCGCGGTCTTTTCCGACGGCTCCTTCTGCTACATCCCCAAAGGCGTCCGCTGCCCGATGGAGCTCTCCACCTATTTCCGGATCAATGCCGCCAACACCGGTCAGTTCGAACGCACGCTCATCATCGCCGATGAAGGCAGCTACGTCAGCTACCTGGAGGGATGTACAGCACCCCAGAGGGACGAAAACCAGCTCCACGCCGCCATCGTCGAACTGGTCGCCCTCGACAATGCCCAGATCAAGTACTCCACCGTTCAGAACTGGTACCCCGGCGACGAAGAGGGCAGAGGGGGAATCTACAACTTCGTGACCAAGCGCGGCGCCTGCCGGGGCGTAAACGCCAAGATCTCCTGGACGCAGGTCGAAACCGGATCGGCCATCACCTGGAAATACCCCAGCTGCATCCTCCAGGGAGACAACTCGATCGGCGAATTCTACTCGGTGGCCGTCACCAATGGGCGCCAGCAGGCCGACACCGGCACACACATGATCCACATCGGAAAAAACACCCGGAGCACCATCGTATCAAAAGGCATCTCCGCCGGCCGCGGCCAAAACGCCTACCGCGGCAGGGTGAAGATCTTAAAGGGCGCCGCCAACGCCCGGAACTTCACCCAGTGCGACTCGATGCTCATCGGCGACCAGTGCGGCGCCCACACCTTTCCCTATATCGAAGCGAAGAACCCCAGCGCGCAGGTGGAACACGAGGCCTCCACCTCCAAGATCGGCGAAGACCAGATCTTCT
>JAAXHW010000067.1 GCA_012270675.1 Candidatus Latescibacterota bacterium | reverse complement strand
CTGTTTTATGCACACCCCTCAATTAATATAACCTTCTGGAAGCACAGAGCCCGATTGCGGTCGAAGCGAACAATCACAGGAGAACATCTGTTGATTTTCAAATCTCTGGTCGTCGGCCAGCTCCAGGTCAACTGCTTCATCCTCGCATGTCAAAAAACCCGGCAGGGCATCGTCATCGATCCCGGCGACGACGCCCCCGCCATCCTCGACCTCATCCGGGAAGATGACATCCGGATCGTGGAGGTCGTGGCCACGCACGGGCACTTCGACCACATCGGCCGGGTCACCTCCATCGTCGAAAAGACCGGCGCTCCTTTTGCCGTCCACAAAGACGGCCTCCCCGCGGTCGAGCGCCTGTCCCGCATCGCCGCCCTCTGGGGCCTGGAAGCCGATCCCCCACCCCGCGTCGACCGTTTCCTTGTCGAGGGCGACACCGTCCGGTTTGGAGAGGAGACCCTTCGGGTGCGCCACGTCCCCGGCCACGCCCCCGGAAACATCGCCCTGGTCTGGCCCGGCCATGCGGTTGTGGGCGATTCCCTCTTTGCCGGCTCAATCGGTCGCACCGACCTGGAAGGCGGAGACCTGGACCTCCTCTTGCAGTCCATCCGGGAAAAACTCCTCCCCCTGGGCGACGAGACCCAGATCTACCCCGGGCACGGCCCCTTCACGACCATCGGCGCGGAGCGAAGCGCGAATCCCTTTCTTGCGGGAGGAGCACCCTGAATTTTGCATACATTCCTGAAACGTACAAACAAGGAGGCCCGTCTTGGACATCTCGGTCACCATCGGAAACATCCTGGAACAGCAGACAGACGGCATTGTCCTCAACCTCTTTGAGGGCGTCGATGCGCCGGGCGGCGCCACCGGCGCGGCTGACAGGGCCCTCAACGGCGGCATCAGGAGCCTCATTGCCGACGGGGATTTCACCGGAAAATTCAAACAGACCTCCGTCCTCTACCCCCCGGGGGGGATACCCGCCAAACGGGTCATCCTGGTCGGGTTGGGAAAACAGGAGGCATTCACACTCGACCACGTGCGCCAGGTCTCGTCCGTCGCCGCGCAGCAAGCGCGTAAACTCGGCATCAACAGCCTGACGACCATCGTCCACGGCGGAGGCGCGGGCGGCCTGCACGCCGCAGACGCGGCCCAGGCCGTCGTAGAAGGCACGGTTCTGGGCACCTACCGCTTCTCGCACTACAAAACCGGCGACCAGGATGACGGTAACGACCTCGACCGGTTGACCCTCGTCGAATTCGACGCTGCCAAACAGGCCGAGGTCGAACGCGGCGCCCTCATCGGCCAGATCGTCGCCGACGGCACCTGCCTCGCCCGGGACCTGGTCAGCCACCCCGGAAACGAGATGCCCCCCACGGTACTGGCCGAACGCGCCCGGGAAATGGCCGATGGCGTGGGCCTTTCCTGTGATGTCCTGGACGAAACCCGCATCGCCGAAGAGGGCATGCGAACCCTCCTGGCCGTGGCGCAGGGCAGTGCCCAGCCCCCCCGGTTCATCGTCCTGGAACACGACGGGGGCAAAACCCATGGCCCGCCGGTCGTCCTCATCGGCAAAGGCATCACCTTCGACACCGGCGGCATCTCCATCAAGGGTGCAGAGGGCATGTGGGACATGAAATTCGACATGGGCGGGGCCGCCGCGGTCATCGGCGCCATGCAGGCCACAGCACGGCTCAACCTGCCCGTGCGCACCGTGGGCCTGGTGGCCGCCTCGGAGAACATGCCCGGCAGTCGCGCCCTCAAACCCGGAGACATCATCCGCTCCATGCTCGGCAAAACAATCGAAATCCGCAGCACCGATGCCGAAGGCCGCCTGGTGCTCGCCGATGCGATAACCTATGCGGCCCGCTACAAACCCGCCGCCGCAATCGACCTAGCCACCCTCACCGGCGCCTGCATCATCGCCCTGGGGCACGAAGCCAGCGGATTGATATCCAACAACGACGGCCTGGCCGACGAGGTCGCTAGGGCCGGAGGGCGCACCGGGGAAATCGCCTGGTGCCTGCCCATCCTCGAAGGCCACCGGGAACAGATCAAAAGCGACATCGCCGACATCAAAAACACCGGCGGAAGGCCCGCCGGCGCCATCACGGGGGCGGCCTTTATCGAGGCCTTCGTCCAGGACTTCCCCTGGGCCCACCTGGACATCGCCGGCACTGCCTGGACCGACAAAGACCGTCCCTACATCCCCAGAGGCGGGACCGGGTGGGGCGTCCGCCTCCTGGTCGACTTCCTGAGAAACCGGGCGTAAAAACGGGCCGCAACCCGGTATCGAGTTTCGGCCCGTATAACCATCCGACCCGCTGTCGCCTGAGGCTTACTCGCCAATTTGGAAATTCAGACCCACGATCAGGGTAATCTCGTTTTTGGAACTGGCGGTACCGTACTCGAGGTCGAACGGGCTCTGGGCTTCATCGACCAGCGACACGAACCACCGGGTCTGCGCAAAGATGCCGACCTGCTCGGTCACCCCAAAGGAGAACCCGCCTGCCGCCGTCATCATCAGGTCGTTGGACGAGTCCGTCAGGTTCGACTGGCCCAGCACCGACCCCCGGCGAAGCAGGAACCCCAGCCCAGCTCCGAAGTAAATATTCCCACCCTGCTCGCTTAAGGGGGCTTCGTACAACAGGGACACCCCGGTGGGCATCCCCTTTTCACCGTCCTTCTCATACAACTCGAAAAAGGGTGCCACAGAAAGCGGATAGTCACCGCCGATCGGAATCTCAAACGAGACGTGCCCCCCCCACCGGCTCGGGTCCAGGATCAGCCCCCCACCCGCTTTGATGCCCACCCCCTCGGCAGAGGACGGAGCCGCTGCCAGAAACAGACATACGGAAACAACCCGGATAAGCTGTCTCATATTACCGCCCTTTGTGAAAAGCTGTCTCAAAATTCCTTATCAGAATGATAACCAATTCCCATCCCCGTAACAACTGATTTGTTGATCGAAAGGGCCGGATCCCTTATATTAACGGGCCGGAGGAAACGCACATAGCAGCAGACCTGAAACGAACGATTCCCTCTCCTATGCCCTCACGCCCCCCTTCCCCCCTCTACCCCGCCCGCTGCGCCCGCACCCACCGGATTGCAGACCTCCAGCCTGGCGCACGGGCCACGCTGGCAGGACGGCTCATCCATCTTGTTGCGGACAAGCAGGGCTACCTCGCCGATGAGACCGGCGGTGTGGACATCTGTTTTGTTTCTCCCCCAAAGACGGCGCGCCCCGGAGACATCGTCGAACTCGACGGCGCCTGGACGCCCCCCGTATTCTCTGTCTCAGCCCTCCGGGTGCTGGCCCCCACCCTGCGCCACCTGCCCCTACCGCCTTCCCCCAGGGTCGGGGAAAACCTCCGGGTCCGGGCACGCGTCCTCTCCACCATCCGGCACACCCTCAACACCGCGGGCTTTTTAGAGGTCGAAACCCCCCTCCTCGTCCACTGCGCCGGCATGGAGCCCCACCTGACCGCCTTTGAAACGGCCTGCACAGAGGGTGGGAAAACACGCCGGCTCTACCTGCCCACCTCCCCCGAATACGCCATGAAACGCCTCCTGGCCGCCGGATTCGAACGGATCTTCCAGATCAGCAAAGCCTTTCGGAACGGAGAGGTGGGCCCCATGCACAACCCCGAATTCACCATCCTGGAGTGGTACCGGGCCTACGCAGACTACGAGGCCATCATGGCCGATGCGGAAACCCTCATCCACCGGCTCGTCTGCGATATTACCGGAGGTCCCCTCCTCCACTACCAGGGTCGAACCGTCGACGTTACCCCTCCCTGGGAACGCATCAGCGTCCGGGAAGCCGTGTCCCGATATGCCGGTGTCGACCTTAACCCTCCGGAGGCATTTATCCACAAAGCCCGTTCCCGGGGGCACACCTCCGTCCATCCCGACGACCCCTACGAGGTTGCCTTCTTCAAAGTCTTCCTGGATGCCGTAGAGGCCCACCTCGGCCGTACCCGGCCCACCTTCCTCGTCGACTATCCCGCGTCTATGGCGGCCCTGGCCAAGCGAAAACCCGACTGCCCCGACCTGGCCGAACGCTTTGAGATCTACATCGGAGGCGTGGAACTCGCCAACGCCTTCACCGAACTCAACGACCCTCACGAACAGCGCGCCCGTCTGGAGGCCGAAGCCGAGGCCCGGCGTGCCGAACACAACCCGGTCTACCCCATAGACGAGCAATTTCTCGCCGCCCTGGAAGCGGGCATCCCCCCCGCCGGCGGCATCGCTCTGGGCGTAGACCGGCTCGTCATGCTCCTCACCGACGCAGCAACCATACGCGAGGTCATCGCCTTTCCATTTCCGGAATTGTAGGCACCAGGGAACTCACCGGGAATTTTAAAACAACTTCTTACCAAAGGAGCACGCCATGGGTTATCTCGACGGAAAAGTCGCCCTCATCACCGGCGGCGGCACAGGCATCGGTCGGGCAACCGCCCTCCTCTTCGCCGGGGAAGGCGCAGATGTCGCCGTCAACTACTCCCGTTCCCAAACCGAGGCTGAAACCACTGCCGATGAAATCCGCGCCCTTGGCCGCAGGGCCCTGGCCGTCCGTGCCGACGTATCCGACGACGCAGCCGTCCACCGCATGGTCGAACAGGTTGTCACAAAACTGGGCAGGCTCGACATCCTGGTCAACAACGCCGGCATCACCCAATTCGTCCCCCTAGACGACCTCGAAAGCCTCAGCGACGAGGTCTGGGATGCCATCTTCGCCGTCAACGTCAAAGGCACCTTCTACTGCTGCCGGGCGGCGGTGCCCAAAATAAAATCCACCGGAGGCGGGCACATCGTCAACATCGCATCCATCGCCGGCATCATCGGCCAGGGCAGTTCCATCGCCTACTGCGCCTCCAAATCCGTTATCATCAACCTGACCCGCTCGCTGGCCGTCAGCCAGGCACCCGAAGTCTGCGTCAACGCCATCGCCCCCGGCGTGGTCGACACCCGCTGGGTCGTCGGACAGGACGCATTTCTCCGGACAAACCGCGAGGCAACCCCTCTCAAGCGGATCGCCACGCCCGAGGACATCGCAAAAGCCGTCTTCGGCCTGGTCATTAACGACTTCATCACCGGACAGACCCTGGTGGTGGACGGCGGCAAGACTCTGTAATGGCGTCCTTCTCCGAAGCAGGCCCTGTCGATCCATACCGCCCTGCAAACCCGCGTCAGACCGCGGGGCTGAGCAACCCCTCACGCCACGTCCGGCCCAATCCGAATCGAATGCGTCTTCACCAGACAGACCACCCCTTCTCCCGCCCTCAGCGAAAGCTCCGCTACCGCCTCCGGGGTCACTTCCACCGCCAGCCGTTTTCCCACGTCCACGTAGACCACCTGCTTCCCCCCCACCTCCGACACCTCCAGAATCCGCCCCTCAAGCGCATTGCGGACACTTAAGCCTTCCGGGCGCTCCCGGCAGAGGATAATATCGTTGGCCCGGATGCCGATAAAGATCCGGCGTCCTTTGAGCCTGCCGCAGGGGGGCACCGTCAGCTCCTGGTCCCTGTAACGCACCCGGGTGTCCGAAAGCACCTCCACCGGCAGCACATTCTCAAACCCGTGGGCCTCCACCAAGGGCAGCACCTCCGGCTGGTGCGCCACTTCAAAAAAATCTCCGTGTGCGACCACCCTGCCCGCCTCCAGAACAATCACCTGCCCGGTCAACTCCAGGATTTCGGCCACCGAATGGCTCACATAAAGCATCGGAATGCCCAGATCGGATCGGAGGTGTCGCAAATAGGGCATAATCCGGTCCTTAAGCCCCCGATCCAGCGAGGCCAGGGGTTCGTCCATCAAAAGGAGCCGGGGAGAGGCCAGAATCGCCCGGCCCAGCGCAACCCGCTGCTGCTCTCCCCCAGAAAGCCGGTCCGGACGCCGCTCCAGAAGCGGGCCCAGGCCCAGCAGATCCACAATCCGGTCCATCTCAAACCGGCGGTCTGTCGGGGGCAGCAGATCGTATCCATACCGGAGGTTCTCCCGCACGGTAAGGTGGGGAAAGAGGAGTTCATCCTGAAACACATAGCCCATGCGACGGCGCTCCGGCGGCAGATTGATCCCATGCTCGGAAGAGAAAAGCACCTCACCGTCGATACGGATCTCCCCCCAATCCGGACGCTGCAGCCCGGCCACCAGGTTTAAAAGCGTGGTCTTGCCCGCTCCCGAAGGGCCAAAAATCGCTGTCACCGGATACGGACAGTCTACCGCCACATCCAGTGTAAAATCGGACAGGCGCCGGAAGAGCCGGATAGAAACCACCTCACGCCCTCCCCATGCGCCGGGCCACGCCTTCGCTGGCCAGAAGCGCCGCAAACGAAAGAACCACCGAAATGGCCGCCAGACGCGCGGCAGCCGCCTCTCCCTCAGGCTGGTTCAGATAGGTGAAAATCGCCAGGGGCAGCGTCCGCGTCTCCCCTGCGATATTTGAAACAAACGTAATTGTGGCCCCAAACTCTCCCAAGCTCCGGGCAAACGTCAGCAGCGACCCGGCCAGCAGGCCGGGGGAGGCCAGGCGGAGCGTCACCGTCCAGAACGCCCGCAAAGGCCCGGCCCCCAGCGTCCGGGCGGCCCCTTCCAGACGCGGGTCCACCCCTTCGATCGCCAGACGCACCGCACGCAGCATCAGCGGGAACCCCACGACCGCAGAGGCCAGCACCGCCCCCTTCCACGTAAACGCCAGCCAGAGGCCCAGCACCCCTTCCAGCCCCCCACCCAGCATCCCCCGCCGGCCGAACAACACCAGCAGCAGGTAGCCCGTTACCACAGGGGGCAGAACCAGGGGCAAATGGCAGAGCCCGTCCAGGATCACCTTGCCTCGAAATACGCACCGGGCCAGCACCCAGCCCACCAGCACCGCAGGGGGCAGGCTGATCAGCACGCAGAAAATCCCTACCCTCATGGAAATCCCCAGAACCTCCCACTCTTCCAACGTCAGCACAACAGGTACTCTCCTCTCGGTTGAACCGCTGAATAACCAGACTCGGAAAGATAACAACTTTCAAGGATAATAAAATGAAGAAATTGACCCTGTTCATCGTTTTCCTTATCTTTCCATATGCCAATCCGCGCGCTGCGCAAACAGAGCGTCCAGAGACAGCGGTCCACACACGAAAAGGTGTAACCATCCCGCCCAAAACCGCCTACAGACGCATACGTTCATTCCAACACCCCACGCAAAAGAGGACACCTATGGTAGACCTGACCGGCAAAGTCGCCCTCATCACCGGCGCTTCCAGAGGCATAGGCCACGGATGCGCAATCGAAATGGCGCGCTGCGGTGCCAACATCACGGTCAACTATCACTCCCATCCGGAAGATGCGGAGCGGGTAGCCGAAAAGATTCGCGCTCTGGACCGGCAAGCCCTCACTATCGGCGTGGACGTCTCCGACCGATCCGCCGTCGAGCGGATGGTGGCGGAAACCCTCGAACGCTTCGGACGCCTGGACATCGCCGTCTGCAACGCCTACTACAGCAAACGGGAGCCCTTCCTGGATCTCTCGGTCGAAGCCATGCAGCGCACCCTCGATGTGTGCCTCTGGGGGAGTTTTCACACCGCCCAAGCCGCCGCCCGGCGGATGGTCGCTCAGGGCGAGGGCGGGAACATCCTCTTCATCAGCTCCGTCCTCGCTCACATCCCCTATCCCACCTCCCTCCCTTACAATACCGCCAAGGCCGGCATCAACCACATGTCGGCCACCATCGCCGCAGAACTCACCCCCCACCGCATCCGGTCCAACGTCATCGAACCCGGCTACACCGACACACCGGGCGAACGGCAGTTTGCCACCGACGAGCAGATCCGGGAAGCCGCAAAACAGCTCCCCTGGGGCCGGCTGGGCACCATCGAAGACATCGGGAGGGCCGCAGCCTTCCTCTGCTCCGACGCGGCCGACTACATCACCGGCACCATTCTCAAAGTCGACGGCGGCTACTGTCTGAAATGAGAAGGTTTTTGCACGATAGAATTGGGAACAGGAAAAACCACGACACCCGGGAGGTGAACAATGAAGGTCGGTAAGTTCATGATGCCGTTGCATCCGCCGGAAAAGGATCGGACGCAGACGTTCGAAGAGGACATCGAATGCATCCTGCTGGCAGACGAACTGGGCTTCAGCGAAGCCTGGATCGGTCAACACCATACGGCGGGGTGGGAACCGATCCCCTCCAACGACGTCTTTATCGCCAACCTGCTGCCGCAGACGAAACACATCCGCCTGGGCACGGGTGTGACGATCATCACCCAGCACCATCCCGTCAACGTCGCCGTCAGACTGGCCTATCTGGACCACCTGGCGAAGGGTCGATTCAACGTCGGCTTCGGGCAGGGCGGCGTGCCAACCGACTGGGGGCTTTTCGACCTGCCGGACCCCGGCACGCAGGGGCTGATGGCCCTGGAGGCAATGGACATCGTGCTCAAGCTCTGGCAGGAGGAGGCGCCGTTCGAATTTAAGGGGGAGTACTGGAACGTCAGGATCGATCAGAAGGTTCCGGAACTCGGCCTGGGACAGCTGCTGAAGCCTTACCAGCAGCCGCACCCTCCAATCGCAATGAGCATCGTCAAAGAGGAGTCGATGGCTGCCACGACGGGCGGCCGGAGGGGGTTCATCCCGATCAGCATCAACATGGCGCCGCCCCACAAGGTGAACCGGCACTGGGAGCTTTACTGCGAAGGCGCTGCCCAGGGGGATCAGCCCGAACCGGACCGTTCGGTCTGGCGCATCTCCCGCAGCATATTCGTGGGCGAATCGGATGAGGAGGCCAGGCGGCACGCCCTGAACGGCCCGTTCATCGGGTCCCTCCTGTACCTGCGCGGCATGCTCGACATGGCCGGCATGCTCGACCTGCCGAAACAGCACCCGGAGATGCCCGACGAAGCGGTCGACGCCGACTACCTCATCGACAACATCGCCATCGTCGGCAGCGTCGATACGGTAACGCGGAAACTTCAGGACCTGTACGATGTCACCGGAGGGTTCGGCACAATTTTGATGATTGCCCACGACTGGGACGACAAGGCCAGGATGCGCAGGTCAATGGAGCTCATGGCCAGGGAAGTCATTCCCCGGCTGCCCTGAGCAGCGGCATCACCTGTACAGTCCCCTGCCATCTCAAAATGGCGAAAGCCCCGTCTGACGCGTCCTGCTTATTTCCTGTCGCTGTTTCTCAACCGATATTGTCCGGAGTTTCGCAAATATCAGCATAGATATGCCGTTTCAATACTGGCTCAGATCCATATCGGGGGAGGATCGCCCAAGGGCCTCCCGCGCCTTCGGAAAGCGCTTCCGCACCAGAAGGCCCGGCAATACCCCCGGGTTTTATATGTGGCGCAACTATCGGGTGCTGTTTGGGCTTCTGTTCGGATCGGTAGCGTACGCAGCCGATCCGCCTGAGGGCCTGCACACCCCGTCCAGAGATTCCATGCACGTTTTGGAAAGGTTCGATTATCCCGACCATATCGGCAAACTTCCCAATACCTGGGAAGGCCGCACAGTCTGGAGGAGACGCGTCGGCAAAAAAGACCTCTACTACACCGTCCAGACCGAAGACGACGACTTCTTTCTGCGCGCGTCGACCACCGGCAAAGCCATCAACATCGGCAGAAAAGCCGGCGTCAACCTCCGTATCTTCAACCGCCTTCGGTGGCGCTGGCGGGCGCTCAAACTTCCCCGGGGCGGCAACGAAAAAATCGAAGACAAAAACGACAGCGCCGCAGCCGTCCGCCTTGTTTTCCACGGAGGCATGATCCCCAAAACGCTTAAATACGTCTGGAGCGCCACGCTGCCCGTCGGCACTGAAACCGAAAGTCCCCTGAACAGCAGGACCAAAGTTGTCGTCCTGGAAAGCGGCGCGTCCGAATTGGGAAAGTGGGTCTGGGAAGAGGTAGACGCCTACGAAGACTACAAGCGTCTCTTTGGCGGCGAACCCCGCCCCGTCAAGTTTCTCGCCGTGATTACCGATTCCGACAACACCAGATCCCCTGTCATAGCCGACTACGACGACTTCGCTTTCCTCATCGGACCGCCCGACACAATAAAAACGGCTCCCCCGGACAGTGAGGAGACGCAGGAACAATGAGACACCCAACCCCGTGCTCCCTGAGATACCCTGGAGAGCAGGCAACCGACGCGACAATCGGTCCAGGAGGTACGCAATGAAATCCTCATCCCCCCCCAGCCCTCCGATTCAACAGGGGAAAAAATTCACCCCCTGCCTCCGAAAATTGGGGGGTCTCGGGCTACTGGCCGCTCTGGCGCTGTTGGCCTCACCGGCGGTCGGCCAGAACGTATCGGTAACCGACTACAGCACCCCGGTCAGCCGGGCGGACAACCTCCGGGTCGACGTCCTCAGCCTCAACTACGTCACCGAGGGAGATGAGGCGATTGTACAGTCGGGCAACCTGGGCGTCATCTACAAAAAATTCTACGATTCCCTCCCCTTCGCCTACTCCCTCGACCTGGTCGGAACCGCCTCATTCGACAAGCACCCTTTTCAGGACGAACTGGACCGCGACCTGGCGATCAATCTGGTCACCCGCGTCAAAAAGTATACCCGGACCGAGGGCAACCTGTTTGTCTTCGGGGATACGGACTTCGACTTCAACGAAACCTTCGACACGAGCATGGGCATGACCCTGGGCATCGGCCTGGGCCGCTTCATCAACGCCACGGCGCTGCGCAAGGCGGTGCGAATCGAGGAGTTCTTCCTGAGGGAGGGCATCATCTCCGATCACCTGCCCAAAGAGACGATGATCAACCTGGGACACATCATCGAAAGGGAACGGGAGTTTAAAGACCTCTACGGCGACCGCTACCGGAACTACTGGTTTGAGGACATGACCAACGAGATTACAAAATCCGGCCTGGTCCTGGGTGAAATAGGCTTCGGCGTCCTCCGAATGCAGGAGGTCCTCTTTCAGGAGCGGATCAACAACCGGTTCTACGGCTGGGAGGGCACCGCCGGCATCCAGTTCGAAGTGCTGACCCAGAAAGACCGGAACCGCCACGGCCCCTCCATGTCGGTCGGACTCCGCTACTCCCGCCCCCTCAGCTGGAGCACGCAGGTCAACACGCGCTTCAACGTCAACACCCCCTTCTCCGTGGATTTTGGCCGGATCTACAATCTGAGCCAGACCACCGACTTCATCTACGAGTTGACAAACAAGATCAGCTTCACCGCCATCCATCAGTTTCGGGTGAACAAAGAACAGGGCACAGACACCAAACTCAGCACCACCATCTCCGTCGCCTTCACCTACTACATCGAGAACAAGGTCAACCTGAACGTTTCTGAGCAACTCACCACCGTTGAGGGGGAACCCTTCCGGCAGAGCCTCAACATCGGACTGGCATTCAAGTTCTTCTAACGCCCCACCGCTTTTGCGCCATCCAGGGCTCGCAATCCGTGACGGTCTCCTATCCCACCATCTCCCGCACCGCCGAGGCGATGTGGTCCGCGTCAATGCCAAACCGGGCCATAAGCTCCTCGGGCTTCCCTGACCTTGGAAGTTCATAAACCGCAAGCTTCCGCACCCCGGCACCCGTCCCTGCAAGCGCACTCTGCACCGCCTCTCCGATCCCCCCCTCCGGATAGTGGTCCTCCACCGTAATCACCTTCCCACCCGTCTCTGCCGCCGCCTGCTGAAGCCCTTCCGAATCCGCCGGCTTGACCGAAAAGAGGTCCACCACGCGGATGGAAATGCCCTCTTTGGCCAGAAGGTCGTGCGCCTTTAAAGCCTCAACCAGCGTCACCCCGGCGCCCACAACCGTCACCCGATCCTCCGGACGCGAGCGAACCACCTTTGCCTTTCCCACTTCAAAAGCCTCGTCGTTGGGATAGATCACCGGCGTATCGGGCCGCGTGGTCCGGATGAAAAACATCCCCTGGGTCTCCGCCGCCAGCTTCACGCAGGCCTCGGCCGACACCGCATCCGACGGGTAGAGCACCCTGCACCCCGGAACCGCCCGCATCATCGCCAGGTCTTCCAGTCCCATCTGTGAGGGCCCGTCCGCTCCAATCGAAACCCCTGCGTGGGACCCCGACAACTTCAAATTGGCCCGGGAGATCGCCGCCATTCGGATCTGGTCATAGGCCCGGGCGAAAAATGCTGCAAAGGTCGAAACAAACGGAATCTTTCCCCGCGTTCCCAGTCCCACACCTGCGCCCACAATATTCTGCTCGGCAATAAACCCTTCAAAGAACCGGTCCGGATGCGCTTCCATAAACGTCTCCGAAAACGTCGAATTCTTCGTATCTCCGTCCAGGGCCACAACCCTGGAGTCCACGTCGCCCAGCCGGGCCAGCGCATTCCCATACGCCCTCCGCGTGGCCACCTCCTGGCCGATCTCGTAACCCGGTGGCCCCGGTGTACCCACCTCCGGGGCCGGGACCGTCCGCGCCGCAAACGGCCTCACCGGAAGGGTAACACTGGAATCGATATCCAGTTCCGCAAGCGCCTTCTCAACCTCTTCGGCGCTGCCCAGCGCCTTCCCGTGCTGCCCGTCCCGGTCCTCCAGAAAAGAGACCCCCCTGCCCTTAAACGTCCGGGCCACAATCGCCGTGGGCTTCTCCTTTGTCGATGCGGCCTCGTCATAAGCCTTCAAAATCTCGGAAAAATTGTGTCCATCAATCCCGATCGCGTGCCAGCCAAAGGCCTCAAACCGCCTGATCAACACGTCGATATCGTGCCCGTACATCGTGGCCTGGCTCTGTCCCAGCCGGTTCACATCCACAATCGCGCAAAGGTTGTCCAACCTGTAGTAGCTCGCAAACTGTGCCGCCTCCCACACCGCCCCCTCAGCGCTTTCTCCATCGCCCAGGAGCACATACACCCTGTAATCCAGCTTGTCCAGATACTTTCCGCCAATCGCCATCCCCGCGCCCGCCGACAGCCCCTGGCCCAGCGACCCGGTCGCCACGTCCACAAACGGGAGCCGCGGCGTGGGATGCCCCTCCAGGTCGCTCGAAATCTCTCGAAGGCTCAGCAGGTCTTCCACCGGAAACGCCCCGGCTTCTGCCCATGCCGCGTATAAAAGCGGCGCAGCATGCCCCTTCGACAGAACAAACCGGTCGCTCAGCGGATGGCGCGGCGCGTTGGGATCGAAGCGCATCACCCCAAAAAAAAGCCCCGCCACCAGATCGGCCGCCGACATACACGACGTTGGATGTCCGGATCTGGTTGGAAATGTGGATCGGATGCTGTGGGCGCGAAGGCGGTTCGCCACCGCTTGCAGCTTCTCAAGATCGACAATCACAGGCCGTCCCTCCCAGGTCTAAATGTTGAAAACTCTGCGGTCTCGATTTCCACATTCGTTGTTTTATCATCTCCCCTCCCCCCCTGTCCGGGGAGCGTCGGGAAACAGCTTCGCATAGCGTCTTGCACACTGCGCGGCCTTTGCCATGTGCCCCATTTCCACATAAAGCGCACAGAGATTGTAAAGCGCCATCCGGTGTTCCGGATCAATCTCCAACACCCGTTTGCATGCCTCCAGACTCTCCTCCAGGTTGCCCGTCTCATAGGCCACCGACGCCAGGTTGAGCAGCGTCTGTACATCGTTCGGGTCTGCGTCCAGCGCCTCCCGGAACAGGCGCAGGGCCGCCTCTGCCTCTCCCCGTCTTTGATAAAAAACACCCAGCCCGCTCTTGGCCCTCGGGTTGTCCGGCTGCAACACCAGCGCCCGCCGAAACGCCCCTTCGCTCTCCTTCAAACGCCCGGTCTTATAGTAAGCCACCCCCAGATTCGTCCACGCACCGGCAAACTCCGGATCCAGACGCAGCGCCCGCCGAAACGAGACAATTCCCTCCTCCACCCGTCCGATCTTCCCGTAAACAACGCCGAGCATATCGTGCGCCCGGGCATCTTTCCGATCCAGCGCCACGGCCCGTTCCAATGCTGCTGCCGCCTCCAGGTTGCGTCCCTGACCGTGGAGGATCGTGCCCATCTCTGCGTGAGCCGCCCCCGACTTCGGATCCAGCGACAGCGCCCTCTCGCAGGCCGCGACAGCCCCCTCCAGGCGGCCCTTCCCCCGGTAGAACCGCGCCAGCATCAGATGCGCCCGGGCAAAATCGGGCGTCGCCTCCACAACCCCCATCAACACCGCCTCGACCCGATCGGACTGCCCGGTCTCTCGAAGCAGACGTACCACGTTGCCCAAGTAACGGGCGTGCCCCGGATTGGCACCAAAAGCCTCCTGCGCCGCCCCCAGCGCCCGGGCCGGGTCTCCCTGATGTTCGTAATAGCTCCGCAGTTCATCGTAAGAAGACCCGAGGGCATGCACCGACAGCCGCCCCCGTGCCTCCAGAATCGCTCTAAACCGGTCCAGTGCCCGGTCTCTGTCGGCATTCACCCCCACCCAGGGAATCAGATGGAACAGGGCCACAACCACAACCGTCCACGCAGCCACGCGCTGCGCCTCCGGCCCCACGCCCCGCGTCAACAGATACGTCCCCAGCAGCGCAAACGGCACGCTCGAAACGCTGAACAGGTCCCAGTCCCGAAACGCCCCGATCTCCGGGTTGAACACGAGCGTAAAGGCCAGACAACCGACCGCGGCCAGACCCAGAAACCCCACGCGGGCGTCCCCCCAGGCGATCCTCTGCCGGACAGCAGCAGCCACACAGATGCACAGCAGCAACCCCATAGGGGCACACAGGAGGTGGAGGTTGATCACATCCGCGAGATGAACCGCTGAAAACAGGACATGGGGCCGCAGAAAAGGCTCTCCCTCCCACAGCGCAACCGTATGGGGTTCCCTGCCCAGGCGCGCCAGGCCTGGAAAATCAAAGCCGATAGCCAGAAGCAGTCCCGCACAGACCACAGGGAAAACCGCCGCCTGAAGGACCGTTCCCGCGCGCCGCCCGCCCCCGCGCCAGGACCGCAGCACAAGAAGGCCGAACGAGGGCACCAGCACAAAGCCCACGAAATGGAACGCGCAGGTTATCCCCAGGGCCCCTGCCGCCACGGCCAGTGGAAGTCGCCCCTCCAGGCAGCGCAGCCCCACAAAGAGATAGACCAGCCCCCCCACCGTAACCGGCGCATAGTGCTCTGCGTACCCGAAAAAGAGCTGCAGTGTCCCCAGCGAGAGCAAAAACAGGGCGGCAATCACCCGTTCACGCCGACACCGGCCCACGGCCTCGGCAGCCAGTAGCGCCGCAAACACAAACAGCGCCCCGCACACCCAGCTCAGAACTTGATAGGCCCTCTCCGCCTCCCCGCCCCCTCCCATTACACCGTACAAAAAACGGACCAGAACAATGCTCAGCGGCTCATTCTCCAGCCGCCCCAGGGGGCCGGTCAACTCTCGGATCCAGAGCGCGCTGTCGCCCAGAAGGTGCACCCGCACCCGGAACGCCCAGAAGGGCACCAGCGCCGCGCACGCGCCCAAGCCGTAGAGCGTATACCTGAAAACAGAACCGATATGGGGGAGTGGAAAGCGGGAAAACAGCCGGGATGCCGCCCCAGCAATGGGGGGGAGAACCAGAATCAGGCCCAGCACGGGCAGGCCGATGCGCATCCAGGGGGGGAAAAAGGCCAGATGGTGCACGCCCCATCCCCAGGCCAGCCATCGGCAGGCAAAGACCAGGTGCAGAACCAGCACACAGCCTCCGACGCCCGCCACAACCCGGATAAACAGCCTCTCGCGTTTCATACCATCCGGACAGAGGTCCATTGCCCAACTCCAGAACGCTTATATGCGCCTATTTAAAATAACCTGCTTCAACCAAAAAGGCCAGCCCAAAAACATCCAGGTCGACCCGCTTCCGCAACCGGATGCCGGTCCCGGCAGTGGGACGCATGGTGGGACACGGCTGTTGCGCCCTTGTAAAACAGGTGAGAAACCATTATCTTCTACCTCCAACCTGCATAACCCCTGAAAGGAGACCCCTATGAAGATCACGGATGTCACCGTTCAACTCGTCCAATCCGACTGCGGCCGCAAGTGGACGAACGTACGCATACACACCGACGAGGGCCTCACCGGCATCGGCGAAGGGACTTACAGCCACAAAGAGTTCGTGGTGGCCAAAATGGTCGAAGACCTCAAAACCCACGTCATCGGCAAAGACCCCTTCGACATCGAAGGCATCTACCGGGACCTCTACGCCGGCGGTCAAACCGGCTACCGCACCGGGGGCATCATGTTCACCAGCGCCATCAGCGGCATCGATCAGGCCCTCTGGGACCTCAAGGGCAAAACCCTCAACGCCCCCGTCTGCGCCCTTCTGGGCGGTCCCCGAACTGCGAAAGTCCCGGTCTACTCCCACTTCGGCGGTCGGGATATCTCCGCCATGGTGGACAACGCCCAGCGCGTTTTAAGCGAAGGCTTCAATGCCATCAAATCGGGCATCTCCATCTACGAATCCCATGGCCCCAAAATTACCCGCGAACAGCTCCGGAACATCCAGACCCGCTACGACGCCCTCCGAAAAGCGGTCGGCGACGACGTCGAAATCATGGACGACCCCCACGCCCTCTTCGACCCGCCCACCGCCCTGCAGATCGCCCGCTTGCTCGAACCCTACCGCCTCCTCTTCTTCGAAGAGCCCACCATCCCCGAAGACCCCGAAGGCTACGCCCGGGTGCGGCAGGGCACCGCCACCCCCATCGCCGGCTCCGAGCGCCTCACCAGCAAATACCGGTTCAACGACTTCTTCCGTGCCGGCGCGCTGGACGTGGCCCAGCCCGACATCGTCTACATCGGCGGCATCACCGAAATGAAAAAAGTCTGCGCCCTGGCCGAAACCTACCAGGTCGTCATCGCCCCCCACAACACCAAGGGCCCCGTCGGCATCATGGCTGCCGCGCATGTTATGGCCGCAATCCCCAACCCCCTCATCCAGGAATTCATCTCCCCCGCCCGCATCCCCTGGCGCAACAACGTCCTCAAACACCCTCTGGTCATCCAGGACAGCTGCCTGGTCATCTCCGACCGCCCCGGCCTGGGCATCGAATTCGACGAAGAGGCGTTAAAGCCCCACCTTGTAGCATAACAGAGGAGACCCTTAGAAGCTGTTTTAAAATTCCTG
>JAAXHW010000066.1 GCA_012270675.1 Candidatus Latescibacterota bacterium | reverse complement strand
GCAATTTTCTAACCGGAAACTACTGGTTCGCCCAGAAAAAAGGCCGAAAAAGAAGGGCGCCTGCCTGCGCGGCGCACTGCGCTGCAGGCAGGCGCTTTTGCAGCCAGGATCAGTACATCACGAAGTTGAAGACCATCAGAGAGATAGACGTTATGAGTTTTGGCAGCAAGTCTTTTCTTAAGGGTATGATAGGGTTGGTTCTGACGATGATTGTGGGCCTTCTCGCGTACCGTTTTCTTTTTTCGCCTTCGGATGAAAACAAGGCCGGAGACGAGAACTGACCACCACAAGGTCCCGAGGCCCGGAGTCCAGGACCGGCTGGGACATCGCATGCTGTGAAAGGGGCAGCGTCTTATGCATACGTTCAGGCGAATCGTCGGTGTGGTTCTCATCGTCACTGCGGTTGTGGTCGCGGTCCACACGGTTATCGAGCCGCTGTACTACGCTTCCACCGAAGCCAGTCCGTACAGCCCGCATTGGAGCAAGATTAACCTGCTTACGGTGCTGGCGGTCGTGCTGGGCGTGATTTTCAGCTATATCCGCAAGAGAAGCGTTGACCGCGAGGGCCGCAACGCGCCGGTGACCCGCGAGTTTCTGGCAGCCAACACGCTGTTCTACGGTTTCCTGTTCATTGGCATCCTGTTCTTCTGGAACTGGTTCAACCTCCTCAGTCCCGCATTCACCGCAGTGGGAATGGATACGGTCTCTCTTGCGTGGATCATCATCGACGCGGGGCTGCCGCTGCTTGCGGGCGCGATGGGCATATCCCTGCTGTGCGGCAACGGGGACGGGTAAGCCCGCAGGCGCGCCGTCTTTGAGGAAACATGTTATTCGGATTCCGGAAAAGAAGATCGAGGGCATCCCGGCTGAGCGCAGCCTCGGCAGATGAACAGATGGCATTCCTTGAGGCAGCCATTATGACCATTTGTGTCGATGGGCGTCGCAGGTTAGGCGAAGAAATGGTGTTAGGAGTGTTTGTCAGAAAAGTTGAGTGGAAGTTTGATGTTGATGACGAGATTTCGAGAATCTATCGGAAGGTTGCTACAATTCGGGACCATAAGGGATTGTCCCTGTACATAAATGACATCAAGGACAAGATCTCCAGCAAGGAAGTTGTCTCCACAATACTTGCCGCGTGCAGCGATATCAGCAGTCACGGCGGCTGGAGCGGGAGTTCCTATGAGTCAGCCTTTTTGATCGAACTTGAGAAAACACTGAGTGCATAGCCCGGGGGCATCTGAGCCACCCGGGCGATTTTGTTGAAATTTACTGGCGGCGGTTTTGATCATCGTGGCCAGATCCATTTTGAGCTCCTTTCCTGTATTTATGCAACCTTATTGTTTTCAAGTATGTTGCATGGTCAGGATTTGGAGCCTTTTTTACAATTGCTTTGAGCCTGGTTTCATGGTACTCTATAACATCCATGGAGAGCGGTTCGTCATCCTTATTCGATTTTTAACCGAATCACGGTGAGCCCCGATGAGTGAGACAAACACTGGTATTCTCCCAGCCTATATCAGAGCTTTTCGATTGGTTTTTGCTTGCAGCCCTCCATATGTCATCGCGTTGTTCGCACTGACTGCAGTAGCCGCAGCGATTCAGCCTGCGCAGATATGGTTGACAAAATTATTGATCGATTCCGTATCAATTTCAGGCAGGGAAGCGATCGAATACGCAGTTGCGGTTGTGCTGGCGGTCGGCGGCCTGTGGGTGTCTGCCGAAATGTGTGGCGGGTTCTCGGAGACAGTATACCGGCTGCTGGGATTCAAGGTGGCTAACCACATCAGGGCAGAAGTCCTCCGTAAGCTGTCCACTGTCGACTATCCACTTTATGAGAATCCTGAGCTCCTTGACAAGCTTCAGAACGCCAGTGGCAGGGCCGAGCCGGCAGCGATCAACTCCTGTTTTGCGTCCACGGAGATCCTGAAAATCGGCCTATCCGCCATTGGGTTGATGCTTTTGCTCTCACGGCTTTCTCCACTCGCTCCAGTCGCCATTATTGTCTGCGTTCTCCCACGAGTCTTCTGGGGGTTCTACTATTCTCGGGCATACTTCAGGATTTTTCTGGATCACACCCCCGAGCGAAGGATGGGTAACAGCCTGGCCCGGATCTTAACTTCCGCCGCTGCAGCCAAAGAGGTCCGTATCTTCAACTCCGGTCCCATGCTGATTGGCAGAGCCACCTCTCTCTGGGAGCGGTTCTGGGAGGAAACAAGGCGTCTGATGTTTGCACGACAGAAATGGAATGTAATCGTCTCCATCATTTCTTCGATGGGCGTCGCCGGAGTCTGGTACTACGCTGTGAGACAAGCGGTTGGGGGCGAGGATACAATTGGAGATCTTGCTCTCTATCTGCAAACAGCGGTGGCTGGTAACGTGACCATTGCTTCCTTAGCGATTCGATTCAGAGACCTGCTTGACAACCGGCTCTATTTGAAGCACTTATTCGACTTCCTTGATCTGGACGAATCCAGGATACCCGGTGCTCTCGCACGTCCCACATCACCGGGAGGATGCTTTTCGCTCGAAAGGGGCATTGTGTTTCGGAACGTTTCTTTCACATATCCAGGCACCAAAGCAGGTGTTCTTCACAACCTCAATCTGGAGATTCCAGCAGGCGCGTCGATTGGCCTTGTCGGGCGTAATGGGGTGGGAAAGACAACGCTCATCAAGCTACTCACACGTCTATATGATCCGACAGACGGAGAAATCCTGATAGACGGAACGCCAATAAAGAACATTCCGGTTGTAGAGTACTACCGGCACATTGGTGGTATTTTTCAGGACTTCGTAAGGTATGAACTCACTTTTCGGGAGAATGTCGGTATCGCCAACCAGGCAGCGCTTCAGGATGATCAGGTGATCGTTTCAGCAATAAGAGACGTGGGTGCCGAGTCCCTGCTCAAGGGAATGGCGAACGGACTGGAAACAGTGCTGTCGAGAGGCTATAAGGACGGTGTCGAGTTGTCCGAGGGGGAGTGGCAAAAGGTGGCCCTGGCCAGAGCGCTTGTGAAGACTGAGGCGGATATCTTGATTTTGGATGAGCCGACCGCCTCTCTTGACGTCTACACAGAGCAGAAGATCTTTGAGACATTCGCAGACATAACGAAGGGAAGGACTTCAGTCCTGATCTCACACCGTTTCTCCACCGTACGTAGCATGGATATTGTGGCAGTGATGGATGATGGCCAAATCGTCGAGCAAGGCTCTCATGATGAGTTGATGGACCTGAAAGGCCTGTACCACGATATGTTCACCACACAAGCGCGACTTTACAATTCATCAGGGTGGCAGTAGGATTGGCAAGATGTCATCGAGACGGTGTCTTCAAGAACTCCTGGGGTTTCGGGTGCCTCCCAGGTATCTCTGGCCCGATCCTTAAACCACATGGCCCACAGGGACACTATCCGAAAACCTGATGAACCTCCCGCCGTCTGGCAGAATGGCTGCGCGGCCAGGGATATGAGGTGGTCGAATCCCGTGAGCTTGGGGCTGATGCGAAGCGGGCCTGTCAGGAGGTAGACAGGCCCGCTTTTTTTATTGTTCGCGGTGGAACCGGAAGGACCTGTCTGCGTGTAACGTACAGACAGGCGCGTTTCCCGCTGCGCGTGTGGTCGTTGCTTCGTCGGCTCAAAATAATTCACCGTGGGAGGGCGTGAAGCGAGGTACTTGGTCTTTTCTTTATCCGAAAACTGTCTTATATTTCAAAAAAGGATCTATCTGATGAAAAAATGAGACAGATTTGTCTCCATTATTCTTCCCAAAGCTGCTCATGTCCGGCCGGGGATTTCCGTATCAATTTTAAAAACAATATGTTAATATTTGGCACTCCGCATTTTGATTCCCTGGCACGCCTATTGCACGAGTAAACAGAAAAGGGTTTCCCACACAGCAGATAGGAGAGCGTGATGAGCCAACTCAGTGGTGGCAATGACGTGATGGTGATGGAAGTGGGTGAGGCGCTGAATCCGCTGGCGATTGCCCGGCAGCAACTGGACAATGTGGCCGAGCGGCTCAACCTGAATCAGAGCGTGTACAAACTGCTGAGGCACCCGAGGCGGACGGTCAGCGTTTCTGTTCCGGTGGTGATGGACGACGGCTCCGTTCAGGTTTTTACCGGGTATCGGGTGCACCACAACCTCTTTAGAGGGCCGGCAAAGGGGGGCATCCGCTACCATCCGGACGTGACGCTGGATGAGGTGAGTGCCCTGGCGATGTGGATGACGTGGAAGTGTGCGCTGGTGGATATCCCGTTCGGGGGCGCCAAAGGGGGGGTGGTCTGCAATCCGAAGGAGATGAGCCTGGGAGAACAGGAGCGGATGACGCGCCGGTTGACGTCGGAGCTGATGATTATCCTGGGGCCAGACAAGGATATTCCGGCGCCTGATGTGAATACGAATGCACAGACGATGGGCTGGATTCTGGATACCTACAGTATGAATGTCGGCCATTCGGTTCCAAGCGTGGTAACGGGCAAGCCGCTTGCCGTGGGCGGGTCCCGTGGGCGGGAGGAGGCCACGGGGCGGGGCTGCGTTCGCACCGTGCTGGAGGCGTTGAAGCACCTGGAGATCGAGGTGGAGGGGGTGCGGGTGGCGGTGCAGGGGTTTGGGAATGTGGGAAGGATCGCGGCCGGTTTGATGCAGGGAAGGAGGGCCAGCATTGTGGCCGTGAGCGATTCGCAGGGGGGGATCTACAATCCGAACGGACTGGATGTGGAGAAGGTTGCCGCTTACAAGGCGGAGACGGGGCAGGTGGCGGGGTTCCCGGGGGCGGATGAGGTGACAAACGAGGAGGTGCTGGAGGTGGACTGCGACGTGCTGATTCCGGCGGCCCTGGAGAACCAGATTACAGAACGGAATGCGGATCGCATCCGGGCAAGCGTGGTGGCCGAAGGGGCCAATGGACCCACGATACCGGCTGCGGATGAGATCCTGTACGACCGGGGTATTTTCCTGATTCCGGATATTCTGGCGAATGCCGGCGGGGTGACGGTCTCCTATTTTGAATGGGTGCAGGGGCTGATGCAGTTTTTCTGGTCGGAAGAGGAAGTCAATGAGAAATTGAGGACTGTGATGCGTAAGGCCTTTCACGATACCCTGGAAGTTTCCATCCGGGAGAAAGTGGATATGCGGGTTGCAGCCTATCTGCTGGCGGTATCGCGGACGGCCGAGGCCGGAAAGACGCTGGGCGTGTACCCGTAGGCAGGCTGCGGTAGAGGTCGACGATGAACACCCCCGGAGGGATCTCCTCCAGGGGTGTTTGTATTGCTATGACCCTTTCTCATCTTCCTCCGCAGCGTATGAATGCCCGCCGAAGATCGCTCTGACCTCCGCCGCCGTTTTCGCATTTTGCAATGCGTGAATTCGGGTTTCTTCTTCTTTTTGCAGCGCTTGAACACGGGTCAGGACAGCCTCAAGCTTGTCGCCTGGAAATTTGCAGGCGCCGTTTTCATCCATGTGGATAATCTCACCCGGAGAGACATCCATGCCCGCCACGGTGACGGGTACGTTGACCGCATGCACGGCCATGGCGCCGTGTCCCGCGCTGACGCCGCTGAGCATATACTGGAATTTCATCGGACGTATTTCATCGATGTCCCTTGAAGGACCATTGGAGATGGCGCCCACGCACCCCACAGCGCTCATTGCAGTTGTCATATTTCCCCCGGACAGTCCGACCTTACCGGCTATGTCGGGTGGGAATTTTTGCTGAAAGACCAGAATCGACGGTTTTTTTGATTGATCCAGCGCGTCAATCACATCCATAAAGGACAGGCGCGCATAGTTCGGGTCGGGCAACCCGAATACGCATGTGACGGCATATCCAACGGTTCTGCCCAGTTCAGGATAGATGCAGCGGATGGATTGGTCCGTGTACCAGTTTTCGGTCCAGGGGTTGTAAAGACCCAGGCAGAGAGGGCTTTCGGGATAGGTGGCCACGACATTGGTGATTGACGGTGTGTCGTGGTTTCGCAACGCCTCTAACATTTCCTGCTCAGACGGTTTTGCCACGGGTTACCTCCTTGGTGATATCGGATTGGATCTGCTCGCACCAGGCTCTGGCGTTCTGGAACATGGTGAGCCAGGGGGAGGCGTTGAGATCGCGCCTCCAGTTCTGAGGCATAAAGCCCCACTGCCATTTGAGGAAGGTCCGCTCGGGGTGGGGCATCATGGCCAGGTGGCGGCCGTCCGGCGAGCAGAGGGCCGCGATGCCGTCGGGAGAACCGTTGGGGTTAAAGGGATAGGTCCCGGTGATGCGGCCGTTGTCGTCCACATAGCGGATGGGGGCCAGGTCGCGGGCTTTCACTTTGTTCAGGATATCCTGGTCGGAGAAGAAGGCCCGTCCCTCTCCGTGGGCGACCCAGATGCCGAGGGTGGCGCCTTCCATGCCCTGCAGCATGACCGCCGGGCTTTTCTGGATCTGCACGGTGGCGAAGCGGGACTCGAAGCGGCCGGAAGTATTCTGGATGAAGCGGGGCTGCACCCTGTGGGCGATGCCCTGCCAGGGCACCCAGCCCAGGAGGGCCATGAGCTGGCAGCCGTTGCATACGCCCAGGCTGAAGGTATCGGGGCGGTTGTAGAAGTCCTGAAACTGCTTCCAGAGGGTGGGGTTGAAGCGGATGGCTCCGGCCCAGCCCTTGGCCGAGTCCAGGACGTCCGCGTAGCTGAACCCACCCACGAAGGCGACGCCCTGGAAGGCATCCAGGCCGATGGTTGCGGTCAGGAGGTCGGACATGGCAACGTCCCAGGGCTCAAACCCGGCCGCGTAAAAGGCCGAGGCCATCTCCCGGTCGCCGTTGCTGCCCTCTTCTCGAAGGATGGCGATGCGGGGTTTGCTTTTGGACGCCAGGCGGATGGGGGGTGGTTCGGGGGTGAAGGGGAGCGCGTATGCGGGACCGGTCCGTTTCCGGAGGCCGGTCCGTTCCTGGTCCACGCAGTCGGGGTTGGCCTGAAGGCGGTCGAGCCGGTAGCTGGTCTCTTCCCAGAGGTCTCTGAGGTTCTGAACGTGGTCTTCGAGGACGAGCTGGCCGTTTATGCGGATGTGGACGGTTTCGTCCGATGTTGCGGTGCCAATGGCCAGGCAGGGTACGTCTGCCCTCCGGAAGGCCTCCAGGACGCGGGGTTCGTGTTCAGGGCTGACTTCGAGAAGGAAGCCGAGTTCTTCGGCGAAGAGGACGGGGAAGGGGTCGTGTGCGTCTGTGGCGTCAAGGTCGACTTCAACGCCGCAATTCCCGGCAAAAGCCATCTCCAGGAGGGCCGTGACGAGGCCGCCGTCGCTGCGGTCGTGACCGGCGGTGATGGCGTCTTCGGCAATGAGTGTCTGGACGACGTTGAAGGCCCGCTTGAGGAGGTCCGGATCGTCCACGTCGGGCGCGTCGTTCCCGATCTGTTCGAAGACCTGCGCCAGGGCGGAACCGCCCAGCCGGTATTTCCCGCCGCCCAGGTCGATGTAGAGGATGCGGCCGCTGCCCGGGTGTTTGAGGTCGGGGGTGACGGTTCTGGTGATGTCGGGGCAGGTGACGTAGGCGGAGATGACGAGGGCGCCGGGGGCCTTGACGGTCTCTTCCCCGCACGGTCCATCCGGAGCGATAGCGGCCATGGAGAGGCTGTCTTTGCCGCCGTCGATGGCGATGCCGAGCCGGAGGAGAACCTCGCGCAGGGCCACGGCGGCGGTGTAGAGGGCGGCGCCTTCGCCGGGAAGTTTGGCGGCCCACATCCAGTTGCCGGAGCATTTGACGTCTTCCAGGGCGCTGACTTGCGCCCAGACGAGGTTGGTGAGGGCCTCGCCGACGCCCATGCGGGCCATGGCAGCGGGGTTGACCAGGCCCACGATGGGCTGTTCGCCGATGGCGGTGGCTGCACCGGTGAGGCCGAAGTGGCTCTGCGCGATCACAGCGACGTCGGCGACGGTAAGCTGGAGGGGGCCCACGCACTGCTGTTGCGCGATGAGGCCGGTGACGCTGCGGTCGACTTTGCTGGTGAGGAAGCGTTTGGAGCCGACGGAAAGGAGGCGGAGCACCCGCTCTAAGGCGGCCTTGAAACTGAGGCCTTCCGGGAGCGCGAGGGGCTGCAACACCGTCGGAATACGCTCGAGCTTAAAAGTCTTCCGGGGCATGTCGCCCAGTACTCTGTCCAGGTCAAGGTTGACCGGGGTGGAGTTGTCGTGTTCATCGTAGAGGATGACTTTTCCGTCTCCGGTGATCCGGCCCACAAAGGCGACCGGGACCTTTTCCCGCTTGCACAGGGCCTTGAAGCGGTCGGCATGTTCCGGGCGGAGGAGGAGGGCGTCCTGTTCCTGGTATTCGGCACCCCAGATTTCCAGTACGGAGAGGGTGTTATCGCCTACGGGGATCGCCCTGACGTTGATGCGGGCGCCCTGGGGAGCGACGATTTCTTTGAGGACGTTGCAGTTGCCGCCGGCGCCCTGGTCGTGGATGCTGACGATGGGGTTGCCATCTCCCAGTTCGATGCAGGCACGGATAGCCCGGTTGGCCTTCTGCTCCATCTCCGCGTCGCCACGCTGGACGGCGTTGAAGTCGAGTTCGGCGACGTTTTTACCCTGGACCATGCTGGAGGCGGCGCCCCCGCCCATGCCGATGCGGTAGGCCGGACCGCCGATTTTGACCACCCACATCTCCTTTTGGGGGCTGCCTTTTTCCACGTGCCGGGCGTCGATTTGTCCGATGCCTCCACTGAACATGATCGGTTTGAGCCATTCTCTGCGCTCGCCGCCCGGCAGCCGCAGCCCAAAGGCGCGGGTGTAGCCCTGGATGACCGGCTCTCCGAATTTGTTGCCGTAGTCGGAGGCGCCGTTGCTGGCCTCGATCTCGATCCGGAGGGGCGAGGCCAGGTTGTCCGGGTAGAGGAAATCGGGGCTTTCCCAGGGGAGGTTGTAGCCGGGGATGCGGAGGTTGCCCACGCAGTAGGCGGCGGTTCCGGCAACGACGAGGGCGCCCCTGCCGGCGGCGTGTACGTCGCGGATGCGGCCGCCGGTGCCGGTTTCAGCGCCGGGGAAGGGGGCCACGCCGGAAGGGAAGTTGTGGGTTTCGGCGGTGAAGATGATGTGGTAGTCCAGATTTGCTTCCGCAAAAGGAGAGGGCCCGCCCGGGCCTGCGGGGAGGATGGTTTTCAGGGTGTAGCCCCGGATGGCGCTGGCATTGTCTTTGAAGGCGATGATGCTGTTGTTCGGGTTCGATTTGAGGGGCTCCTGGATGAGGGCCATCAGGGGCTCGGGCACCTCCCGGCCGTCGATGACCAGCCGGCCCTTGAAGAACCAGTGGCGGGAATGTTCACTGTTGGACTGGGCGATGTCGAAGCATTCGACGCTGGTGGGGTTGCGGAGGATGGTGTCCAGAAAGAGGTCGGTGTAGTAGTCCAGGTCCCACGCGTCAAAGGCCAGTCCCATTTCCCGGTTGATCCGCTCGAGGGCCGCCCTGCCTTCCTGGATGAGGGGGACCTGGGTGACCGGTTCGGGTTCAAGGCCGGTTTCGAAGGTGGTGAGAGGTTCAGGGTAAGGACACTCGGTCATGCGGTCGTGGACCAGGTCCAGAAATGCAGTCTGTTGTGCCCGGTTCAGGGCAGGCGCGATCAGGTAGCGCCTGGAACGCTCGATGCGGACAATGCGGTCCAGGCCGCAGGCGCGGCAGACGGAGACGGCGTTGGTGGACCAGGCAGTGGTGAAATTCATCCGGGGACCGACTTCGAGGAGGGTGCCCTCTGCCTTGAGGAAGGATTCCGGTCCGAACCGATGGGGTTCAAAGGTTTCGCTCAGCAGCCAGGTGAGGACCTTCTCCTGTTCCGGGGTCAGCGCGCCTTCGGTCTGGATGTTGAAGCAGTATTCGGTCTGGATGCTGTGGATGTCGGCGGAGACGCGTTCCACCGCGCCCTGGAGGAGGGTGCGCTTCTGGACGGGGGAGAGCCCGGGCGTGCGGTAGAGATGATGCAGGCTCATGAGGATACCTCGGTTTGGACGGGCGGAGGTTCAGGGGGATGGTGAATCGCATAAACGACTGCCGACACGCGATGTTAGAATATGGATGGGATATGATTCGATGTCAACCGTTTTCGTAACGGCAATCAAGTGAATTCACCCGGGGGGTATCGACCGTCGGGGAGATAAAATCTTGATGCCCTCTCTTGACAGGATCGGGCAAGTTGGGTACCTTTTAAAGCAGAAACGATGCCATGCGGGCTTCCGTGCAATCTCTGTTTATTTCATCCCTCCCGATAAATGGAGAAATGCACAGCGAGGCCCGCTTTTTTTGAAGGAGGTGGGCCGGATCACGATCCGGGACTGGAAGCGATTCGACAGGGGGAAAATTTTTGACCTGCTGGATTGCCCTTTATCGGATGCACGAATAAAGGCGCGTAACGTGCGATACCAGAATCGGTTGTGGAGATACGTGAATCTGAAATACGCCGGGACTATCCGACCGTGGTGATCTGTCGGGGGTGCCCCTCGACCGTGACGTGCAGCCGCACGCGGTTGTCGGGCAACCGCTCGATGCGGTCGATCGAGGTGTTCTCGGGGGGTGTTTTCCCTTCAAAGGGCACGAACAGGGCGGCAAAGCCGCGTGAGGCCGTTTTCGGATCCGCCTGATAGTGCAAAAGCCGGGTGGGTATGCCCGGTCCGCCGTAGGACAGCCATTTTTGCGCCTTCTCAGACGAGAGGTGCCAGTCTTTTTGTCCAAGGCATACGGAGAGATTGGTCCTGTCGGGCAGGCTGGTGTGTACGGCCCCACCGTCCCGGGAGATGCTGACATCCTCCGTGGTGAAGTGGAAGTTTTCCCAGATCCGGCGGTTTTGAGGCAGGTCCTCAAATTCGTCCCAGATGACCCAGCAGCGCCGGTCAAGGAAAAATACGTGTCGGCGTACGGTGATCGGGGGGACACCCCCCTCAATCGGGATCTGAATCTGTCCGATCGCGTAGTCCAGGTCCTGTTCGGTCTGCCAGTGCAGGATTTCCGGGTTCGGATCGTTCGGCAGGGGCTCTGCGCCGAGGGTGGGGCAGTTGTGCCACCAGCTTTGCCTGGAGATCTCCCGCTCGCCGGTGTAGTAATGGCCCACGCCGGGGTCGATGAGGACGTGCTCGCCGCCTGCCCAGATCTGGATGGAGAGGGTGTCCGGATGGTGGTGGCCCCCATCCGGGCTGACGTTGAAGAGGAGGTAGCGGGCGTTCCTGGACCAGCCGGAGCGCATGGCCACAAGCCGGGCGTCTGGCAGCAGGGACGAGCGCGTGTGCGGTTGGGTGCCTTCCCGTCCGTCTGTGGCCAGGTAGCGCCAGTCGTCGCGTTGAAAGGCGTCCGCTGCAAGACTCAGGAGACCGCGAGCCTCGACTGCGACCGTCCAGTCGTCGTTGATTCCGGGCGTGGAACGGATCGGGGTGGAGACCTGGACGAAGGCATTTACGGCGCGCCGGACCAGGGAGAGGAATCGGTCGGGCAGTTCATCCGCCCGTTGCCGGGCCAGGTAGATCATGGACAGGGGGCGTCTGACGAAGGTCAGGTGGTAGGAGATCGACCGGTGGAGGTGGCAGCCGTCGTCAAGCAACTCCCGCTGCATGCCCTCAAGCAGGTGGGGCCACAGGCGGTGCAGCCAGGCGTCGCGCTCTTTGAGTTCGGGGAGCAGGGATACCGTCAGGTAAAGTGCTTTGCCGGTTGCACTGAGGAGGTTGTCTTTGTAGGCGGCTCGATCCAATTCGTGGAGACGCCGGGCGTGCGCCCGAATGGTCCTCAGGATGATCCCATGGAAGCGAGGGGAGAACCCGGGGCTGTCTGCCATCGCAAGGTAGCCCAGCACGAGGAATTTCAGCCGATTGGCAACATAACCGTAATGCGACCAGGCCACGTTGGAGGGGGTGTCGCAGATGTCGCCCGGCCCAAAGTCGTTGTGGCCTTCCGGCAGGCGCGGGCACTGGGCAATGAGCGCAAGGACCATCCCTGCCCATGCCCGGGCCCATTTGGGATCGGGCCGGTGAAAATAGGCCAGGGCAGGATACATAAAGAAATAGGCGCTCTGGTGGGCGTTCTGGAAGACCCTGTCCCGGGGATGCTGAATCAACCAGTCGTAATCCGAATCCGGGTGCCTCCAAACGGGTTCCAGGGCCAGGAGTCTGATTTGCCCCTGAAGCAGCATTTCAGCGCGTTCAGATTGATAGGCACCATCCTGATCGTACAGCTCCCAGTCGTCCGTTTCAAACAGGAGTATTCGGAAATCGGTATTGTGGAGGTGGGGTGCCAGGCGGTCCTGTTTGGCAATATATGACGCCCAGGCATCCTGAGCGGCTTTTCCACCCGCTTCGAAGCGGGTTTTCAGCGGCCGAAGGCCGGGGGCATCCAGGTCGAGGAGGGTGTCCCAGTTCCGTTCACTTCCAGGCAGGAGGTCCCGCCAGTACCCGACCCGCTCCTGCCAGCGCATCTGCACCTCATCCGAGGTCCAGTCCTTTTCCCGATCGATCAGAAACCTGGCCCTCTGAAAGGGCGTTTTGAGCCCCAATTCCCTCAAAATGGGCTCCAGGACGTCCAGTTCGGCACGAACCGCTTCCGCTGTCCAGTTCATCCGTTTGTCCCTTTTTTTGTAACATCGTCGTCGGGGTCTCCATATTCCAGGGGCGCGTCGTCTTCGGGATACTCAAAGACCCATCCACAGGGGCATATCGGACCGTCACCCTCCCGCTTTTGGCCGCACTCTGGACACGTTTCGACCGATCGGAAGAGAACCCTGGACACCAGGACGATGAGGAGCGCACCGACGATGAGGAGCGTATAGAGCATCGGTCAAATTTTCTATCCATAAGCTAAAAGCCAACAGGCGGGGCACCTGCCCCGCCTGTTCTTTTCTCACCCTGTACATGCTTAAGGTGTTGCCCCGTTCTGAACCTCTGAACCCTCGTGCACCCGGACGGGGGGCAGTGCTTCATTGTCGATCGTCTCTCTTGCATCGCCCATAAAACAGGCAATCCGATCCTGAAGCGTTTGCGCCTCCTGTACAAACTGGTCCAGTGCCTCGACCAGGTCATCAAAGTCGAGGTTGGGGGTAGAATCGGTGCGATACGCCATGATCGCTACTCCCTTCTGTTTTGGGGGAGACGAGGAGGAGAGGGGAGTTGATATACAAACCGATGCCAGACGGAGACTTGCCACACCGAAAAACAAAATATAGGACAAGCCGGCGAGAGGGTCAAGGGAGAAAGCGGGATGAATATACTGAACGAATGATCAGTAGTCAAGAGAAATTTTGGGACAGCCGGACTACCGTCCGGGATTTCCCGGACATTTTACCAGCAGTTCCCGGATCTCGCTTCGGGAGGGCAGGGAGGGCTGGGCGCCCTGGCGGGTGACGGCGAGAGCGCCGGCGCAATTGGCAAACGCAACGGCTTCTTCCAGAGGGGTACCGGAGCTCAGCGCACAGGCAAGGGCCCCGTTGAAAGCGTCTCCGGCGGCCGTGGTATCCCGCACCTGGACGCGCGGCGCCGGGATGCGTCTGGCCCCCTGCCCCGTTACCAGCAGGGCGCCCCGGGCGCCCAGGGTGATCAGGACGGACTCGACGCCCCGGTTTCGAAGGATTTCTGCGCTCTGACGGGCGGTTTCTTCGGTGTGGGGGCGAATGCCCGTCAGGTGTTCGGCTTCGGACTCGTTGGGCGTTAAGAGGAAGAGGCCGGAAAGGATGTCGGGGGGAAGCGCCCGCGCAGGGGCAGGGTTGAGGATAACCCGCAGGCCGCGCTGTGCGGCCAGTTCGACCGCACGGGTCACGGTAGGCAGGGGGGTTTCAAGCTGGAGGAGGCAGATGGCAGCCCGGTCAAAGGCCGGCGCGGCAGCGTTGAGGTGCACGGGAGAGAGTGCTGCATTTGCACCGGAAGCCACCACGATGCTGTTCTCTCCCTGCGCGTCTACCAGAATAAAGGCGACGCCGGAGGAGAGGTCGGGGTCGGTAAGGGTGTACGTGGTGTCGATCCCTTTTTGCCGAAGCCCTTCCAGGGCCTGTTTGCCGAAGGCGTCGTCCCCCAGACAGGCCACAAAGGTCACATTGGCCCCGGCGAGGGCCGCGGCCACGGCCTGGTTGGCGCCCTTTCCGCCAGACGCGACAAAAAAGGTGCCGCCCAGGAGCGTCTCACCGGGGCCGGGCAGGCGTTTGGTTTGAACGACGAGGTCGGTGTTGGCGCTGCCAATGACCAGCACTTCAGGCGCAGAGGAGGGTGTCATTGCGGCGGTTTCCGGGCAATGTAGTGTTTGAAGTGGGGATCAAAATCGGCGAATCAGCCGGCAGCGTGAAGGTATCATGATTCGCGTTTACCGTCAAGCCGATTCTGTCCACCTGCGGCATGCGGGTTATTCTCTTGACTTGCCGGAGGCGTTTGCCTATTATGGACATAAGCGGAACATTTCGGCTTTCGTATCGTTAAAGAGAGACAGGTGTTCGGCGATTCGCAAGATTTGGACAGGGCTTTGACCTTGTGATTATGACGGAATATGAGAGGGCATGTCAAACCATAAACTGGCGATCCTGTGGGGGCTCTGCCTGGTTGGGGTGCTGGGATGCGGGCAGGATAAGTACAGGCACCCCAGCGCAGAGCGCTATTACGAAGCAGGTAACAAAGCGTTGCTCAAGAGGAAGTGCTGGCAGGCGCAACAGCTGTTTCAAAATCTGCTGTCGGATTTTCCCGGGTCCCATCTGGTAGACGATGCACAGTACAGTCTGGGGCAGGCCTATTTTTGTTCCAAAGACTATGTGACGGCCATCTTTGAATACGAGCGATTGATCAACGAGTTTCCCACCAGCCCCTTTGTAGACGAAGCCCGCTACCAGATCGGGATCTGTTATTACAGGCAATCTCGAGGGATTCACCACGACCAGGATGACACGTGGAAGGCCATCAGGGAATTCAGGCGGTTTGCCGAGGATTTTCCAAACAGCGAACGGGTTGCAGACGCCGAAGCGCGTATCCAGGAGCTGCGCAATAAGCTGGCGGCCAAAAAGCTGATGGTTGCCAAAAGCTACCTGAAGTGGGAGAACCTGCTTTCGGTTGTACGCTATTGCGAAATTATCCTGACCGAGTTCGAGGATACGGATGTTGTGAATCTCGCGCGTTTTGTACTCGCCCGGGCACAGCACCGGATGGAAGAACCGGATAAGGCCGTGGAGAGTTTGAGGCTTCTGCTGTCGAGTGATATTCCGGACGATTTCAGACAAGAGGTTGAGGAGGAGATGGAGAAGGCGCTGGCATCGGTTGCCAAACAGCAATCGGTTCGTCCGGCATCGACAGAAGCGCAGCAACCCGAACAAGGCCCGGTGGATGGCAAGTGAGGGCGCATGGGGCGCAGGATCGGTATTTTGGGTGGGACGTTCGATCCGATTCACACGGGACACCTGATCATCGGACAGGAGGTTCTGCGCCGTCTGGGGCTGGAGCGGATGTTCTTTATGCCTTCCGCAGAGCCGCCGCACAAGCGGTATCCTGAGATGGCGTCCGTAGAAGCGCGTGCAGAGATGGTGGGGTTGGCCGTAGTGGACAATCCCGCGTTTGAGTTGTCGCGGATTGAACTTGAGCGCCCGGGAACGTCTTATACGGTGGAGACGCTGAGGCGGTTGCGCCGGAGGCTGGGAGCGGGCGTGGACCTCTACCTGGTGCTTGGGGCAGATAATGCCGTGGAGATGCCCACATGGTGCGATCCGGAAGGGGTGCTTGGGCTGGCGCAGGTTACGGTGGTGGATCGCCCTGAATTCGATCGGCGTCAAATCGCCCCTCACCTGGCCAGGCATATGACGTTTTTGGAGACGCCCCTTCTGGAAATCTCTTCTACGGATATTCGGGCCCGTGTGAAGGCCGGACAGCCCATTCGTCACCTGGTGCCGGAGCAGGTGGCCCGCTTTATCGAAACGCATGGACTTTATCGTTAAAGAAGAGGTGAACTATGGCTGAAGGGCAATCGGGTGAAACGGCCCAGTTGGGCGGAACGCCTGAGGGGCGTATTCAGCGCTATTTCTGTATTGACGATGAGGAGTGCCGGGCGTTTTCCAGGGTGTCGAAAGAGGCCCGGGTGCTGCGGCGTATTCCCAAGCAGGTTCGGGTGATGGGCAAAGAGGTCAACGGCTGGATTGTGGAGATCATGGTGCCCGCAACAGATGGGGTTGTTCGGCTCTATCCCATGGGAGAAGCTGAAAAGGACTGAGTCGGGAGAACGCCACAGAAGCGTCCGGGCCGCTGCAGGTGTGACTGCAGCGGTTTTTTTGTGGATGCCCGGACAGGCGCTGACCAGAAAGTGGTCAGCGCCTTTTTTTATTCCGATTGAGCCTGAAATAGGTGTTCAGGTTCACAGGAGCGAATTGCAAACCCTTTTCAATTTTCCGGCCTCTGTGGAATTTTCAGGAGTACCCGTAACGGGCTTATAAATTTATGGTTGTGACAAATTGAACGGGGGTGGCACGGGGCTTGCAGGGTGACCCGAAGCACAACCACCCGACCGGAGAGACGACGTGAAGGGAAAGGTTGCCACAATGGGTATTTGGGCAGCGCTACAGGTTCTACAGGCCGGGGCCGGGGCGGATGGGACCGCCGAGCCGGACACGCTTGTGTTCGGGCCGGTGCGTGTGGGCACCGAGGCGGTGGATACGGTGCGCATACGCAACACCGGAGCCGTGGACCTCCTGGTGGCGTCCGCCACGCTGCCCGACTCTGTGTACACACTGCCCACAGCGCCCTTCTCCGGGGATTCGATTCTCCTGGGCCCGGCCGGTGTGCTGGACCTCCCGGTCCGGTTCGCCCCACCCGATACCGGACGGTTTGCCAGACGCCTGGAGGTGGGGACGAACGGTGGCTCCGTGGGGGTGGACCTGGACGGCGAGGGGGCCTTCGAGGTGGTGGTGATCAATGAGATCCTGGCAGACCCGCCTTCCGGGGAGGCCGGGAACGCGAATGGGGACAGTATCCGGCACAGCAGCCAGGACGAGTTTGTGGAGTTGCTGAACATCGGACTGCGGTCCGTGGAACTGAGCGGATGGCAGCTCAGCGACAAAGGGACGGCTCCCGACAGGCGGTTCACCTTCCCGCCGGAGACCCGGATCGGGCCGGGGGAGCGGGTGGTGCTGTTTGGCGGGGGAACGCCCGTGGGAATCGAGGGACAGGTTTTTACGGATGATGGCAAGCTCGGGAGCGGGTTGAGCAATTCCGGAGATGCCGTCTATCTGATCGATCAGTCCGATACGCTGGCCCGGGCTACATACGGACCGGAGGGGGGTAAGGACCAGTCCCTGGTGCGTCATCCGGAGGGGCGGGGCGAGTTTGTCCTGCACAAATTATTCCCGGCGAATGGGGCACTTTTCTCTCCAGGGACACCCAGAATTATGCTCTCCGGCATCGAAATCCTGCCTTCGGACACATCGGTGGCGCTGGGAGAGACGTTCACCTTTGACGTCAGGGGGATCTTTGGGGATGGGGAGGTGCGGACACTGGAGGACGAGGTGAGCTGGGAGGTGTCCGACACGACGGTTCTCGCGCTGGAAGGCGGGCACGCAGAGGCCAGGGGGCTGGGAGAGGTCGGCGTCACCGCGCTTGCCGGCGAGCTGCGTTCACCGGAGGCCCGGGTAGAGGTGGTCGCCCCCGGGCTTGCCGGCCTGGTGCTTGCACCTTCTGAGACGCTGGTGCTGGTTGGAGACTCGGTTGTCTACGCTGTGGAAGGGGTCTACTCCGACAGCAGCCGGGAACGCATCGACGGGGGGCTGGCCTGGACGGTGTCGGATTCCTCGGTGGCCCGCCCGGTGGGTGGAAACGGGGTGCTGGCCCTGGGGCCGGGCTCGACGGTGGTGTGGGCAGGCCTGGAGGCGCTGCTGGGGGAGGCGTTACTGCGGGCTGCCGAGGTGGGAGACCTGAACGCTGATGGGACGCGTGATCTGCTGGACGCCCTCCATTCGGTTCACCTGATTTTAGACGCGTCGGCGACCCTTTTTGAACGGCGCGCGGCAGACCTGAACGGGGACGGCGAGATCGATATCTTCGACCTGGCCAAACTCATCGGGTGGATTCTGGGGAAGCCCATCGCAGGCGCAAAGGCAGTGCCGCCGGGGATCGCCACATGGCGGATGGAAGCGGGTGGCACAGTCCTCAGCGTGGAGGTCCCGGTGGCGCTGCGGGCGATCTCCTTAGAGGTAGAGGGGCCGGTCGAGGAGGTGCGCTTACAAGAGGGGGGTGAGGCCGTGTTGACCGCACGGCGTACGCCGCACGGGACGCTGAAAGCCCTGATCTATACCCTGTCCGAGCAGGGCGTGCGGGGTCGGGATGGGCAGATCTGCCTGTCCCTGTCCGATGGGGAGCAGGTGGGGGACCCTGTGGGTGTGGTGAGTATACAGGGCGTCGACCTCCGGGGCGCCCGGGTGAGGTTTCAACAGGCCCCGGCCCTGCCCACGGCCTATGCCCTGAGCCAGAACCATCCCAACCCGTTCAACAGCGCCACGGTGATCGCCTACGACCTGCCGCAGGAGAGCCGGGTGGCGCTTCGGATCTTTTCCTGCCTCGGCCAGGAGGTAGCCCGGCTGGTGGACGGATCGGTGCGCGCAGGCACCCACCGGGTATACTGGGACGGCCGGGACCGGCGTGGCCGACGGGTCGCCAGCGGGGTCTATCTCGTCTGTCTGGAAGCGGACACCTACCGGGCCGTGGTGAAGATGGTCCTGTTGCGGTAAGATGCGACGGGGGCTCGGTCTGGTCGCGATGGGGTTGGTGTTGGGGACGGGTGAAGTCCCTGCGCAGACCGATACCCTGTGGGTGCGGGGCGGTGTGGCGGGCGCAGGAGATACCCTGATGGCGGAGGTTGTGTTGAAGAATCTGAGCCCGATTTCGGGAGCAGCGTGGACCGTGGGCTTTGAGAAGGGGACGATGACGCCTCTGGAGGTGGAACCCGCGGAACGGACGGAGACGATGGAGGCGTATTCCCATACAGCGGACGATTCTCTGCGCGTGTTGATGCTCGACCCTGCGCTGGGCAGCGCCGTGCCTCCGGGAGAGGGGACCATCGCCCGGATGCGTTTCCTGATCGACAGTGAGGCAAGGATCGGGGTCTACCCCCTGCGCCTGATCCAGGCCGACCTGGGCGACGACGCCCATCCCCCCGGGAGGATTGAGCCGATCCGGATCGACGGAGAGGTCAAGGTGACCGGTTTTGTAGCGCGTATGGAACAGGCCATGGGGTTGCCGGGAGATACGGTGGCTGTTGCGCTGGTGCTGGAGAACTCCGAGCCGGCCGCCGGGCTTCAGGTGGAGCTGGCATGGGACGGAGAGGTGCTTGCGTTTGTTGACGCCGCGTCCGGGGGGCGGGGAGGCGATCTCACCGCCTACGGGAGATCCCGGCAGGCGGGGCAGGCTACGGTCTTGCTGACCGACCTGTCGGGGACCTCCCTGCTGCCGGCCGGTGCGGGTGCCGTGCTCCACGTGCGGTTGCGGATTTTCGATCGTGCAGCCGTTGGTGAGGTCCCGCTCCGGATCGCCCGTGCGTTGCTGCCGGATGCTGAAGGCGTGGCCCTGCCGATCGTTGCCAGGGCAGGGAAGATTGAGGTGATGTTCCGTCCGAACCGATCTCCGGAACTCCTTCTGCCGGAGACTGTTTTTGCTATTGAAGACTCCGGTTTCATATGGCCGATTCCGGCTTCGGACTCCGATGGGGACGTATTGACCTTCAGCCTCGCGTCGGCGCCCGGATGGGTGGGGTTGGATGCCGACGCAGACCGCCTGACCGGCACGCCTGCGGATGCCGATGTGGGGGTGCACGAAGTGCGGATTCGTGTCTCAGACGGCGAAGCTGAAACGGAAGGCACCGTCCGGATCGAGGTTCTGAACAGGGCGCCTGAGATCGTGGGCGTCCCACCTCTCCGGGCACGGGTGGGGAAGACCTGCCGCTACGCCCCGCAGGTCCGCAATCTGGACGGGGGACAGGTCCGGATAGAGGCTGAGGCAGAGGGGGTCAGGCTGAATGCTGCGACCGGAGCCTTCCTGTGGACGCCGACCCGGGCGGGAGAGGTGGTGTTCTCCCTCATCGCATCCGACCCCCACGGAGCAGAGGCCGTGCAGACCTTCACCCTGTCGGTAGAGGCACGGCCCCGGGTCGTTATCGATGAGATCCTGGCAGACCCTCCCTCCGGACCGGAGGGTGACGCCAACGGCGATGGCCTGCGGGACAGCAAGGCGGATGAGTTCGTGGAGGTGCTCAACCTGGGAGCGGAAGCGGTGAATATCGGCGGGTGGACATTGAGCGATGACGATGTTTCGGAAGTCCGGCGGTTTCGTTTTCCGGAGGGTACGGTGCTGGGGTCTCTGAAGCGCGCGGTGCTGTTTGGAGGTGGGGAGCCGCTGGGGGTTGCGGGGCTTGTGTTTGTTGACGATGGGAGTATTGGGAATGGGTTGACGAATTCGGGGGATGTGGTGCTGCTGATTGATCCGGCCTTTGAGGATACGGTGGCCTATGTCGACTATCAAGTGGAAGGGGACGTGAATGTGTCCCTTGCCCGGCAGGCATCCGGAGCATACGTGCCGCACGATGCCTTTCCCGGAAGCGGGCGCTTTTCTCCAGGGCTTCCCCGTCCGCTGCTGGAGCGGCTGGCGTTGAACGCGCCCAATTCCCTGCACGTAGGCGCAAGGGGCGTTGTGAAGGCGATTGCGTACTACAGCAACAGCACCCACCGGGAGGTGACGGAAGAGGTGAGCTGGCATGTGGATTCGGCCCACCTGAAGGTGGGAGAGAATGGAGCGTTGACCGGGGTATCTGTCGGTCGTGCCGAGATTTCCGGGACGTGGTATACGGCTGTGGCAAAACAGGAGATCGTGGTGATCGATCGACCAAATCAGGCGCCTGTGGTAACGCCGGTGTCCCCGCAGACGGCCCTGGAGGATTCGGTGTTTCAGATGCATCTGGCCGCCTCAGACCCGGATGAGGACACGCTGAGCTTCCGGAAGGTATCCGGCCCGGCCTGGCTGTCGGTACACCGTACCGGGAGCGTGCGCGGGAGACCGGCAGACGCGGACGTGGGAGAGGCCAGGGTGGTGGTGGCGGTAACCGACGGACGGGTGCGGCTGGAGACAGCCTTTGAAATCAAGGTGCTCAACCGTCCACCCCGGATCGTGGGCGTCCCACCCCTCCGGGCACGGGTGGGGAAGGCCTGCCGCTACGCCCCGCAGGTCCGCAATCTGGACGGGGGACAGGTCCGGATAGAGGCTGAGGCAGAGGGGGTCAGGCTGGACGCATCAACCGGAGCCTTCCTGTGGACGCCGACCCGGACAGGCGACTTTCTGTTCTCCCTCATCGCATCCGACCCCCACGGAGCAGAGGCCGTGCAGACCTTCACCCTGTCGGTAGAGGCACGGCCCCGGGTCGTTATCGATGAGATCCTGGCAGACCCCCCCTCCGGACCGGAGGGAGACGCCAACGGCGATGGCCTGCGGGACAGCAAGGCGGACGAGTTCGTGGAGGTGCTCAACCTGGGAGCGGAAGCGGTGAATATCGGCGGGTGGACATTGAGCGATGACGATGTTTCGGAAGTCCGGCGGTTTCGTTTTCCGGAGGGTACGGTGCTGGAATCTCTTGAGCGTGCGGTGCTGTTTGGGGGTGGGGAGCCGCTGGGGGTTGCGGGGCTTGTGTTTGTTGACGATGGGAGTATTGGGAATGGGTTGACGAATTCGGGGGATGTGGTGCTGCTGATTGATCCGGCCTTTGAGGATACGGTGGCAAAGGCCGAATACAGGGTGGAAGGGGACCTGAACCAGTCTCTGGTGCGGGACAGCACGCGCTGGGTCGGACACGCGGAGCCTCCCGGGATAGGCCTTTTTTCGCCGGGCCGCCCCCGCGAAACGGCTGCAAGCCCGACAAAACGCCCACCCGGACGTCGGCCGGAAGGGGTGGTGATCAATGAGATTCTGGCCAATCCACCTTCCGGTGCGGCAGGGGACGCCAATGGGGACGGGGTGCGCCACGGGTTTGAGGATGAGTTCGTCGAACTCTGGAATTCCGGGACGGAGCCGGCCGATTTGAGCGGGTGGCGGCTGGGAGATGACGATGTGGGGCCGGACCGGCTCTTCCAGTTTCCGGAAAACAGCCTCCTGCCGGTGGGAGGGTATGTAACCCTCTTTGGCGGTGGAAGTCCGCAGGGGGTTGCAGGAGGCGTGGTTGTGGACGATGGGCGAATCGGGGACGGGCTTTCCAACGCCGGAGACCGGGTGGTGCTGGTCTCTGCAGATGGCGTGGATACGCTGCAGGTGGTGGGCTTTGGGAAGGGCCGGCCGGGCATCTCATGGGTTCGGGGGAGGGATGGGACGCTGGTGGAACACGATCGGCTACCCGGAAAGGGAGCGTTCTCACCGGGATATCCGAGGCCGGAGCTTACGGGCCTCCGGTTGCTGCCGGATAGCCTGCGCCTGACGCCCGGCACAGAGGGGACCTTCCAGGCCTTCGGCGGATTCAGCGACTCGACCGAAGTCGACCTGACAGCGTGGGTGCGGTGGACCGTGGAGGATTCCGCGGTGGCAAAGGTGGATTCGACGGGCACTGTAAGGGGGGTGGCCGGGGGGAGTACGGGGCTGACAGCGTACTGGGGAGAGCACATAGCGGCCCTTGCCCGGGTGGCAGTCGGTCCGACTCGGGAGGAGGCCGATTCACTTGCGGTCACAGACTCCACAGGCGTCTCAGCCCGGGATTCTGCCGGGCACGGACCGAACCGACCGCCGGAGATCCTCTCTTTACCCGATACGATCGCTGTCGTGGGTCTGAGGTACCGGTATCGACCGAGGGCCGAAGACCCGGATGGCGACCCGGTCTCCCTGCATGCGCCGGTGCGGCCCGATTGGCTGGCGCTGGACGGGGAGACCCTGGAGGGGACGCCACTGCCGGGAGATGTGGGAAACCCGGAAGTTGTTGTGGAGGCCGGGGACGGACAAGACCGGTCGGAGCAGCGCTTTCGCATCCGGGTACTGGAGCCGGAGGGTCTGCTGGGGGGGGCGCCGGACAGTCTGGCCTTTGTGGGACTGACCTGGCGCTGGCCGTTCGTTTTGAAGGGGGATTTCGAAGTCCAGGTGGAGGGGGGACCTGTGCTGGCGCGCTCGGGCAGGGTATTGGTCTGGCGGCCACGCCCGGAAGACGAAGGGGAACGGATTGTGGCGGTGTCGGTCAGTGGAAACAGTTTTGAGGAACAGGTGGTGGCCTACCGGGTATTTGTGCTGCCCCACCCGCACTTACAGGTGACGGAGGTCCTGGTCGATCCACCCCAGGACGTGGATGGGGACGGGGTGGTGGACGCGTTGAAGGATCAGTTTGTTGAACTGTTCAATGCCGGGGGGCATCCGATGGATCTGTCGGGCTGGTCGCTTGGCGACGACGACGGCGCGCCGTTCCGATTTCCGGTGGGGTCGGTGATCCGGCCTCAAGGCCTGTTCACGCTGTTCGGCGGAGGCACCACGGATATCGATGCGGGACGGTTTTCGGCCGGGGGCCGGATTGGGAACGGGCTGGCGGGGTCGGACCGCATCCTCCTGATCGCGCCTGCGGGGCCCGATACCCTGATCGATACCGGTTACAGTGGGGGGAAGGTGGGGGCGTCGCTGGTGCCGGACCCGCGCCGGGAGGGGCAATGGGTCGCCCATACGGCCGTGTCGAACCGCCGCTTTTCCCCAGGAACGGTGGAGGCGGTCGTCCCCACAGAGGCGGATACATCGGAAGCACACCCGGCCGGGGCCGACACCCTCATATCCGCAGATGCAGATACATCCTCTCCATTCGAGCTTCCAACCCCAAATCCCTTCAACCGGAACACGAGGGTCGGGTTCCGGACGGACGGCGGGGAAATCCGGCTGACGGTTTTCAGCATCCTGGGCCAGCCTGTGCGCCAACTCGTCCGGGAAGCGTTCCCGCCCGGGCGCCACCAAGTGGTCTGGGATGGAAGGGACGATGCGGGACGGCCGGCAGGCTCGGGGGTCTACCTGATCCGTATCGAGACAGGTCAAACCACCCATACGATGCGTGTGCTGCTCCTTCGGTAGCAGCAGAAATTCCACCTGTGAAAGGAGGTGAGCGAAATGGCACAGCCTGAAATCACGTTCCGGCACGGTGCGTGCAGCGCCTCGATTTTCCAGAAGGAATATCAGCGGGGCGAGGAGTCATTTTCCGTACGGGATGTCTCGTTCCAGCGGCGTTATCGGGATAAGAACGGAGACTGGCAGACAACCAGCTATCTGAAGGTCAACGATATCCCGAAGGCCGTCCTGGTGCTGAACAAAGCGTACGAATACCTGACGTCCAACGGACAGGTTGAAGCCGAGGCCGAAGCCAAGGCATAGCGTGGCCAAACAGGGGCCGATTGCACAGGAGGAGAGGTCGTCAAAACGGCGGCGTCTCCTCCTGTTTTTTGGCGCAGAAGCAGGCGTGCATTTCCGTTGCATTTCCTTCCCGGGCGCATTATCTTCTTCTTAAACCGTACAGGGCTGATTGGGGCTGTTTTACGAAAAGATTCAGGGCATTCGTATGAAGGATATGATTCAGGAAATCAGGGCGTCTGTGCTCAGGTTGACGCGTGAGCTGGATAATTTTCAGGATATTGCGCTGTACATCAAACCGCCTCCGGGAGAGATTCCGGAGCTGAATGGCATTGATGTGTACGGAGAGTCTCTGCCCCTGAACGGGATTGTCGGCGGGGATCACATCATTTATGTGGATTTTAAAAAGCGCTACGATCTGGAGGCCCGGATCCGGCAAGCGCGGGAAGAAGGCCGCCGGGAGGTGGTGGAGGACCTGATACGTTGCCAGGGGAAGGCCGGGATTGCGGTGGTGGACGTTTCGGGACATCAGGTTACGGATGCGCTGCTGGCCGCCATGCTGCACCAGGCGTTCTTGCTGGGGACGATTTACGAATTGGACCATTATGGCCAGATTACGGAACGGCTGTTCGAGAACCTGAACACCCGGTTTTACAACTCGTCCAGCGTAAGCAAGTTTTTGACGATGATTTACGGTGAGATTTCAGAAGATGGTACCTTCAAATTTGTCTCTGCGGCCCACCCGTTACCGATTGTGTTTTCCAGCGAATACGACCGGATTGTGGACATCAGCAGGGAGCTGTGTACGGTCTTTCCTCCCATCGGCACGCTGCCTTCTCAGGAGGATATCGACCGCAGGGCCGTACAGAGTGTGCTGGGGTATAAGGAGAGGTATGAGGTCAATGAGTGGAGGTTGATGGGGTCGGGAGATATCCTGCTGCTGTATACGGATGGTTTTTCCGAACACACCAGAGGGGATGAATCTTATTTTCCCACGCATCTGGAAACAAAGCTCCGGGAGGTGAAACGCCGGTCTGCCAAAGAGATCTTCGAGGCGATCAGGGCGGACCTGATGGCGTTCAATAAGCCGTCGGACGATATCAGCTATGTGGTGATTAAGAAGAAGTGAAGTGTGAGCGCGTAGCGTGAGACGCATTTGCCAAGGGGGAACGCTATGAAGATGTATGTTGATGGGGAGTGGGTGGACAGGTCGGAGAAGATTGAGGTCCGGAATCCGTTTGACGGCACGGTTGTGGATACCGTGCCCAGGTCCGAGGCAAGAGACGTTCAGGCGGCTCTGGCGGCTGCGGCCCGGGGCGCCGAGATTATGGCTGCAATGCCAGGGTACGAGCGGTACAGCATCCTCCACAAAGCGGCTGAACTGATGGAAGAGCGGGTGGAGGAGTTCGGGCGTACGATTACTCTGGAAGAGGGGAAGGCAATCGCCGAAGGGAGGGGGGAGGCGGCCCGGGCGGCTGAGACTATCACGCTGTCGGCAGAGGAGGCCAAGCGGCTTTGCGGGGAGACTCTGCCGCTGGACGGGTCGTCCGCAGGGGAGGGGAAGTTCGGATTTACCCTCCGGGTGCCCTGCGGGGTGGTGGTGGCCATTACGCCGTTCAACTTTCCGCTCAACCTGGTCTGTCACAAGGTGGGACCGGCGCTGGCGGCCGGGAATGCCGTGATCGTCAAACCGGCGACGGACACGCCGCTGTCGGCCCTTAAGTTGACCGAGGTCCTTTTGGAAGCGGGGACACCGCCGGAGGCGATTCAGTGTATCACGGGGTCTGGAGGGACGATTGGAGACGCCCTGTGCAGCGATGGGCGGGTGCGGAAGATCTCCTTTACGGGCAGTCGGGATGTGGGGGAGCATATCTGCCACGTGGCCGGTCTGAAGAAAGTGACGATGGAGCTGGGATCCAATGCGCCTTTGATTGTGATGCCGGACGCCGATCTGGAGAAGGTGGCTGCGGCGACGGCGGCGACGGGGTTTGCCAATGCGGGTCAGGTCTGTATTTCCGCCCAGCGGGTGCTGGTCAATCGGGCGGTGTACGGGAATTTCATCGGCGCCCTCAAGGAGAAGGTAGAGGCGATCCGGCCGGGCAATCCGCTGGATGAATCGGTGGACATGGGGCCCATGATTCGAGAAGGGGACGCGGTGCGTGTGAACGAGTGGATCCGGGAGGCCCAGGACGGGGGCGCCCGGATTGTGACCGGGGGCGCGCGTGAGGGCACCATGCACGCGCCCACAATCGTTGCCGACGTGGATCCCGGGATGCGAATCTCCTGCGATGAGCTGTTTGGCCCGGCAGTGGCGCTTACCCGGTTCGAGGCGATCAATGAGGCCATTGCGATGGCCAACAACACGAACTACGGGCTGAGCGCAGCGCTTTTTACAGAGAAACTGGACTGGGCAATGCAATTTGTGCGGAAGGTCCACTCGGGCAATCTGATGATCAACTGGGGGCCCCAGTGGCGGGCGGACCTGATGCCCTATGGGGGGTTGAAGGAGAGCGGGATGGGGAAGGAAGGCCCCAGGTATGCGGTAGAGGAGATGACGGAGTTGAAGCTGGTGGTGTTTCACTGAGAAGTTGCCAGGACTGTAAAGACCGGGGCACGGCTTGAAGGCCGTGCCCCGGTCTTTTTCTTCTTTGCAGGTGTTTACAGCGGTTCGTGCAGGGCCTTTTTGATCAGTACACCAGCCTTGAAATAGCTCTTTTTGCGGGCAGGAACATAGACGATCTCTCCTGTTCTGGGGTTGCGGGCAGCGGGTTTGGGTTTTGTGTCTTTGACCCCCAACACGCCAAATCCCCGGATCTCGATCCGATCCCCTGCGATGAGACTTTCGCGCATCGCCTTAAACAGGGTGTCTACAACTTCATAGGCCAGTTGTTTTTTGACGCCGAGTTTCTCGGAGATCTCAATCGCGAGATCTTTTTTTGTTGTGGTCATTGTACCCTCCCTGTAATTTTCTGAAACAAGCCGGAGTATAATATAGAGTTAAAACACGGGGTGACGCAAGATAAAATTTACCGGGATTTACACCTGTTGGAAAGGTGGACAAAAATGTAGTGTTGGACCCCTTTTCTAAAATTAACATATTGATTATACGTTATTTATATATAATATTACGCGATGGTGTCGATTCTTATGAAGTTCGCCGATTTTCCCAATTGCCTTGACATTTTTTTATACCAGAATTAGTTTACTGCCGAATTCCGGATACAGGAGCCAGTAGAAAATTTGCCCTTTATTCTGCGCCGGGTCAATGCCTCACAGCCGGAGACTTGATTTAACTGGCTGGAATGTAATATATTATACGATGTCGATATTGGATGGTAGACAGAGCGGATTGAGAAAATCCTTATTCCGCATTCCGTAATGCCCGGCTTTCCAGATAAAGGTATTTCCCCAATGCAGACCACTGGCCCTCAAACATGTCACCGCGTCGGCCCACAACGCTTTCCCTTCCTGCTCCTCTTCCTGACCGCTGTTTCTCCTGCCCTCGCCGTGGACACCCTCCAGGTCTCCTCACCCGATCGGGTGCTGGAGCCGTGGCGGTGGACGGTGTTCAACCGGAGCAACGGGCTTGCGGGACAGGTGTACGACGTCTTTGAGGACCGGGACGGGAATATCTGGTTTGCCACGGACCGGGGGGCACAGCGCTACGATGGCATCCGGTGGGTGACGTACACGAAAGAAGACGGGCTGGCCCACAATGACGTGCGTACGATGATTCAGACGCAGGACGGGGCAATGTGGTTCGGGACGTACGGCCGGGGCATCAGCCGGTTTGATGGGACGAGCTGGACGACCTATACGGCGGGGGACGGGCTGGCGAGCGATCGTATCTGGTGGCGAGGACTGGTGCAGGCACAGGACGGTTCCCTCTGGGCGGCAGGCGACAGAGAGGACGCGAATGGGGGACAGGAGGCAAGCGGGGTCAGCCGATTTGACGGAGCGACCTGGACAATGGTTGAGGTGCCCGGCGGCCCTTCTCTGGATGTGAACAGTATCTTCGAAGCGTCCGATGGAACGCTGTGGTTTCCGACCTGGGGGGAGGGGGCGCTGCGGTTCAACGGGGTGGAATGGACGCGGTTTACAACCGGGGAAGGGCTGGCCGGGGATGTGGTGCTCCAGATGCTGGAAGGCTCCGATGGGGCGCTGTGGTTCGCCTGCGGCCGGGACGGAATCAGCCGGTTCAAGGAGAAGCGATGGAAGACGTACGCGGCCCGCAGCGGACTGCCGGAGGGGAGCACCATCGGGGCCCTCTGGATGACGGATGACGGCACGGTCTGGGCCGGAAGCGGGGACGGGCGGATCAGCCGTTTCGACGGCGACCGGTGGCGGACGTACAGTTCCAGGGATCTGCCCCAGCTGGGTACCAGGTTGCACGGCCAATCGACACGGGACGGCGTGTTCTGGGTCTGGGAGCGAAGTCGGGACAGCGTGTTTCGGCTGGACTATGCGAGTTCAAAATGGCAGGTCTTTGACCTGGAGGACCCTCTGTTTGGAGGTGCTGAGACTGCCGACGGTTGCATCTGGTTTGGTACCCGGCGCGGTGCGGTGTGCTACGACGGTGCCCACTGGCTCCGGTATACCGCAACGGATGGGCTGCTGGATGCCCCGATCTACCGTATGCAGAAGACAGACGATGGCTCCCTCTGGTTCTTTGCTGCGGCATTCAGGACATTTTTTGGGGTGAGTCGATACGAGAACGGCGCCTGGCTGCAATACTCCTCAGAGGCGATAGGGCTGGACAGCGCGAGAAGGGTGTTTCGGGCAGCGGACGGTTCGTTCTGGGTGATTGGGAGTTCAGGCGGAAGCAGTGCGGCCAGTCGGTACGATGGGCAGGCGTGGCGGGTTTACACGCGTGAAGACGGGCTTGTGGGCGCACGGTTGAGCCATATCTGCCAGACGGAAAACGGAGCTCTCTGGTTTGGCACAGGTTCGGAGAGGCGCATGGGAGGGAGCGGCGTGCTGCGATTTGACGGGGAGCGCTGGACTGTTTTTACCACGGAAGACGGCCTTGCCCACAACCATATCTACGGCCTGTTTCAGTCGCCGGATGGCGCGCTGTGGGTGGGCACCCGGGCCGGACTGAGCTGGTTCGACGGGTCGGCGTGGCACAGCTACACGTACGAGGGGGGGCTCGCCGGTGAAGGGCCCGGGGGGTTTACGGTGGGCTATGAAGATCTCTGGTTTCATTATACACGTTCGTCCAGTTCGGGCGTCACCCGCTACGATGGGGCGGCCTGGAGGACCTACACCACACGGGACGGCCTGGTGGACAACCGGGTGCGGGACATCTACCGGGCGTCCGATGGGGCGCTCTGGTTTGCCACGGAGGGAGGGGTGAGCCGGTTCGATGGTGCAAGCTGGATAAGCTATACGGAAGAGAATGGGTTGCCAGACAACACCGTCCGGCGTATCTGGCAGTCTGCAGATGGGAGGATGTGGTTCGAGACACGGGATGGAAAGGCGGCCGGGTTCACCATTGACAACGTTGGCCCGGAGACGACGATTGCTTCGGCGTCCAGGGAGACCTCCTCGGGGGGCAATATCCTCTTGAGGTGGTCCGGGCGCGACCTGTGGGAAGGCACACCGCCGGAAGACCTGCGTTACCAGTGGCGGAGGGACGGCGGTGCGTGGTCGCCCGTGACGGACCGGACGGATTGGACGTTTACGGGGCTTTCGTCCGGGCAGCACCGGTTTGAGGTGCGGGCTGTAGACCACGACCTGAATGTGGACCCCACACCGGCGGTGCATGCATTTGCCGTGGAAGCGCCCTGGTGGAAACACCCCTGGGTGCTGGGCCTTGTGGTGGTTTTTGTGGGGGTGACAGGCTTCCAGGCGTCCCGGCTTGTGGCGAGCAACCGGAAGCTCAAAGAGGTCAATGCGGCGCTGTCGCAGGCGAATAAGGGCCTGTTTGAGGCCAATGTGCAGATCCAGGAGGCGAACCGGCTGAAGTCACAGTTTTTGGCGAATATGTCCCACGAGGTGCGCACGCCGATGAACGCGATTATCGGGTTCACCCGGCTGGTGCTGCGGCGAGGCGCAGACCGACTGTCCAAACAGCACCAGGACAATCTGGTGAAGGTGATGCTGAGCGCGGAGCACCTGTTGAACCTGATCAACGACGTGCTGGACCTGTCCAAGATTGAGGCGGGGAGGCTGGAGGTCAAGCCGGAGCCGTTCGACGTGAAGCGCACGGTTGTCAACGCCTGTGCCACGGTAGGCCCCATGGTCAAGGACGACGTGACGATGGACTGCGAGGTTGCCGACGGTATCGGAGAGGCGCACACGGATGAGTCGCGCCTGCAGCAGATCCTGATCAACCTGTTGAGCAACGCCGTCAAGTTTACGGACGCAGGCCAGGTGGTGGTGCGCGCTTCACAGGACGGTGCGCCGGACGGGAGTGCGTCGCTGGTGATCTCGGTGTCGGACACGGGGACCGGCATCCCGGCGGATCAGCTTGAGGCGATCTTCGAGGAGTTCCGCCAGGTGGACGGGTCCATCACGCGGAAGCACCATGGCACCGGGTTGGGACTGGCGATTACGAAGCGGTTGGCGGAGCTGCTGGGCGGGACGATCCACGTGGAGAGTGAGGTTGGCAGGGGGTCCACGTTTACGGTAAAAGTGCCGGTGGTGTACGGGGGGGAAGGGGGAAGGATAAGGTGAGGAAAATGCAAAATCGTTTTCTTGCGCTGCTTCTGGCAGGCGCTCTGAGCGCCGGGTGTGAGAAGGTCCCCACGGATCCGGACGATGCTCAGGATGGCACATCGGGGGGGCTTGCTTCCGATCCTTTCAGGGTCAGCACGCTTGCCTCGGGCCTGGATACCCCCTGGGACCTGGCCTGGGGTCCGGACAACCAGATCTGGGTGACCGAACGCAGGGGTGTTATCTCCCGCGTGGATACTTCCCTGGGTCGAATCACCCGGGTCGGCCAGATTGATATTGTCGAACGAAGCGAGAGCGGGCTGATGGGCATGGCCTTCCACCCCGACTTTGACGCCCGGCCTTTCGTCTATTTCACGCACTCCTATATGCGTGGAAGCGGCATCCAAAACCGGCTGGTCCGGATGCGCTACGACGGCACCCGGCTTGGCAATCTGGAGGTCCTTGTAGACAATATCCCCGGCGCCCCCAACCACGATGGGTCCCGTTTGGCCATCGGTCCGGACCGCCTGCTTTACATGACCACGGGAGACGCGCAAAACCGGGCCTTACCGCAAGATTTGACCTCTTTGGCAGGCAAGGTCCTGCGCTTTACCTTAGAGGGCCTGCCCGCGCCGGAAAATCCCTTTGGCACGGCCGTCTACTCCTTTGGCCACCGCAATGCGCAGGGGCTGGTGTTCCACCCTGTGACCAGGATGCTTTACAGCACCGAGCACGGTCCTCTTGACAACGATGAGGTCAACCGGATCGAGATGGGCCGGAACTACGGCTGGCCCGATGTCCGGGGTTTTTGCGACAACGACGTGCTGCCCGGCGAGCAGGCCTTCTGCCAGGCCAACAATGTGGTTGAGCCGCTGAGGGCCTGGACGCCCACCATTGCGCCTGCAGGCGCGGATATCTACAATGCAGACCTCATCCCGGGCTGGAAGGGGAGCCTCCTGTTCACCACGCTGAGGGGCGCTGCGCTCATCCGTTTGACCCTTTCTGCCGACGGCAGCCGGGTCGTGAGTCAGGAGACGCTCTTCCAGGACCGGTTCGGCCGTCTCCGCGACGTGCTGGTCGGCCCCCGCGGAGAGGTCTACCTGGCCACCAGCAACCGGGACGGCCGCGGGAATCCGGTATCGGGGGACGACCGGATTCTCCTGGTTCTGCCCGGGAGGCAGTGAGAAGCATCCTCTTGATGAGGTTGGGAGGTTTTACGGCAGCAGAGGGGGCTGAAATTGCAAACAAATCCTGGTAAAAGGCAGAAGATCCTGATCGTGGACGACGAGCCGGACATCCTGGATTCGCTGCGGTTCGCGCTGGAACTGGACTACGACGTGCTGACGGCATCCGGGGGAGAGGAGGGGCTGGGGCTGCTGAAAACGCACGAGGTGGCGGTGATTCTTTCAGACCAGCGGATGCCGAAGATGACCGGGGTCGAGTTCCTGGAGAGGGCGCGGGCGATTTCGCCGGACAGCGTCCGGATGATGCTGACCGGGTTTGCGGACTTCAACGCGATTGTGGAGGCAGTTAACACGGGTCAGATCTACCGGTATATCTCCAAGCCCTGGGAACCGCGAGACCTGGAGGTGGATGTGCGCCGGGCCGTGGAAGCCTATGAGATGCAGGTCGCCCTGAATCGGCGCATGCAAGAGCTGAACACGCTGTGTGAGATAGGCGCCACGATTACGTCTGTGCTGGACCTGGAGCAGGTGATCCAGAAGATCCTGGACGGGGTGGTGGAGGCGCTCGGGTTTGATCGGTCGTTTCTGATGCTGGCCGACGAAGAGGCCGGGGTGTTGCGCTGTCGGGGGAGCGCCGGGATGAGTGGAGACGCTCTGGCATATGTTTCGCAACTGGAGTACGGGCTGGACCGGAGGGATGTGGCGGTGGTGCTGACAGTGCAGGAGAACCGGCCGATCCTGGTGGAGGATGTGGCGCATCCGCCCGTGGCGCTGGACCGGGAGGCGGTGCGCCGGATCGGCATTCGTTCTTTTGTGACTGCCCCACTGCGCGCCGGGGAGCGTCAGATCGGGGCGCTGGTGGCCGATCGCAGCGGAGGTTCGGAGTGGGTGACGGAACACGACCGGCTACTGCTTGAGGGGGTCGCCGACCAGGCGGCGATTGCGATCGAAAACGCCCGGCTATACGGTGAGGCCCTGGAAAAGCAGCGCCTGGAGGAGGAGGAAGCCGCGGCCGCACGGATTCAACAGGTCCTTTTGCCGGCAAAGATCCCGCAGATTGAAGGATTCGAGGTGACCGGCACAAGCCTGCCCAGTCGGAGGGTGAGTGGAGACTATTACGACGTGCTCAAAGACGGAGCGGGCAGGTTCTGGGTGGCGCTGGGAGACGTATCCGGCAAGGGCATGCAGGCCGGGCTGACGATGGCCACGCTACGCACGCTGTTTCGGACGGAACTGGAACGGGAGCAGCCGCTGCCGGAGATGATGCGCCGGATCGGCGAGGGGCTCTGGCTCAGCACAGCGCCGGAGGTGTTCGTGACGCTCTGCTTCGGCGTTCTGGAACCGGCGGCGGTGAGGGCCTTCACCTATGTCAACGCCGGACACCCGTTCCCCATGCTGGCGCGGGCGGGCGGGGGGATCGCCGGGGTGAACGGGGCCGGACCGCCGGTGGGGATGGATCCGGCGCTGGGCGTCGGGCTGGGCTATGAGGAGCAGCGGGTGGAAATGGGACCAGGCGATGTGCTTGTGATCTACAGCGATGGGGTGACCGAGGCGGGGGCGTCCGGGGGGGATATGTTCGGAGAGGCGCGCCTGGAGACGGTGGTGGCCGAACACCGGGCGGACGGCGTGGCGGTGGTGCAGGAGGCGATCTGTGAGGCGGTGGACGCATTCACAGGCGATGCGCCGGCGGATGATGATCTGACGCTGGTGGTGATTGGGGCGATTGAAGGTTGAAAACCACAGAAAGGAAAAACCCGTGAAAAAGCCCCGGGTCCTGGTCGTAGACGATGAACCCGACATCCTGGATTCGCTGCGGCTGACGCTTGAGGCCGATTATGAGGTGTTGACGGCGTCCAGCGGTCGGGAGGGTCTGGAGGTGCTCCGGAGGGAGGACGTGGCGGTGATGGTTGTGGACCAGCGGATGCCGGAGATGACCGGGACGGCGTTCCTGAAGCAGGCCCTGGTGCTGGCGCCGAAGGCGATCGGGATTATGCTGACCGGGTACACGGATATGGACGCCCTGATTGCGGCGGTGAACGCGGGACAGGTCTACCGCTATATTGCCAAGCCCTGGGAGGCGGAAGAGCTGAAGATGGACGTGCGGCGGGGCGTAGAGCGCCACGAGATGGCGGCCGAGCTGGACCGGCGCTATGAAGAGATTCTCCGGTTGAACCGGGCGTTGGAGGAAGCGAGGCAGAAGCTGGAGCAGGAGAACGTGCAGCTCCGGCACGCCGTTCAGGAGCGGTATCGGTTTGAAGGACTGATCGGGCAGAGCCCGGCGATGGAGCGGGCCTACGATCTGGTGGAGAAGGTGCTTCACACCAATACGTTTGTGATGCTTACCGGTGAGACGGGCACGGGCAAGGAGATACTGGCGCGGTGCATCCATTTCAACGGCGCACGCAAGGAGGGCCCCTTTGTCACGCAGAATTGCGGGGCACTGCCTCCGGAACTCCTGGAGAGCGAGCTGTTCGGGCACAGGAAGGGGGCGTTTACCGGGGCGGTGGAAGACCGGCCGGGGCTGTTTGAGACCGCGGACGGGGGCACGGTGTTCCTGGACGAGATCGGCGAGACCTCCCCGGCGATGCAGGTACGGCTGCTGCGGGTGCTGCAGGACGGCGAGATCCGCAGGGTGGGGGAGTCCACGGACCGGAAGGTGGACGTGCGGGCGATTGCAGCGACCAACCGGGACCTGCGGGCCGAGGTGCGGGAAGGCCGGTTCCGGGAAGATCTCTACTTCCGGCTGAATGTGTTCCCGATCGAGGTCCCGCCCCTTCGGAACCGCATTGAGGACGTGCCCGCTCTGACCGCCCATTTTTTAGGCACGTACGCGCCGGACCGTCAGGTCCGGATCACCCCCGGGGCAATGGACCTGCTGTGCCGGTATGCCTGGCCGGGCAACGTGCGGGAGCTGGAGAACGAGGTACAGCGCGCCCTGTTGCTGGCCGGGGATACGGACCGGATCGGGCCGGAGTTGTTGTCGGAGGCGGTGCGCGAGAGTGCCGCGCCGGGCGAGTTGGAAGGCACGCTGAAGGGGGAAGTGACGCGGATCGAGCGGGAGATGATCGCAGAGGCGCTGGCGCGCACCCGCGGCAACCGAACGCATGCGGCACGGGCGCTGGGGATCAGCCGGTGGGGACTGGTGCAGAAGATTGAGAAATATGGGATCAGGGGGTGAGGTCATTGGAAATCCCCCAGTCTTTGGGATGCCGTCTGATAGATTGTTTCCACCACACGATCTATTTGTTGCAGCACTTGGTGGTTGGAGAAGCGGAGCACCAGTAATCCCTGTGCCTTCATATAGGCATCCCGTAGTGTGTCTTTTGCCGCCTGTTCTGCCTCCAGATGGTGTGCGCCGTCCACTTCGATGACGAGCCCGGCTCTGGGAGCGTAAAAGTCGACGATATAGTTTCCAAGTGGTTTCTGTCTGTAAAATTGCACGTCCAGGATCTGTTTTCTGCGAACCCGTGTCCACAGCCGTCTTTCACTGATGGTCATCGTTGAACGCAAGCGTCTTGAGTTGCGCTTGAGGTTGTGGTTGTAGTAGCGCATGGGAATCCCCCCCTGGCCCCCCCTTTGGGAAAGGGGGGGATTCATGGGCGAGTGAATGGATGATAATTAACGCATTGTAGGCATGAAGGGGTCTCATTAGGTGAGGCTCAGGCTTCCGCTTTCCAATGCCCCACGCGCATTTTTACCCCTTTGAGAAAGGGGGCCAGGGGGATTCGCGACACCTCCAGGGTAACCCCCAGCGCGTCAGGCCATTGAATGAATCTGCAATTTCCCTGCCAATGGAACTGTATTCGACAAAAGGATGTCATGACATTCTCCTTGACACTTGAAATTCAGCGACTTAACTCCCATAGCCCATCGGATGGTGCCCCCATTTTGCATTTTATATTTTCCATTTTTCACTTTTCGTTTCCCACCCCCTGAAAAGGATGTTCAATTATTTTCGGGTCGCGCGCCCGGCTCAGGCAGACGGGGAGCGAAGATCAGTTTGAAGAGACCCACCGCGTGGCAGTGGAGGTGGAATACACTTTGAAAGGCAGAAGCGATGAGCACACCATACGGTCTCTTGCTCAAAGGCGGCCATGTGATTGATCCCAAAAACAATGTGGACGGACCGGCGGATCTGGCGGTTCGGGATGGGAGGGTCGCCGCGGTGGATCAGGACCTTGTGGGAGACGCAGACAAGATCCTGGACGTTTCCGGGCTTTATGTGACGCCGGGGCTGATCGATATCCACGTACACGTGTACGGCGGGTACCGGGGCTGGATGTTTCCAGACCAGCATGCCCTTCCAAACGGCGTCACTACGGTGGTGGATACCGGGGGGGCCGGGTGGAAGAGTTTCGAGGATTTTAAGGCGACGATTATCGATCCCTCCGCCACCCGCGTGCTGGCATTTGTCAATATCGTCGGAGTGGGGATGATCGGGCCTCCGGAACAGGATACGAGTGAGATGGAGCCGGAGCCGTGTGCGGAGATGATCCGGCGCTACCCGGACTGCGTCGTGGGGTCCAAGTCCGCGCATTTCCAGGGGCCGGGATGGGAGGCCGCCGGGGGGGCGATCGAGGCTGCGCGGATGAGTGAGACGATCGCGATGATCGACTTTGAGCCGAAGCCGACGCGTTCCTACGAAGAGCTCTTAGGGCGGATGAGTCCCGGGGATATTCATACGCACCTGTATTCCAGTCATATTCCGCTGCTGGATGAGGAGAAGAAGGTCAACGGTTATGTGTGGGAGGCGCGAGAGCGGGGGATTGTCTTCGACACAGGGCATGGGGCCGGCAGCTTCTGGTTCCGGATTGCCGAACCGGCCATCCAGCAGGGCTTTCCGCCTGATACGATCAGCACGGATATCCACAAATCCAGCCGGCTGATCCCCAATGCGACCATGCTGACGACGATGTCGAAGTTCCTGGCCCTGGATATGTCGCTGACGGAGGTGGTTTACCGGTCCACACAGGTGCCCGCCCAGGTGATCCGCTGGCCTGAACTGGGCCACTTGAGCGTGGGCGCGGAGGCGGATGTGGCAGTGCTCGAACTGATCGAGGGCGACTTCGGGTTTGTGGACTCCGGCCGCAACAGCAAGCGGGGTACACAGAAATTAGAGTGTCACCTGACCCTGCGGGCGGGTGAGATCGTGTGGGATTTGAACGGGCGGAGTTTTCCGGATTATTCACTGGGATTGTAATGTTCACCAGGGTAGGGAGACGATGCTGTGAGCCGGAGGCAGGCGTTAGCCAATCGTCCGGGGTGGGGTAGGCGCGGAGGACGCGGAGAAAGACCAACGCTCATATTCAGAAGGAGGGTTTATGGACGCGTCGTCGCTGAGTTTTCCGACGTATGAATCGATTGGGGTGCGGCCGTTGATTAATTGCAAGGGGACGTTTACGATTATCAGCGGGTCATTGATGTTGCCGGAGGCGGTGCAGGCGATGTGCGAAGCCTCGAAGGCTTACGTGCATTTGGATGAACTGATGGACAGGGTCGGAGAGCGGATTGCGGAGTTGATGCAGGTGGAGTGGGGGATTGTGACCAACGGTTGCGCTGCGGCGCTGTGCCAGGTTACGGCCGCGTGCGTGGCGGGCACGGATCTGGAGAAGATGCGGCGCCTGCCGGATACGACGGGGATGAAAAATGAGGTGATCGTGCAGCCGTCTCACCGGCACATATACGACCATGCGATTCGAATGGTGGGCGTGCGGATGGTGGAGGTGGAGACTGCGGAAGCGCTGGAGGCGGCGATCGGCGAGCAGACGGCGATGATTGCGGTGTTCGGCGATGCAGGGGACCGGGGCACGATTTCGGTGGAGGAGATGGCCCGCATCGGGCACAAGCGGGGGGTTCCGACCTTTGTGGATGCAGCAGCGGAGCGTCCGGATGTGCCCAACCGGTACATTGCCGAAGGGGCGGATGCGGTGGCCTACAGCGGAGGGAAGTGCCTGCGCGGCCCCCAGGCGTCGGGGCTGGTGCTGGGCCGGAAGGACCTGCTGCAGGCAGCCTTTTTGAACGGGGCGCCACACCACGCGCTGGCCCGGCCGATGAAGGCGGGCAAGGAGGAGATTATGGGCCTCCTGGCCGCAGTGGAACAGTGGGTGGTGCGGGACCACGAAGCGGAGTGGAAGGAGTGGGAGCGGCGCCTGAGGGTGATTGCGGATGCGATATCGGACATCCCGTCGATCAGAACGGAGGTGGAGCAGCCCGGACGGTCCAACGTGGCGCCGGTGCTGGCCATCCGGTGGGACCCGGATACGGTTCGGATGAGCCCGGAGGAGGCCCGGAAGCAGCTTTACGAAGGTGATCCGCGGATCGAGATGCCCACGAACGAGGGCGGGCTTTCCGTGATGCCGTATATGATGGAGGCGGATGAAGAGGTCGTTGTGGCGGGGCGGTTGAGGGAGGTGCTGGAAGGGGTGGTTTGATCCACAGGGGTTGCGTTTTTCGCCGGGGGTCGGCCATGAAGAAGATTTTGATTATCGAAGACATCGAGTGGAACCGGGACCTGCTGACGCAGATTCTGGAGGAGGACTACGGGGTGGTGGAGGCAGAGGATGGGAAGCAGGGGCTGGAGGTGGCGCGGGGGGAGCGGCCGGACCTGATTCTGATGGATATTTCCCTGCCGGAGATCAACGGGTGGGAACTGGCGCCGATGATCCGACGGACGGAAGGGCTTCAGGAGGTGCCGATTATTGCGGTGACGGCGCACGCGATGGCCGGGGACGAGGAACGGTCCAAAGCGGTGGGCTGCGACGACTATGTGGCCAAGCCGATCAACGAAGATGAACTCCTGGAGAAGGTCGAAAAGTTGATTGGGAAGTGAAACGCATGGGCGATGGACGGTGGAGGCGAAAGAAGAGGGCGATACGATGACAGGAGACAGGTTGACCATTCTTATTGTAGACGACGAGCCGTTCAATCTGGATCTATTGGAACAGGAGCTGATTGATGACTACGAGCTGGTGAAGGCGGAGGACGGCGAAGGGGCGCTTCAGCAGGCCGAAGCGTGCGATCCGGACCTGATTCTGTTAGACGTGCGGATGCCGGGGATGAGCGGGTTGGAGGTGGTGCAGCACCTTCGTGAATCGGAACGGTATGTGACCACACCGGTGATTATGCTTACGGCGCAGTCCGGCCTGGACGCGCAGGTGGAGGGGCTGGACGCAGGCGCGGACGATTATATTACCAAGCCGTTCGAGCCGGAGGACCTGCACGCGCGCATCCGCAGCGCACTGCGGATCGGGCAGCTTCAGAAGGAGCTGGCGCAGGAGCGCAACGATTTGAGGCAGGCCCTGGAAGAACTGCGGGCGGCGGAGGTGCAGCTTGTGCATTCGGAGAAGATGGCCGGGTTGGGCAAGCTTGTGGCGGGGGTGGCGCACGAGCTGAACAACCCGATCGGGTTCATCTATGCGAATATGGACCACTTCCGGCGCTACGTGGGGGAGCTGCAGGCGGTCTTCGACGCGGGGTCGTTGCCCGCGGAGTCGGCCGAGCGGGCGGGCCGGGCATTTGAGGTGCTCGGACGGCTGGTTGAGAGCTGTTCCAACGGGGCGGGCCGGATCAAGAAGATCGTGCAGGGGCTGCGGACGTTCTCCCGCCTGGACGAGGCCGAGCGCAAGGTGGTGGACATCCACGAGGGGATCGACAGCACCCTGGGGCTGCTGGAGTACCACCTGAAGGGTCGCATCGAGGTGCACCGGGACTACGGTGAGCTGCCCCGGGTGGAGTGCTACGCGGGGCAGCTCAATCAGGTCTTCATGAATTTGTTGATAAATGCGGCGGATGCGATTGAGGGAGAAGGAGATATTTGGATTACAACTGCGGTGGATGTCGGTGTTGTACGGGTCTCGGTCCGGGACTCAGGAGCGGGGATTGATCCGGAGCATCTGAAGCAGGTTTTCGACCCGTTTTTCACGACGAAGGACGTGGGCAAAGGCACCGGTCTGGGACTGTCGATCAGCTACGGGATCGTGGAGAAGCACGGGGGGAAGATCGAGGTGGAGAGCGAGGTGGGGGAGGGAGCGACGTTTACGGTGGTGGTGCCGGTGCGGATGGAGGAGGGCGAGGGTGGGGTGGGGAGTTGACAAAAAAAGAGGTGGCATGTCGTTGATTTATAGTATATTATTTTAGTAAATTCCCCTGTGTCCCGTTTTGGAGTGCAGAAAATGGCTGTTCCGACAAATGGTGAGCTTGTTGAGCGCTGGCGCGACGAACCGGCGCCCTTGCTTCCCCTGCTGCACGCCTTCCACGATCGGGACGGGTTTGTTTCCGACGAGGCCATCCGGGAAATATCTCAGAGCCTGAAGATTCCCCTGGCCGAGTTGTTCGGAACGGTGACCTTTTATCACCATTTCTCCCGGACGGCGCCCGGACAGAGCGCCCCCAGGGTCTGTACGGGGCCGATCTGCTGCCTGGGGGGAGGGACGGAGCTTCTGGAGGCGCTGGGAGATGGGGCGACGGCGATGCCCTGCGCCGGGCGCTGCGACGATCCGATTCCGGTTCTTGAGGGGCACAGGGTGCTGGTGGGCACGCGGGCGGACGCGCTGACGTCCCAACCCTCGCCTCTGCCCCCACCGAATCCGGACAGGTGTGAGGAGTGTGTTTTTGCGGGGATTCGTGAACCGGGAAGAGCCGGGATCGAGGGCTATCGGAAGACGGGCGGGTACAGGGGGCTGATCAAGGCGGTCCGGGAGATGAGCCCGGCCGGGGTGGTTGAGCTCATTACCCGGAGCAAGCTGGCGGGGCGCGGGGGCGCGGGGTTCCCGACCGGGGTGAAGTGGAAGGCGGTGGCTGACGAGTCGCGCGGGCCGAAGACGGTTGTGTGCAATGCGGATGAGGGGGAGCCGGGCTGCTTCAAGGACCGGGCGGTGATGGATTACGATCCCCACGCGGTGATCGAGGGGATGGCCCTGGCCGCGTACGCGACCGGCGCGGCGCGCGGGTTTATCTACCTGCGGTACGAGTATCCGGAGACGTTTGGGACTCTGGAACGGGCGATTGCGGAGGCGGCGGCGGCGGGGTTGCTGGGCGAGAAGATCCTGGGGGCGGATTTCAGCTTCCGGATCTATCTGCGACGGGGGGCGGGTGCCTATGTCTGCGGCGAGGAGGGGTCGCTGCTGAACAGCCTGGAGGGCAAGCATCCCTTTCCACGCAACCGGCCGCCGTTTCCGGTGACGCATGGGTATGATGACCTGCCAACGGTGGTGAACAACGTGGAGACGCTGGTGGCCACGCCGCCCATTCTGTGCCACGGGGCGGAATGGTACCAGGCCCTGGGGCAAAACGGGCAGGCGGGTACGAAAGTGATCAGCCTGTCGGGTGATATCCAGAGGCCGGGGAATTACGAAGTACCGCTGGGGCTGCCTTTGAAGACCCTGCTTTACGACTGGGCGGGCGGTCCGCCGGAGGGGCGGTCGGTCCAGGCGGTGACGATGGCCGGGCTGTCGGGGGGGTTTCTCGCCGGTGACGCACTGGGGGTGACGCTGGACGAACAGAGCATCCAGAGCAAGGGGTCCATGCTGGGCGCGGGCGGGATTATGGTGTTCGACGACAGCCGGGATATGGTCCGGGTGGCGCACGGCGCGATGGCCTTTTTCGCCGAGGAGTCCTGCGGCAAGTGTTTTCCCTGCCGGATCGGCACACACCGGCTTGTCGAACGCCTCGCCGGGGAAGCAGGTCCGAAGGACGTGGCGGCCTGGCGGGATGAGGTGCGCGATATCGGCGAGACGATGCAGGCGATCAGCGCCTGCGGTCTGGGTGTGGCGGCGCCCCTGGTTACGGACAGTCTGATGGCGTATTTTCCCGAGCAGGTTGGGCGGCATGTACAGTCCTGAGACCGACACAGAGACCCTGACCCGGCCCGTGATCATTGCATGTGCGATTACCGGTTCGGTACCGCGCAAAGAACACAACCCGGCGGTGCCGATTTCGCCTTCGGAGCAGATCGAGTCAACCCACGAGGCCTTCGAGGCCGGCGCCACGCTGGTACACATCCACGTGCGCGACCCGGACCAGGCGTCCTCTTCGGATGCCGGGAAGTTCGCCCGGGTGCAGGCGGGGGTGAAAAAACACTGCCCCGGGATGATCATCCAGTTTTCCACCGGTGGGCGGGGGCGCGATCCGGCGCAGCGGGCATCGGCGCTGCACCTGAAGCCGGATATGGCTTCGCTGGCGACCGGGTCGGTGAATTTTCCGAATATCATCTACCAGAACCCGCCGGCGCTGATCCGGGATATGGCGCAACAGATGCTGGATTACGGCATCAAGCCGGAGATTGAGGTCTTCGATCTGTCCATGCTCTACATTGCGGTGGAGCTGGCGGAGGAAGGGCTGCTGGCGCCGCCTCTGCACGTGCAGTTTGTGATGGGGATTCGCAATGCATTGCCCGGGCGGCGGGAGGCGCTGGCGTTTATGGTAAGCGAACTCCACGCGCTGGCGCCGGACGCGACGTGGATTGCTGCGGGCATCGGGCGCAACCAGCGGGTGTTGAACCACTGGGCGGCAGAGCTGGGCGGGCATATGCGCACCGGGCTGGAGGACAATATCCGGTACGACAAATCCCGCCTGGCCAGGAGTAATGCGGAACTCGTGGAACTCGCGGCCGAGATCGCCGTGGCGCACGGACGGAGGCCCGCTACGGTGGCCGAGGCGCGGTCGCTGCTTCATCTGGATAATACCTCACAACCAGGAAGGGTGCGATGAGCGCAACAGAAACAGATGTCCGGGTCGCTACGATGACGCTGGACGGCGAAGCGGTCGGTTTTACCCAGGGCGAGACAGTCTACGAAGTGGCCCAACGGCATGGGAAGGAGATCCCGACGCTCTGTTACGATCCCAGACTGGAGCCGTTCGGGGGCTGTCGGCTGTGCGTGGTGGAGGTGGAGGGCGCACGCGCTCCGGTGGCGTCGTGTACAACAAAAGCGACCCCGGGGATGGTTGCGCGCACGGCAACGGAGGCGATCGAGAAGCACCGGAAGACGCTGCTGGAGATGGTCGTGTCTGAAAACCGTGAGGTCGACGTGGACCCGCTGCGGGGCTATGCCTCGCAGGAGCTTTCGGCGCTTGTGGACCGGTACGGGGCGGGTACGGGCCGCTTTGCCGGGGCGCGGTCGGGGGTGAGCAAAGAGGACGACAATCCCTTTCTGCTGCGGGATTACGATCTGTGCATCTCCTGCTACCGGTGCGTGCGGGTGTGCGCGGAGCAGGAGGGAGACCACGCGATCAACGTGATGAACCGGGGGTTCCACACGCAGATTACGACCGAGTTCGACGGTATTCTGAAAGATTCGTCATGTACTTTCTGCGGGCAGTGCGTGCAGACCTGTCCGACGGGCGCGTTGGGCGACAAGAAGGCGATGCGTGCGTCCGGGGTGCCGGACGAGATCCAGAAGACCCGGTCGATCTGCACGTACTGCGGGGTGGGCTGCTCGGTGGATATTATGACAAAGGGGGAGCAGGTCGTGGGCATCCAGCCGGCGATGGACGGCCCGGCGAACCTGGGCGCGCTGTGCGTGAAGGGGCAGTTCGCATTTGATTTCGTGCAGCACCCGGACCGGTTGACGATGCCGCTTGTGCGGGGGGAGAACGGGGCGTTTCGGGAGACGGGTTGGGACGAGGCGCTGGACCGGGCGGCTGCGGGCTTCCGGAAGGCGTTGGAGAAGCACGGGAGGCACAGCGTCTACGGGGTGGCCTCGGGCCGGGCGCCGAGCGAAGCGGCCTATGCGATGCAGAAGTTTATTCGGGCGGGGTTCGGCACCAACCAGATCGACAACTGCAGCCGTGCGTGACACGCCCCAACGGTTGCCGGTCTGGCAGCCACGATCGGACGGGGCGCCACGTCGAACCCGCTGGCCGACATGGAGAAGCCGGATGTTATTTTTTGCATCGGGACGAATATGACCGAGTGTCACCCGGTGGCGGCGACCGGCCTGAAGAAGGCGCTGGCCCGGGGGGCGAAGATGATCGTCGCCGATCCCAGACGCATCCCGCTGGCGGAGATGGCGGACCTGCACCTGCCCCTCCGGGTGGGCTCGGATGTATCCCTGCTTCTGGCGATGGCGCACGTTATTGAGCGTGAAGGGCTCGTGGATGCGCAGTTCATCGGCGAGCGTACGGTGAAGGGCGAAGACTTCCTGGCGCACGTCAAGGAGTACCCACCCGAGTGGGCGGAGCAGATTACCGGGGTGCCCGCCAGAGATATCGAGACGGCCGCGATCTGGTACGGGAAGGCGGAGAGGGGGGCGATCTATTACACGTTGGGGATTACCGAGCACATCTGCGGCGTGGACAACGTGCAGAGCCTGTGCAATCTGGCCCTGATGACCGGCAATGTGGGACGCGAGGGTACGGGCATCAACCCGATGCGCGGTCAGAACAACATCCAGGGCGCGGGGGATTCCGGCGCGATTCCGACGGACTTTCCAGGTTTCCAGCCGTGTGCCGACGCTGAAAACGCAAAGAAATTCTCGGCGCTCTACGGCCGGGATATCGACGCAGAGAAGGGCATTACGAAGGTCAGGGCGCTGGAGATGTGCGGAGACCGGATCCGGGCGATGCTCATCAACGGGGAAAATACCCTGCTGTCGGATCCGAACCGCCATCACTGTGAGCACGCGCTGAAGAGCCTGGACCACCTGGTGGTGATTGACATCTTCCTGACCGAGACGGCGCAGCTGGCCGATGTTGTGCTCCCCGCAACGGCCTGGGCCGAGACCGACGGGGTGTGCGTGAATACGGAGCGGCGCGTGCAGCGTTTGCGCGCAGCCGTTCCGCCGATGGGGCAGGCGAAGCCGGACTGGTGGATTGTCGCCCAGATTGCGAAACATGCGGGGTTCAAAGGCTTCGATTGGGAATCTCCCAAAGAGGTGTTCAACGAGCTGTGCAGCGTATCGCCAATCTACTCCGGTCTGGACTGGGACCGGATCGATCGGGGGGAATACCAGTGGCCGGTGCCGCACAAAGACCATCCGGGGACGCCGATTCTGCACCAGGGGGCGTTCCGGAACGGGCGGGGGATTTTCACCCGCCACCGGTACCGCAATCCGGCCGAGACCGTCAGCGCGGAATTTCCGGTGTGGCTCACAACAGGGCGGCGGCTGCCGTCTTATCACACACGCACGCAGACGGGCCGTGCGGCGGGGATCGATTACCTGCTGTCCGAAGAGACCCTGGAGGTGCATCCCGACGATGTGGCGGCATGGGGGCTTCAGGACTGGTGCCGTCTGTCGAGTGCGCGCGGTTCGATCGTGATCAAGGTCAAGCGCACGGCGCGGTCGCCGCGGGGCACGGTGTTTGCAAGTTTCAGCTTCAGCGATGTGCCCGTAAACATCCTGACGGGGTCGGGTTACGACCCGATCACCGAAACCGCCGAGCTCAAGGTCTGCCCGGTGCGCGTGGAGCCGGTCGAGAAACCGGAAGCGGCGCCTGTGGACCAGATCCCTCCTCCGGCTGCTCTATAAAGAATTGCGGTAAGAAGCACGCATTCCAGGGAGGGGCAGGTCATTTCCGACAAAGCTCAGAAAGTTGCGCAGCGGGTCGTTTTCAGGGTGCGGGACGGGAAACCGGCGCACGGCGCGGAAGATGCGGTTGCTGTTGAAGAGCCGCTGGAGATCCGCGTTGCAGGGGAACCCGTGGCGGTGACCATGCGAACGCCGGGGGATGACGAGCGGCTGGCGGTCGGGTTCCTGTTTGCAGAGGGTATTGTGGCGTCAATCGAGGATGTGGGGCGGGCGTTCCACTGCGGGCGGCCCGGCACGGAAGGCTACGGGAATGCGGTTGACGTGCTGCCTGCTCCCGGGGTCTCGCTGGATGTGGACCGGGTGCTTGCGACAAGACGGGGAACGCTGACCACGTCGGCCTGCGGGGTGTGCGGACGGCAGAGTATTGAGGATTTGATGGCCCGCTGTGTGGCCCTGCGCCCCGGGCCGCAGGTGGGGGTGGACCTGCTGTTTGAGGTTTTCAGGCGGCTTGGGGAGGTGCAGCCCACCTTCGCCGAAACGGGCGGGGTGCACGCCGCGGCGGTGTTTTCCGGCTCGGGCGACCTGATGGCCTGTTACGAGGATGTGGGGCGGCACAACGCGGTGGACAA
>JAAXHW010000065.1 GCA_012270675.1 Candidatus Latescibacterota bacterium | reverse complement strand
ATACTGTTTTATGCACACCCCTCATTAAAAACGGACCTCAAAACCCGAACCGGCGCCTTCAACGAGGCGTTCGTCCGTGTGGACCTCCCGGACACAGGCCCCTGGCGGCCCCCGGGTTGCCGCGTCAACAAGTGCTGAAACCCGGTCCGACGGCCCCTCAACTTCCATCTCCACGTCTCCGTCGGGCAGGTTTCGGACGTATCCCGCCAGGCCCAGCTCCCTGGCCTTCCGCCAGGTAAAATAGCGGAACCCTACCCCCTGCACGATCCCGGCGACCCGGACGTAAACCCGCGTCAGTCCGCCCATCACACACCCCTTCCCGGCGCAACCGCATCCCAGAGCACTTCAACGGGGTGGCGGGCCTGTCGCCCTGTGGCGTGCGCAATCTGCTGTCGGCAGGAAAGCCCTGCGGCCGCAACCTCCACATGGGGCGCCGCCTCCCGGACGACCTTCAAGAGCCGGTCTTCTCCAATCTTCAACGAAACCTCATAGTGTTCGGCCTCATAGCCGAATGCCCCGGCCATCCCGCAGCAGGCCGAATCGATGGCTCTGGCCGTATATCCGGGCGGCAGATTCAACACGGCCAGCACAGGTTCGATGCCCCCCAGCGCCTTCTGGTGGCAGTGTCCGTGGACGAGAATCTCCTTTTTGAGATCCGAAAAGGGAATCTCCAGTTCGTCCCGTTCGCCCAACACCGCCATGTACTCCTCAAACAAATAGCTGTTTTCTGCCACTGCGCGTGCCTTCGAGTCCGGCATCAGATCCGGATAGTCATCCGTGAGCATCGACACACAGCTCGGCTCAAACCCCACAATCTCATAGCCCTGCTTCACGTAGGCATAGAGGCTTTCAACATTGAAAGCAGCGTTCGCCTTCGCCTCATCGACCATACCGCTGGAAAGCATGGGCCGCCCGCAGCAGCGCTTCTCAGGCAGTACCACCTCGATGCCCGCTGCCTCAAAAAGCCGTGTGGCCGCCATCCCGGTGGCCGGATGGTTGTAAGTGAGAAAGGTGTCGTGAAAAAGGACGACCTTGCGGTCGCTTTTAACCCCTTTTCGCCTGGAAAACCAGTCCGTAAAGGTCTGACGGGCAAACGGCGGCAGGGACCGTTTGGGGGCAATGCCAAGCGCCTGCAGGGCAAACCGGCCCAGGCCGCTGTTCGCAACCCGGTTCGAAACGGGCGCAAGCGCACACCCGACCCGGTTAAGCGTCTCGATATTCGCAAAAAGCCACGCCCGCAGCGGCCTGCCGTGGTCCCGGTAGTAGTGGGCGAGAAATTCGTACTTGAGCTTGGCCATATCCACATTGGATGGACACTCCGCCTTGCAGGCCTTGCACTCCAGACACAGGTCCAGCACCTCGTAGAGCCGCCTGTCCGTCAGCCCCCCTTCCCACCGCCCGGAAATCGCCGCGCGCAGGGCATTGGCCCGCCCCCGCGTGGAATGCTCTTCCTCCAGGGTGGCCATATAGGACGGGCACATCGTTCCTTCCAGCACCTTGCGGCAGGCCCCCACACCGTTGCACATTTCCACGGCCCGGTGAAACCCCCCGTCTGCGGAGAAATCAAAGTGCGTTTTGATCTCCTCGGACCGGTAGCCCGCCCCGAACCGGAGGTTTTGGGTCATCATGGGCGCATCCACAATCTTTCCGGGATTCATCAATCCTTTGGGGTCAAACGCCCGCTTCACCTCCCGAAACGCATTGTAGAGCCTTGTCCCGAACATCTGTTCGTTCCAGCAACTTCGGACCAGCCCATCGCCGTGCTCCCCGCTCATCGCCCCGCCGTACTTCAAGACCAGGTCCCGGACCTGCTCGGCAATCGCCCGCATCTTCGCCACCCCCTCCGCTGTCTTCAGATTCACCAGCGGACGAACGTGCAGCAACCCCACACTGGCATGGGCATAGTACCCGGCCGTGGTGTCGTGGGACCGCACGATCCCGTCAAACTCCCGGATGTAATCGGGCAGCTTTTCCGGAGAAACCGCCGCGTCCTCCACAAAGGCCACCGGCTTGGTATCCCCCTTAATCCCCATCAACAGCCCCAGCCCGGCCTTGCGCACGTTCCAGACATTCGCCTGCTCCTGTGGTGAAATCGCCCGATGGAACCCATACCCGAGCCCCGCTGTCGCCATCGCCGCTTCAAGTGCGTCCAACCTGGGGCGCAGCGCCTCGCTCGTCTCTCCATAATATTCTACGGCCAGCACCGCCTCGGGGTCGCCCTCAACCCAGGCGCGTTGTCGGGAAAGGGCCAGCGATCCCACGGTCTGGTCCAGGATCATCTTGTCCATCAGTTCCACCGCCGCCGGCCCCGTCTCCAGAATGGGCACCACGGCCTCCATGGCCTCAATCAAATTCCGGAACTGAACCACGCCCAGGACCCTGGCCTTCGGCAGGGGGATCACCCTGAGTTTGGCTTCCAGGACCGTGGCCAGGGTACCTTCGGACCCAACCACCATCCGGCACATGTTAAACGGCTGGTCTCCCACAAACGCGTCCAGGTTATAGCCCCCCACGCGCCTCATAATCCCGGGATAGCGCCGCTCAATCTCCTCCCGGTGCGTCCTGGCCAGCCGCACCACCTCCCGGTAGGCCTGACCCTCCAGGTCCTTCTGCTCCACCTTCTGCCGGACCTCTGCCTTTCCCATCTCCCGGAACACGGCCTCCGTCCCATCCGCCAGGACCACGGAAAGTTCAAGCACGTGGTCGATCGTCTTTCCATAGATCACCGAATGCGCTCCGGCCGAGTTGTTGGCGATCATTCCCCCGATATTTGCGCGGCTGCTGGTGGCCACATCGGGGGCAAACTGGAGCCCATGGGCGTTCAGGTACGCGTTCAGCTGGTCCAGCACCACGCCCGGTTGCACCCGCACCCACCCCTCTTCGGCGTTCAGCTCCAGGATGCTGTTCATGTACTTGGACATATCCATAATCACGGCACGGCCCACGGACTGACCGGCCAGTCCCGTGCCTCCCCCGCGCGGAATCAAAGGCACCCCGAACTGGTCCGCAAGCCGGTGAACGGCCAGGACATCCTGCCTCTTTTCAGGGATCACCACCCCCAGCGGTTCAATTTCATACAGGCTGGCGTCGGTGCTGTAGAGCACACGCGATGCCCGGTCGAACCGCACCTCTCCCTCAACAGCCTCTTCCAGAGCCTCAACCAAAGCCTCCATCGGACCTCTCCCTTCCTGGCCTGCATCACCCTGTGGTCGAAATCGGAAACGGTGTCCCTGCTGCTTCTATAGGTCTTCAGAAAAAGAATC
>JAAXHW010000064.1 GCA_012270675.1 Candidatus Latescibacterota bacterium | reverse complement strand
TCCTGGAGCTTCTCCCGGTCGTAGTCGGAGGTCGTCTCATCGATCTGACGCCGGATCTGATTCACCCGCCCCTGGATGTCTGCGGACGACCCGACCCCTTCCACGACGGTGGTGTTGTCTTTATCAACCACAATCCGTTTGGCCCGTCCCAGGTCATCCAGCGTCACGTTCTCCAACTTGATGCCCAGGTCTTCGGTGATCACGCGCCCACCGGTCAAAATGGCAATGTCTTCCAGCATGGCTTTACGGCGGTCCCCATACCCGGGCGCCTTCACCCCACACACCCTCATCGTCCCCCGCACCTTGTTGACCACAAATGTGGCCAGGGCCTCGCCCTCCACATCCTCCGCGATCACCAGAAGCGCCTTCCCCGTCTGCGCCACCTTCTCCAAAAGCGGCAGCAGGTCCTTCATATTGGACAGTTTCTTTTCGTGGATCAGGAGGTAGGCATCCTCCAGAACCGCCTCCATATCGTCCGGATCGGTCACAAAATAGGGCGAGAGATACCCCCGGTCGAACTGCATCCCCTCCACCACATCCAGAGTCGTCTCGATGCTCTTGGCCTCCTCGACCGTAATCGTCCCGTCCTTGCCCACCTTCTCCATCGCATCGGCGATGATCTCCCCGATGCTGGCATCGTTGTTGGCCGAAATCGTGGCCACCTGCAAGATCTCCTTCCGGCCTTTGACCTCCTGGCTTTGCGCCTTCAGCTGATCCACCACCGTCTGCACGGCCTGCTCGATCCCCCGCTTGATGTCCATCGGGTTCGCCCCGGCCGTGACGTTCTTCAAGCCCTCTTTAAAAATCGACTCGGCCAGCACCGTGGCCGTGGTGGTTCCATCCCCGGCCACGTCGGAGGTCTTGGAAGCGACCTCCTTGACCATCTGCGCCCCCATGTTCTCATAGGGCTCTTCCAGTTCGATCTCTTTGGCCACCGTCACGCCGTCCTTGGTCACCGTGGGCGAGCCCCACTTCTTGCCCAGAACCACATTACGGCCCCTTGGTCCCAGGGTGGCCTTCACGGCCTTGCTGAGAATGGCCACACCGTCCAGAATCTTCTCCCGGGCGTCAATTCCAAAGCTCAGCTGCTTGGCTGCCATGGTTCGTTCCTCCTCTTTACGCTCATTTACTTACTTTCCAGGATGCCCAGAACGTCCTCTTCCTGAACAATCACATATTCTTCGCCATCAATTTCCACTTCCGTGCCCGCGTACTGACCAATCAGCACGCGGCTGCCCGTTTCCACCGCAACCGGGGTGCGTTTTCCCCTGTCGGTCAATTTGCCCGGTCCCACACCAATCACCTCGGCCTCTAAGGGTTTCTCCTTGGCCGTATCAGGGATGATGATCCCGCCCCTTACCTGCTCTTCCTCTTCGATCCGCCTGAGCAGAACACGGTCGGCCAGAGGATGCACTTTCATGGTATCCTCCTCTAAAAGTTGGTAAAGACTATTGATTTGCATAGACTTTGGAAGTTGTTAGCACTCTTGTTAGATGAGTGCTAACCCCTGTGAATATACAACCTTTCCCCAAATCGCGCAAGCAGAATTTGTTCACCCCCCCTGCCGGTCCATATTTGCCTGCTCCAGCCGACGTTTCCTCTCGGACAGCACCTGTTCCAGGTGTCCGATTTCGGCCTCCAGCAGGTCCGGGTTCTCCGGCCCCCGCTCCTCATCGGGCACAGGGGGATGCACCGCAGGCAACCCCGCATCGGCCCAGTCTTCGAATCCGCCCTCCATGGAAATCACCCACTCGTACCCCAGATCCTTCAGGGACTCTGCAGCCAGGAGAGACCGTACACCACCGGCGCAGTAGACGACCACATCCCGGGATTTGTCGGGCGCCTTAACCTCCACCTCGCTCTCCAGACGCCCCCGGGGAATGTGAATCGCCCCCTCCAGGTGCCCCCGCTCCCACTCATCCAGCCCCCGCACGTCCAGGAGAACAGGCGCCTCTCCCTTCTTCAGGTGCTCGTGGACCTCCCGCACCGTCATCTCCGGCACCTCCTGCCGGGCCTCGTTCAACAGATCTTCACGTGACTTCACGTCGCTTCCGCTCCTTCTGTTTGATTCGAATTCTATTCTGACGTACCCCGGACACCGCAGCTCTGACCTTCATTAAATCACACCACATTATCTCCCACAGCACTTCTTGTACTTCTTCCCACTACCGCACGGACAGGGGTCGTTGCGCCCGACCTTGTGCACCCGCACGGGCCGCTGCCTGGGCCGTTCCCCCTCCAGGTCGGTCGTGTTGGCCACCGTCGCCGCCATCGCTTCGGCCATCGGGGCAAATCCCATGCCCGTCGCGTCCTCATGCACCAGGGCCAGCCGCTCGGGCTGCCGGCTCTGGCGCTGGACCGGAACCTCTTCAACGGGGATGCGAAAGAGGGTCTTGAGGGTCTCCCGGTTGATCTCGTCCAGCAGGTCCACGAACATCTGGAACCCCTCCCGCTTGTACTCCACCAGCGGATCCTTCTGGCCGTAGCCTCTCAGGCTGATCCCCTCTTTGAGGTCGTCCATCTCCCGGAGGTGGTCCTTCCACTTCTCGTCGATAATGCCCAGGTAGACCATGCGTTCGATCTCCCGGAGCCGTTCGGGGCCAATCAGCTGCTCGCGTCGGGCGTACGTCTCCTGTACCCCCCGCAAGATGCGTTCGCGAAGCGCATCCTGCCTGAGTCCGGGCAGATTGTCGGTCGGAACCTCCGGCACCTGCAGGAAAGTATTCCTCAGGTCCACCGACAGCCCCTCCAGGTTCCAGTCTTCCGGGTGGGCCTCCTCCGGTGCGTGGGCCTCCAAAAAGGTATCGACCGTCTCTTCCATGACCTCCCTGATCTGATCGGAGATATTCTTCTGTTCCAGGGCGTACCGACGCCGGTCGTAGATCACGTCCCGCTGCTGGTTCATCACATCGTCGTACTCCAGCAGGTGTTTGCGCATCTCGAAATTCCGGGCCTCCACGCGCCGCTGCGCCCGTTCAATCGAACGGGTCACCATCCTGTGCTCGATCACCTCGCCCTCTTCGGCCCCCAGCTTATCCATAATCCGGGCGATCCGCTCCGATCCGAAGAGCCGCATCAGGTCGTCTTCCAGGGAAATAAAGAACCGGGAATTCCCCGGATCGCCCTGGCGGCCGGACCGCCCCCGGAGCTGTCGGTCAATCCGGCGGGACTCGTGGCGTTCGGTGCCCACAATGTGCAGCCCGCAGGGTACGTCTACCCGACAGTCGTACTCCGCCAGGTGGGGGCAGAGTGGACGCGCATCCTCCGCATTGGCGATCAGCGCACACTGGTGGCCCTCGGGCGCTTTGACAATCCCGGGGCCGAGTTTGATATCCGTTCCCCGTCCGGCCATATTCGTGGCGATGGTAACCGCACCCGGCTGCCCCGCCTGAGCGACAATCTGCGCCTCCTGCTCGTGATAACGGGCGTTGAGGACCGCGTGTTTGATGTGCCTCCGGTTGAGCATCCGGGAGAGGAGCTCCGACACCTCCACGGTAATCGTACCCACCAGCACCGGCAGGCCATTCTCGTGCAGTCGAACGATCTCGTCGATAATCGCGTTGTACTTCTCCCGCTTGGTCCGGTAGATCAGATCGTCGGAATCGGCCCGGCGTACCGGTTCGTTCGTGGGAATCACCACCACATCCAGCTTGTAGATCTCGTGGAGCTCTGCGCTCTCGGTCTCGGCCGTACCCGTCATCCCGGCCAGTTTGTGGTAGAGCCGGAAATAGTTCTGCAGCGTAATCGTCGCAACCGTCTGGGTATCCCGTTCGACCTTCACCTTCTCCTTGGCCTCTATGGCCTGGTGGAGCCCATCGGCATACCGCCGCCCGGGCTGCGGCCGACCCGTGTACTCATCCACAATAACGACCCGGCCCTCATCCACCATGTACTTCACATCCTTTTCGTAGAGCATGTAGGCAACCAGCAGCTGCTGCACACTGTGTATGGCCTCGCTCTTGCGGGCATAATTCTGGTAGGCCTCATCCTGCGCCCTGGCCTTCTCTCCCGCAGGCAGGGCCGCATCGGCCTCGATATCGTGCAAAATCTTATCCAGGTCGGGCAGCACAAAATCATCGGGATTCTTGCTGATCTCCACCCGCCCTCTTTCGGTCAGGTCAATGATGTGGCTCTTTTCGTCAATACTGAAATAAAGGTCCTCGTCCAGTTCGCCCAGGCGCTTGTCGCGCATGTAATCCGCCTCGACCCGGCCGACCAGCTTCTTGATGCCTTCCTCCTGCAGCAGCTTCATAAACCGCCTGTTCTTGGGCGCGCCCCGCTGGACCTGTAAAAGCCGGATGCCGGCCGCGTAATCGTCCTCGTCCAGTTGTTCTTCCGCCTCGCTCAAAATCCGGTTCACCACACGGGTCTGCGCCTTTACCAATCGCTCCACCAGGGGGCGCATCTCATCGTAGCGCTGGTTGTCCGCTTCGGACACCACCCCGGAAATAATCAGGGGCGTTCGGGCTTCGTCGATCAAAATGCTGTCGGCCTCGTCAACAATCGCAAAATGGTGCTCCCGCTGCATCAGGTCTTCCGGGCGTATTGCCATATTGTCGTAGAGGTAATCGAACCCGAACTGGTCCTTGGTGCCGTAAACAATATCGGCCTGATACGCGTCTGCATGATCGCACTCCCGCAGCCGGTTGCCCCCCTGCTCGTCCGCTTCAATCAAGTAGGCCTCAACGCCCAGTGACCGATCCTGAATAATCCCCACACTCAGCCCCAGGAAGAGGTAAATGGGGCCCAACCACATGGCATCCCGTTTGGCCAGGTAGGAATTCACCGTCACCAGGTGCACGCCCCTGCCGACAAGCCCGTTGAGGTAAAGCGGCATGCCCGCCACCAGGGTCTTCCCTTCCCCGGTGGCCATTTCGGCGACCTTGCCCTGGTGCAGCACGGTCGCGCCGATCAGCTGCACATCGTAGGGGACCTCCACCCAGGCGATTTCATCTCCCGCCCGCTCCCAGCGCTTGCCCACCATGCGCCGGCAGGTCTCCTTAAAGACCGCATAGGCCTCGGGCAGAATCTCATCCAGGACCTCCGTCTCGATCTCCCGGATCTCCAATTCCACCTCGCCGATCTCGTCCAACAGGTCCTGGCGGTCGCCGTCGTCCCCCGCCCCTTCCAGATCAGCGCGCAGGGCCTCCCGCGCCCCGTGCGCTTCCCGGGTGGCCTCCGCAATCCGGCCCCGGAACTCGGCCGTTTTCCCCTTCAAGGCCTCGTCTGAAAGATCCGCACAGGTGGCATAAATGCGGTTAATCTCCTCCACGATCGGACGGATCTTCTGAGTATCCCGTTCGTGCTTGGTCCCAAAAATCCTGGTCAGTATTCCCATCATAGCCGTTTACCTGTTATGAAATGGTGCCGGATGTATATGGAAAATTTCCCAATCCGCAACCCCCAACACCTCCTTCACCTCCCCACCCCCAGCCGCTCCGCCAGCAGGTCGGGCAGACCGGCCTCTCGAATCCTGGCCTGTGCCCCGGCCACATCGTAGGGCACCCGGCAAAGCCGGAACTCTGCGGCCTCCTGATCCCAGATCGCAAAGGCCGCCCGGGGGTCTCCATCGCGGGGTTGCCCCACGCTGCCCACATTGATCAGGTAGCGTTCCGAGGGCATCAGCCTCGCATCGCCCTCCCCCAGCACCTCCACATCGTCACGCTCCGCACAGAGGAACGCGCGGTGCGAATGCCCTACAAAACAGACCCGCGCTTCCGTATAAGCCAGCCCGGCCCGGCCCTCTTCCGGGAAGTGAATATAGGGCCACGTCTCCGGCCGGTATGGAGAGGCATGCACATAGAGCACATCCCCCTCCTCGGCCGTCAACGACCGCACCTGCAGGTAGCCGACGTGCGCCTCTGTCAACGCCGCTGCCGTCCACCGGATGGCCGCTGAGGCCATCGGATTGAACAAACGGGCGTCTTCCAGACCCGCTGCCACCCGGTCGTGATTTCCGGCAAGAACCACATCGGCAACCCCGCGCACCAGGTCGATGCATGCGTTGGGGTCTGCCCCGTAGCCCACCAGGTCTCCCAGGCAGATGGTTCGGTCCACCCCGATATCGGCGCACCGTTTCAGCACCGCCTGAAGGGCCTCCAGATTGCCGTGGATATCGGAGAAGATGGCGAGTCGCATCGTAGAAAGCAGCCCCCTGCCCTTAGCCCCATGCGATCCCTTCTCGCTTGACCAGGGCATCCAGGATGCCGTTGATAAAGGCCGGAGACTTCTCCACACCGTAGCGCTTGGCCAGCTCAATCGCCTCATCGATGGAGACCTTTACCGGTATATCGCCAAACGCCAGAATCTCGGTGAGGGCCATCCGCATCAGAATCCCATCGATCCGGGAAATCCGCTCTAAGGCCCAGTTCTCCGAAGCGCTTTTGATCAACCCGTCCAGCTCCTCCCGACGCGCCGAGGTCGCTTTGCCAAGCGCCATGGCAAACCGGGACGCGTCCGATGACAGGCCAGTGCGCAAACACATGGTATGCAGCGTCTGCCGAACCGGGTCTTCCGAACTCTCGGTCCAGTAGAGGGCCTGCAACACGACCTCTCGGGCCTTTCGGCGAGAGCCCGTCATGCCTGCCCACCACCCCATGCCTCCAGCAGGTTGACCATCTCAATCGCGCCCAGCGCCGCCGCCCACCCCTTGTTCCCGGCCTTGGTGCCCGCCCGTTCAATCGCCTGCTCAACCGTATCGGTGGTCAGCACCCCAAACAGGGTCGGCACGCCCGATTCCAGTCCCACCTTTGCAATCCCCCCGGAGGCCTCACTGGCCACGTACTCGAAATGGGGGGTGCTCCCCCGAATCACGGCACCCAGACAGATGACGGCGTCGTAGCGGCCGCTTTCCGCCATCTTCCGGGCCATGAGAGGGATCTCAAAACACCCCGGCACCCACACCACATCCACCGCGTCCAGGTCGGCCCCATGCCGACCCAGACAGTCCTGTGCCCCCTCCAGCAGCGACTTTCCGATATACGCGTTGAACCGGCTCACGACAATGCCAAATCGCTTTCCTTCCGCCGACAGTTCCCCTTCATATACCCTGGGCATGGGTTCCCTCCGACGTTGGGTCGTCCAGCGTCAAATCCTCTTCCGCAAAGATGTGGCCCATCTTCTCCTGCTTGGTGCGCAGATACTGAATATTCCACGGAGTAAGCTTGATCTCCACGGGAATCCGCTCTACAATCTCAATCCCGTAGGCCTCCAGCCCCACCCGCTTGGCCGGATTGTTTGTGATCAGACGCGCCTTGCGAATTCCCAGATCGAGCAAAATCTGGGCCCCGATCCCGTAGTCCCGGTCGTCCATCTTAAACCCGAGTTTCAAATTGGCCTCCACCGTATCGTAGCCCTCCTCCTGCAGTTTGTAGGCCCGAATCTTCTCCCGCAATCCGATGCCGCGCCCTTCCTGTCGCATGTACACAACCGCCCCCTGCCCTTCCCTCTGGATCATCTCAATTGCCGAGTGGAGGTTCGTGTCGCAGTCGCACCGCAGTGAACCGAACACATCTCCGGTTAAGCACTCCGAATGCATCCGCAGGAGCACCGGTTTCCCCCCGGAAACATCGCCCTTGACCAGGGCCATGTGAGGGCGTTCATCCACGTCACTCTCATAAAGGCGCAACAAAAACTCGCCAAACCGGGTGGGCATGTGCACGGTCTCAATACAGTGTACCAGCTTTTCAGAACGATGGCGGTAGGCGATCAGATCCCGAATCGTAATCACCTTCAGGTCAAAATGGCCGGCCATCTCGATCAGCTGCGGCAGCCTTGCCATCGTCCCATCCGGGTTCAGGATCTCGCAGAGCACCCCGGCCGGGTAAAGCCCGGCAAGCCGCGCCAGGTCCACGGCCGCCTCCGTATGCCCGGCCCTGCGCAGCACCCCTCCCGGCCGCGCCCGCAGGGGAAAGATATGCCCGGGACGGGCAAAGTCGAGCGGTTGGGCATCCGCATCCACAAACCGCTGCACGGTCACCGCCCGGTCGTGCGCAGAGATCCCGGTGGTGGTCCCCTCCACCGCATCGATACTGACGGTAAAGGGCGTGCCGTGCAGCGCGGTGTTGCGGTCCACCATCATATCCAGCTTGAGTTCTGTCAACCGCTCCGGTGTCGCCGGCAGACAGATCAGGCCGCGTCCGTGGCCGGCCATAAAGTTGATCGCATCCGGCGTCACCTTCTGGGCGGCCATAATAAGGTCGCCCTCATTCTCCCGGTCTTCGTCGTCCACCACAATCACCATCTTCCCGGACCGGATGTCTTCCAGGGCATCTTCGATAGGCGCAATGCGGACCGGAGCGCCTTCACTGTTGGGATTGGCCATACGCTTCGCCTTTTCAAATGTCTAAAGAGGCTGTTCCTCACCTTTGAAAGTTGTCAGACGTTCGATATACCGCGCCACCATATCCACCTCCAAATTGACCGGATCGCCCACCCGGCGCTCGGAAATCGTGGTCACCTCAAGCGTATGCGGAATCACCGCAACCGTAAACTCCCGGGGGGAAACCGAAACCACCGTCAGGCTGATCCCATCCACCGCAATCGACCCCTTCTCGGCCACGTAGGGCGTCAGATCGGCACCCATGCCGATCTGGAACACAACCTGGTCCGATGACGCCCGACGCTTCAACACCTTGCCCACTCCGGCCACGTGCCCGGCCACGAAGTGCCCGCCCAGCCGGTCACCCACCTTCAGGGATCGCTCCAAATTCATCCGGCTGCCCACCCGCAGCCGTGAGAGCGTGGTCCGCCGGAGCGTCTCTTCCACCGACTCCACCGTGAACCCGCGTCCGTCAAACCCCACCACCGTATGGCAGGCCCCGTCCAGGCTGATGCTGTCTCCAACCCGGACATCCTCTAAAACCCGCTGCGCATCCACCGTCGTCTGCTGATACCCGGCCCGCTGCTGAACCGACCGCACCACCCCGATCTCTTCGACAATTCCGGTAAACATAACCCTCCCACAACCGAGGACCGCTCATTGCCTTCTCACCCGCGCCGTACAAAAAAGGTCCGCGCCAATCCGCTCCACCTCGACCTCCTCCAGCTCCACTGCCTCCACGACCCGGTCGATGCCCAGGTCCCCCACCGCAGGGATGCCGCCGCCCATGATTTTTGGAGCAATGAACACCGCCATCCGATCCACCAGCCCCTCCCGCAGCGCCGAAGCCGCCACCTGTCCGCCTCCCTCAACCAGCACATGGATCAGATTCTCAGCCGCAGCCCGGGCCAGCACATCCCGTATCCGGGGGCGGCCCTGCACGGCGGGCACCTGCCACACCCGTGCCCCCGCCGCCACCACCGCTTTCTGCCTTTCCCGCAAAACCCCTTCGGCCGCTGCCACAACCAGGGGCGCTCCTGCAAACACCTTCGCCCGTGTACAAATCCGCAACCCGCTGTCCAGCACGATCTTCACCGGATTGCGCCCCGCTACGTGCCGCACCGAAAGCTCGGGATCGTCGGCCCGCACCGTCCCGGCACCCACCAGGACCGCATCGACCCGTGCGCGCAACCGGTGGGCGTAAGCCCTGGAGGCCTTTGAGGTAATCCACCTCGAATCGCCCGACGACGACGCAATACGCCCGTCCAGCGTCTGCGCCAGCTTCAGCGTCACAAAGGGAAGCCCGCACGTGCGGTGCTTGGTGTAGACCTCGTTGAGCCGCCGGGCCTGCTCCGCTAACAGCCCCACTTCCACACGGATGCCCGCCTCCCCAAGCCGCGCAACACCCCGCCCCGACACGCGCGCATCGGGATCTTCCATCGCGCACACCACACGTGAGACCCGCTTCTGGATAATCAGCTCCGTACAGGCCGGTGTCCGACCGGCAAAACAACAGGGCTCCAGCGTCACATACAGGGTCACACCCCGCGCGCTTTCACCCACCGACGAAAGCGCAAAGACCTCCGCATGCGGCTGCCCGGGCCCGGGGTGATAGCCCTGCCCCACAATCCGCCCCTCCCGCACCGCCACCGCACCCACCATCGGATTGGGCCGAACCGTCTCAAGCCCCCGCTCCGCCAGTTCCAGAGCCAGCCGCATATAATCAGCATCGGTCATCAATTTTATTCAACCTCAACCACCGCCTTCCCAACCCCCACATTCCCCAGTGCATCCACGGCCCGCACCACCACTGCATACTCACCCGGCATCAGCTTTTCAATGGCAAAGCGGAGAGACTCGGTTTGGGAATCGAAGATCTGGTCTGCTGGAAAAATCACCTTCCAGGGCCCGGAATTGACCGCATAGGACGCCTCCCGGATGGGGCTGATCGCATCCGAAACCGAGCCTTCCACCAGAACCGTGCCCGGCTCCGTCTGCCGAACCGCACTCAGGCGGACGGACGGCGGCGTGTGGTCCAGATCAAAGGGCTCGCTCACCTTTTCGGCCGAAAGGGCCGTCGGCTCGGGATTGCTCAACCGGTCGGAGGCCACCACCCGGACCTGCATGGTCCCCTCCGGTGCCGATTCGATGTTCCAAACGTAGGAAGTGGACCGGACCTCCTCTTCCAGGAGCTTCCACGACGTCTCCTCTCGCCCCCGGAAATAGATGTCGTAGACCAGCCGGTCGTTGTTGACGTCTCCTCCAGACCAGGCGATCTTCCAGACCCCCTTCCTGGCGTCGACGGAAGGACGGCGGCCTTTGTCCCCATCCTTCCCCGGTCCGGAGCGTCCCCCACCCCCGGAGGCGCTGTTCTTCCTCTGCGTGGGAGAAACCTCCAGGGAAAGAAGCTGTGGCCGCACGTTCTCCTGAAGGCCCGACAGGGTCACTTCCCGCAACCGGGGCGTGGCCGTGCCCGCCTCCGATTCCAGGCACACCCGGTACTGCAGGAACCGTCCCGGTGGACTGGAGATCTGCCCCGCCACCCTGATCGGAGCGGACCAGGGACTCCAGGTATCGTCGGGAACCTCGCTGTTGCCCGACCGCGTTTGAAAAGAAATCGACGTTCCCTCCGGCAGATCGGCCTTCCAGGCCGCCCTGCCCCACCTGGACACCAGGGCAAAGTCCCGGGGTTTGGAAGTCAAACTGCCCTCCGGGGCATAACCCTTGCCCAGCCGGTAGACCTTTCCGGCCCCACCGATCCAGAAGCCGCCCTTTTGGGAAGGACAAAACGCCCAGGGCTGCACATCTGCCATTCGGGCCAGCAGCGTGGCCGCGCCGTCGCTTCTGACGCGGTACACGCTCCCCTTGTCCCCGGTAACCACAATCACCTCACCACCTGCATCGATGGCCAGGGCCAAAAGCATCGGCTCGGCGGTCTCCCAGAGCCGGAACGCCGCGCCCGAAGGCCGAATCGCGTAGAGCGCGGACGACTCCTGCTCCGGAGCAGGCCGGGGCTGCTGCGACGGCGGCGCTCCCCCCTTGCCCCCGTCAGCGCGCGAACTCCCCGACATTGCGCCGGCATACAGCACGCCGTCGGTTCCCAGGGCCAGCGCGTGGACCTCCTTCTCCGCAGCGTCGTAGAGCACCTCCACCTTCCTCCCGGCGTCCACCCTGTAGACCAGCCCGTTCTCATCCGTCCCGGCATACAGCCGCCCGTCCGCACCCCGGATGAGGCAGACCACGTTGGGGTCGGAACTCTGGTAGACCGGCTCGGCCTCCCCTCCGGGAGAAATCCGGAGGATGCGCCCCTGTTTTCTGCCGGTGGCCGCATACAGCCCCCCACCCGCCCCGGGCACCAGCGCCCAGACGTGGTCATCGCCGGTGCGGCAGAACCTCGCCGGATCTCTCCCCGGGGCAATACGGTAGATCAGCCCGTCCGGCGAGGACCCTGCGTAGAGCGCCCCGTCCGACCCCACGGTCAGGCTGAAAATGGCCACCTCCGGGGAGTCAAACAGGAGATCGGGGGTTCCCCCTCCATCCAGCACAAAGACCTTACCGCTGTTGCCCGTCGCAATATAAAGCCGTCCCTGCCCATCCTCTGCAAGCGCCCAGACAAACTGCTCACCCGTATCGGCCACCTCTTCCACTACCGGCGAAAGTGTGACCACTCCATCCCGGGTCAGCGAGACCCCCTCCGGCTCTCCCTTCAAAAACGCCTTCTGCGTATCCTCCCGCCAGACAATAGGCTCAACAGCCCCCGCCACACCCGTCAGGCACACCAGCCACACCACACCCATGCGGACTGCAGACTGCAGATTTTTGCTTTTTCCCACGACCGTCTGCCTTTCCATGACGAAGTTCGTTACCCGACTGCTGGAATAAGGTTGTCCACTTGCGAACTACTCGAAAAACCACAGTCGAAGGGCAAACAGGATGACAGTGACCGTCACCACGTTCTTGATCCAGGCATGTCCCTTCAGCACGGTGAGTCTCACGCCCAACAATCCGCCCACCAGGTTTCCGGCTCCCAGGGCGAACCCCAGAATCCAGTCAACCTTTCCCTGGACCGCGAAGACCCCCAAAGAGATGACCATGGATGCCAGGATCACCAGCACCTTAACGGCATTCCCCTTGACCAGGTCAAGTCCTGCCAGAGTGATTGCCGCCAGGATGAGAAACCCGACGCCAGCCTGTACGAATCCGCTGTAAATGCCAACCAGGAAGAAGGTGCCGGCCAGAACCAGCGGCCCCCGTCTTGCCGGGGAGGAACCCGGCTTTCCCTTAAGCGGGTCCCACAGCGTCCATACAGTGACACCCACCATGAGGAAGGCAAGGATCTTCTTGAAGGCCTGATCCCCCACCCAAAGGGCCGCCAGAGCCCCCAGACCCGCCCCGACCGTCACCGGCAGCGCTGCCCACAGCAGGCTTCTCCAGTCCATGACCCCATGCTGATGAAAGCTCCACACAGCCCCGATGTTCTGGGTCAGGACGGCAACCCGGTTCGTCCCGTTTGCCAGGGTAGGCGAGAGGCCGAGGAAGATCAGGACCGGAAGCGTCAGAAAGGACCCTCCTCCCGCCACCACGTTCAGGGTTCCGGCAACACAGCCCGTAACCCACAAAATCAAGTAACCGCCCCATTCACCCATAAATCGCTGCTTTTCCGGTCTGCCCCAGGACGTTTCGTAAGCGCAGATTGCGGATTGGGCGTTCCGCAATCCGAGATCCGGGCCTCCCCTGACCCCTGACTTTACTTTTTCCCACGACCGCCTGTCTTTCCGTCGAAGACCACACCGTTCCGCTCCCGATCGATATGAATAAAAACCGTCTGGCTGCCGAAAAGCACATGCGCTGTCCGGATGCGCATCCGCTCCAGAACCGTTTGCCTCACCCGTCTGACGGTCCCCGATTCCCGGGATAACCGGAGCGCTGAGAGGACCGAGGGGGGAAGCGCGGACACCTCCCGTCCCTCCACCGTCACCCCTCCCCTGGGGGAGAGAAGCTCAAGAATAAGCCCGTCGTTCCGCTCCACCCGGCCCAGCAGGCGGATCAGGTGCGCCAGATCCCTGGGCGTGTACTCGCCGGGCGCCCGCTTGGCCTCCAGTGCAGCGTGGGCGCTGGCGCTGGACACCCGCAGGGTCAGCCGCCCCCTCCGGGCCTGCGCAGGGATCACCAGCAGCGTATCCACCTTTTGGAGGTCTCCCAGATAGGGCCGCAGGGTAACCGTCACCCGGGCGGTATCCCCCGGCTGAAAACGGGCCTTCTGCAGGCGAACCGCCTCAATCCGGGCAGCCCGGGCCCGCTCTTCCACCTCCAGATCGAACGCCACCTCCTCCACCCGCACCGGTTCAAAAGGGTTCTGCATCAACCGGGACAGGGGGGTCGTTGCTCCCCAAACCGCCTCTCCCAGGCCCCGAGCTCCGGCGTAAATATTCTCCACCTCCAGGGGGGGCTGCCCTGCCACTGCGATCCGGGTACGTGCCCGCACGGTGGTCTCGCCCATCAGCTTCTCGGACGAAATCAGAGCGCTTGTTACCGCCATTCTCACCAGCAACGGGCCGAAATCCCGGTTGCGCAGCACCTCCATCCGGAACCCCTCCCGGTTGCCCGGCGAACGGACCTCGATCCGCGTGGGGATCATCTCCGCCTCGCGGCCCAGAATCCCTGCAATCCCCGGCGCCCGGTCCTGTACGATCAGGCCCATCGGGTGGGACGCCGTACCCAGCTTAAAAGAGAGGTACTGGCTGGGAAGCACCTGGTGGATGTAGGCCGCCGTCATCGGCATCGCCGTACTGCCCCCAAAAAGCATCGGGTGCCCGAACCCGACCACCCGGTCCCCGTCCCGATAGGTGAGGGTGCCAATGCCCGTCACGCTGAAATCGCCCCGGATAAGCTGCACCCCCAGCGGGGCACCGGGCTCAAACGGCCCGGACGGAAGGGACGCATCCCCCCCCCCGCCTCCCTGAACGGGCAGCAGCCCGAGAGGCAGCAACTCCTCCCTGAGTTCGGCCACCACCCGGGGCGCAAACCCCGACATCACCAGAGGTGTTGCCACCGGCCTCAACGCACCGGCCTCCATTCCCGCCGGCCCGGCAACCGCAGGCGCTCCCTCCCTGCTCTGTCGCAGCCAGGACCCCGGGCTGGAAGTCGCACCCGGCGGTGCGGAGGGGCGTTTGAGTACGTCGATCATCTCGGCAATGGGCGTAATCCCGGCAATCGGTTGCTTGGCAAAAGTACCGAACCTGTAGGCCACGGCCCCGATCAGCTTCCCCTGGATATAGACCGGGCTGCCGCTCATCCCGGCGATCACCCCCGTCTCTTCCAGCGGGCCTCCCGAAAGCCGGGCCAGAATAATGTCGCTTCGGGGACCCAGTACGTTGCGCAGCACCCCCAGGACCTCGACCTGAAACGTATCGATGCGCGTCCCCTGAAAGACCGTCCGACCGATGCCCACCATGCCCCGTTGAATCTCATCCACGGACATCTGCGCAACCGCCCCGGCCGCGCCGCAATCCCTCGTGGAAACCGCCGGGATAAGCATCAGCGCAACACAGAAAACAACAACAGAGAACCGGGCCATGCAAAACCCCTCACAAAAAAACCGTTGCCCTGGAAAAACCGAAATTTACCGTGCAGCAGAACAAAAGTCAAGCCTCCCTAATTATACCGGTTTTGGTTTCAGCGAACAAGACCCTTGTGAAATCCCCGGAATCTCCGTATACTGGAGACATGCAGATCGCCCTGCTCTGCATGCCGCAATCGGTTTGCCTTTCTGCAAAAAGCCCGGGGAACAGAACCTCGAACAGCCGGGGAGAGTTGATTCCCTCGCCAGGAATCCGGCTGCCTCGAGCGCGCTCTGCCCCCGGGCTTGATACAACGCACGGTGGCTTTGGCCGACCCTCAGCCGACAACATTTGAACGGGGAAAAACGATCGATGGAAACGTCAAACAGGATGAAAGTGGGGAAAAGGGGAAATCGCCAGGCCTCTACACAGGGGCCAGTCGATGGGGCATCGCATCCCCTGCTGCCGGAGACGGGGGTGTCTCCTGGAAAGTAGTGGGGAACGCACAAAGATAAGCCTTTGTTTTTCTTAAGTCAAGAGGAAGTTTTCTCCATCGCAATATATTGGGACCACACCTACCTCGATTTGGAGTTAGACAGTCAGGTCTGGATTTGTCCGCCGTCGGGCGGTTGAGCCGGACACCCCCTGACAGGGCCGGGGCAGAGAACCGCCCTCCGCCCTTCCCCAAAGCCTCACGCTCCGATTTTCTCTCCTACATATCTCTGGACAGGAACGCGGTTCTATATTATCTTCCAGACCCTGGAAATCGGTCGCCCTGCGCCGGCCATGACCGGGGCAGCAGGCGTCGGGGGCCTGCACAGGGCCGAATTTGAAATTTCGTCAATCTACTAAGGATTTCTCATGGCAAACCCTTTAAACGTCGGCATCATCGGCGTTGGAGGCATCGCCTCCAGCCATATTCCCGGCTGGAACGCCTCGGAGCACGCCGAACTGGCCGCTGGCTGCTCCACCACGATACCATGGGAGAAGACATGCAGATGTGGCTCTACGGCACGAAGGGAGGCAGCCACTGGCCAAAGTGCGAAATCTATGAAACAAACAACAAAACCCGGCAGCACTACAACCGGACCTTGAAAAACACCAGAGACCGCCTGGAGCCCCACGCTCAGGAGTGCGTCGAATTTGCCCGTGCAGTCGTCGAAGGTGCCCCTTCGCCCGTGCCGCCCGAACAGTCGCTGCAGGTCATGACCATCCTGGACGGCATCTACCGCAGCTAGGCGTCCGGCCGCGAGGTCAAAGTGAAAGCGTAAGTCGTGCGGGATGAAAGGAGCGGCGCGTGGCAGACACAGCAGACGTGGTCATCATCGGCGGAGGGGTCATCGGATGCGCGATCGCCTACGACCTCGCCGGCGCGGGATTGAAGGTCATCCTCCTGGAGCAGGAGGCGGTCGGCAGCGGCGCCTCCTCAGCAGCGGCGGGGCTGATTGTGCCACTGCATGCAGCCGAAGAAGGCGAGCGCACGCCCCTCTTTGAACTCTACCTGGCCTCCGCCAGGCGTTTTCCGGACCTGGTCGCGGAACTGGAAGAGGCCACCGGCCTGCGCGTCGACTTCGACCGTTCCGGCCCCCTCCGGGTGGCTGCCACTGAAGATGAGGAGGAACTGCTCCGGGAATCCTTCGAAGCCTGGGAGCGCATCGAAGCGCTTACCGTAGAATGGGTGGACGGAAAGACCCTGCGCGAGATGGAACCGGAACTGGCCCCGGACGTCTGCTGCGGCGTCTTCTCAAAAGATGAGAGCAGGCTCCACCCCGGCCGGTTCACCCGCGCCCTGGCCTGTGGGGCAGCGCAGCGCGGCGCCCGCATCCGCACCGGATGCCCGGCCCTGGGCGTGCGTCAGCGGAACGGCCGGTTCGAGGCCGTGCAGACCCTCGACGGGGAAATTTCCGCCAGAGAACTCATCATCGCCGCAGGCGCCTGGAGCCGGGTGCCCTGCGCCTGGTTCGGCGTCCATGTCCCCATCGGCCCGGCCCGGGGGCAGATGGTCGCCCTGCGTCCCCCCACCCGCCTGCTGAGGCACTCCCTCCTCTCTTTCAACGGGGCCATCCATCCCGCCCTGGACGGAACCGTGCACGTCGGCTCCACCCTCGAGCTCGTCGGCTTCGACACCCGCACCACCGCCGAAGGCATCGCCACCATCCTGGGGATTCTCCCCAGGCTGCTCCCCGCGCTCAACCCCGCTCCGGTCGAGCGCGTCTGGGCCGGGCTGCGGCCCTGGTGTGAGGACGGCCTCCCGGCTGTCGGACGGCTGCCGGGCTGCGAGGGGGCCATCCTAGCCGGTGGGCACTTCAAGCTGGGCATCCTGGGCAGCGCCATCACCGCACGCACGGTCAAAACCCTGGTCGCAGACGGGCAGGTCGATCCGTTGATCGCTCCCTTCACCCCCCAACGGTTTGCGGAGGGTGCATAATGGTCACCCAGCCGGTGGTCGTGGAAGGCACCCTTACCGTCAACGTCCCCCAGGACCGGGCCTGGTCCTTCCTCAAGCACCCGGCCTCTTTAAGTGCCTGCATCCCGGGCGTCTCCAACATCACCGCCCGGCAAGACGGCACCTTCCGGGCGACGGTGGAGGTGGCGATCTCCGTTCTGAAGGCGCAATTCGACATGCAGGTCCGCATCGCCGAAGAGCAACCCCTCTCCTGCCTGGTGGCAGAAATGTCCGGCAGTGACGCGAAAACCGGAACCCTGCTCAAAACCCGCAACCGGGTGGACCTGACCCCAAAAAACAGCGGCCAAACCCGGATCGCCTTCCGCATCGACGCGGTGCTCTCCGGCAAACTCGCGGCCCTGGGCGGTGGGATGGCCGTCAAACTCCACTCCCGCCGGATGGCCCGGGCCTTTGCAGCGACACTCAAACAGAACATGGAAGCCAGAGAAGGCTAATCATTTCTCCATGCCCAATACCCTCACAGTCACCCAGGCCGCTCAGCAGATCCAGACGGGCCGCCTCGCGCCCCTCGACCTGCTCGACGCCTGTCTTTCCCACATCAACGCCCTTGAAGGCCGCGTACACGCCTGGGCCAGCCTTGATGTCGAAGGCGCAGAGGCCCAGGCCCGGGAACAGCAGGAGGAACTCGCCCGTGGCCGCCTGCGGGGTGCCCTGCACGGCATCCCCATTGCCATCAAAGACATCGTCTACACCCGGGGCCTCCGTACAACGGCCGGCTCCAAAATCCTCCACGACTTCATACCGGAATACGATGCGACCGTCGTCTCCAAACTGCGGGACGCCGGGGCCGTCATCCTGGGCAAAACCGTCACCACCGAATTCGCCTGCTTCGACCCCCCAAAGACCCGCAACCCCTGGAACCTCGCCCACACCCCGGGCGGCTCCAGCAGCGGGTCGGCCGCGGCCGTGGCCTGCCGGATGTGTCCGGCCGCCCTGGGCTCTCAGACCGGCGGCTCCATCAGCAGGCCTGCGGCTTACTGCGGAATCGTGGGCTGCAAACCCACCTGGGGCCGCGTCAGCGTATACGGCGTTCACCCCGTCAGCTTCAGCCTCGACCACGTCGGTCCCCTCACCCGCAGCGTTGCCGACGCCGCCCTGCTGCTCCGTATCATCGCCGGAGCAGACCCGCACGACCCCCTCTGCTCGGACGCCCCGGTCCCCGACTATCCCTCCGGCCTGGCCAAACCCGCAACCCGGACGCCCAGCATCGGACTCATCCGGTCCTATTTTCAGGAAACCGGGGACCATGCCGTGTGGTCCGCAACTGAAGACGCAGCCGATATCTTCCGATCAAACGGCGCCGACGTGACCGAGATCGACCTTCCCCGGAGCTTCTCCGACCTCCACCGGATGCACCGCACGATCATGTTCGCAGAGGCCGCCGCCTGCCACGCCGCCCGGTTTAAAACGCGGCGTTCGGACTACAGCCCCGGCATCCGCTCCCTGCTTGAAGAGGGCCTGGCCCTCTCCGCCGTCGACTATGCCGATGCCCGGCGCCACCAGCTCACCTTCCGTTCGGAGATCCAGGCCGCCTCCACCGGCGTTGACCTGCTCCTCACCCCGGCCACGCTCACCCCGGCCCCCGGGGACCTGACCACCACCGGCGACCCGGCGTTCAACTCCCCCTGGAGCTATACCGGCCTCCCCACCATCGTCCTGCCCGTGAAGTGCACTCCGGATGGGCTGCCCATTGGCATCCAGCTGATCGGTCGCCCCTTTGCCGAACCCGACCTCCTCACCGCCGCCGCCTGGTGCGAGTCCCACCTTGGATGGGACAAAGTTCCGAAACTGTGCACCAGCCCGTCACACTCCAGGGAACCATAACCGTGCCCCGCACCTGCTTCTGCCTGCTCCTCCTCGCCGCCCTGCCCGTGCAGGGCAATCCCGACATCGCGTCGACCGCCCAGGAAGCCCTCGATTGGATGTTGAACGAAGAATATGCCCGGGCGCACGCCCTCTTCGGCTCCCTGATCACCGCCTATCCAGAGCGGCCCGAAGGCTACCTGGGCAGGGCGATGGCCTACTGGGACGCCAGCCTTATCCTGGAGGACGAAACGCAGTACGACCGGGAGATCCACCGCCTGATCAAACAGGCCATCCGCGTCTCGGAGGACCGCATCAAAGCCCACGGGGAATCGGCGGAGATGTTCTTCTGGCTTGGAAGCGCCTACGGCCTCCGCGCCGGCCTGGGCATGGTGCGCGGCAGCATCTTTGAAGGCGCGGTGGACGGGCTGAGGAGCGAGGAATTTCTCTCCGCAACGCTGGCTCTGGACTCGACCCTGGTAGACGCCCACTTCGGGCTGGGGCTGTCTGACTACGTCATCGCCCGCAAACCCAGGCTCCTGCGGATGGTGAACCGGTTCTTCTCGCTTCCCCCCGGAGACCGCAAAGGGGGTCTGGCCCGGCTCGACCGGGTGGCCCGGGAAGGCACCTACTGCCACAGGCATGCCCTGTCGAGTCGGGCCTTGATCGAACTCTACTACGAGAAGGATGCCGGTGAGGCGCGCCGGCGCTTTGGGGATCTGATCCGGCGCTATCCCAACAGCATCAACTACCGCGTGCGCTACCTGGACGCCCTGTTCGCCCTCACCGTAAAGGGCAAACAGGACAACCGCCAGACCCTCATCGACTCCGTCCAATCCATCCGCAACCTCGCGCAACAGCGGGGCTGGAAGCTGGATCGGTGGACACACACCAAACTCACCTTTATCGAAGGACTCGGGTGCTATCTCACAGGTCAGACCGACCGGGCAGAGGAACATATGGAGGCCTACGTTCAGCAGGCCGAAAAAAAAAGCTGGCTGCTTGGCCCGGCGGAGTTGATCCTGGGCAAACTGGCCGACCTGCGCGGCAACCGGCAGCGCGCAATCGTCCACTACAAACGCGCCCTCAAACAGGAAGATGTCTGGGGCACCCACGCCCGGGCCGGGCGCTATCTGAAGCGTCCTTTCTCGGGACAGGAACCGGTTCAGCGCCCCCCCGACCTGGTCAGACGCTATCCCGAACGCCCGTGATCGAATTGCGGAGTGCTTTGCCCCCATGAGCCAACCCGTCGCAACGCTGCCCTCCTCCGGCCGTCCCGCACAGGAGCGCCTTGAAACCGGGCTGCGGAAAACAGCCCTGTTGTGGATTGCCCTGGCGCTGGTCTTTACCTGTACCGTCCCCACCTACCTGGAGTTCAAATCCCGGTCTGCGCACATGGCAATGTCCAATCTGCCGCTGGCCGTGCTGCTCCCCTTTGTCATATGGCTGCTGGTCAACACCCTGCTCAAACGCCTCTTCCCCCGCTTCTCCCTCTCCACAGTCGAACTGCGCGTTATGCTCTGCGCGTTCTGGGTGGGCGCCTCCTTTGCCGGATACAACTGGGTGACCCAGTGGGTAGGCGCTATGGCCGCGCCCCGCTACTTTGCCTCCCCCGAGAACCGGTGGCAGGAACTGATCTTCGACCACCTGCCCTGGTGGATGTACCCCTCGAACTTTCCCGGCGTGGTCAAGAGGTTCCACCTTGGCCTGGGCGAGGGAAAGGCCCTGCCCTGGGGCGCGTGGGTCGGGCCGATCTTCTGGGCCGGGTCTGCGGCGGTGGCCATGACGGCCATCGCCTTAGGGCTGACCGCCATCTTCCAGAAACAGTGGGACCGGCACGAGCGGCTCACCTTCCCCCTGGCGCAGGTCTCTCTGGAACTGACCGACGGGTTCGACCGTCGCCCCGGCTGGGCGCCCTTTGTGCGCAGCCGGATCTTCTGGATCGGGTTCGCAATCGCAGCCATCCCCATCCTCTGGAACATCATCGAGTACTGGGTGCCCGGGTTCCCCCGGCTGGCCATCTTCGACACCCTGGGCAGGAGGCGAACCCCACCGCCCCGCTACCTGCCCTGGGGCCTCTCCTACCGGCTGCTGCCCACGGTCATAGGGTTCACCTTTCTGTGCGACCTGAACATCCTCTTCAGCCTCTGGTCCTTCCACCTGGCAGGGCAAATCGCCCTCTACTGGATGAACCGGGTCGGATTCTCGCTGGGGCTAACCGGGCAGGAGGCAAAACCGATGGAAATCGTGGGGATCTTCGGAAACGGGGTCATGATCGGGCTGGTGGTCTGGGCCGTCTGGGTGGCCAGGGGGCACCTGAAGCGGGTCGCCGAACAGATCCGCCGGCCCGTAGACCGCAGCGCCTCTGCAACCGCCATCCTGTCCGCTCGCGGGTCGGCCGCAGTGTTTTTTTCAGGCCTGCTCTACATGGTCTTCTGGCTGCACGCCTCCGGATACAGTCTGATCGTGGCAGCCGTCTGGCTGACGTTGTTCTGGGCCAGCCTCTTTGCAGCTATGAAATACCTGGCGGCCAGCGGATTCGCCTACCTGTGGCCGCACTGGTCCAGAGAAATCCCGGAGATCTGGGCGGGGGCAAGCAGGATGTCGGACACAACGCGGGTCGCAATCAGAGTCATCAGCTGGCGCGTGTTAGCCGGCTGGCGCCTCCCCGTCGCACTCCCCCACGTGGTCAAACTGGTCGGACCCAAATCGCAGACCGGCTGGATGATCCTGGGCAGCGTACTGGTCGGCGTGCTCTCGGCAATGCTTTACACCATCTGGCTCTGCTATATGGAAGGCGGAAGCGCCTTCCGGACCTGGTCCCTCGTTGGCGCACCCCGGGGGCTCTACAACAGTATGGCCACCGAAATCGCAAAAACAGACCTCTCCGTCACCGACTCCGCCAAGATCGCCGTCTGGATTCTGGGGGGGCTCGCAGCCGCCCTCATCACCGCCCTGCAGGCCCGGTTTCCCTGGTGGCCCTTCCACCCCCTGGGCCTGTTGGTGATGTTCCAGTGGTACGTGAACATCTACTTCCTGGACATCTTCCTGGTCTGGCTCATTAAACTGGTCGTCCTCAAATTCGGCGGCATCGCGCTCTACCGCCGCGCCAGACCCGCCGCCTACGGCCTGATCGTCGGCTACGTCACTGCCGTGGGCTGCTCCTTCGTCGTCGACCTCATCTGGTTTCCCGGCGGGGGGCACTACGTCCATGGGTATTAAACTGTCGCGTCCGGTCCATGCTTCCCCCCGTATAGACCACATCCACCAGGCGCCCTTCCCCATCCAGCTTGACCAGCAGCGAGAAATTCCGCCGCATCATAAATTCCGGATTGTGGTCCACCGCTGCCTCCAGCGCCAGAGCGCCCAGCCAGCCCAGGCCGTCGGGCCGGATCATAAACCGCAGGTCCCGCACCAGCAATTCCGCCGCATCGCCTTCCGGGGCTTCGGTCACCACCGGAAACCGCGCAAACCACCGGTAGATTCGTCCGTCTCGCCACGCCCACAGGTCCGACAGTCGGGGGTCTGAAAGCGCAGATGCATAGACCTCCACCGCATCCCCGGCACCTGCAAACAGGGAAACGGGCACATCGTGCCATTTTCCCTCGCTGAGCACGACCCCCCGTCTGTGCAGCGGCGAGAAGGGCAGCGGCACCGCTGCTACCCTCTCCATCGCCAACCCCTGCTCCCCCGCCCACCGGTCCAGGTGCAGCAGGGACACACCGGTAACCGCTGTGTTCAGCCCCATATACATCGCCAGTACGGTTGCGCCCAGGCGGTACCCCCCGGCGCGGTCGCGCTGCCTGCCCCACCCAAACAGCAGTCCTCCGATCAAAATCAAATCCAGATACGGATCGATAACAAACAGAACGTCGAAACAGGCCCGGTAATTCGAAAACGGCGTAAAAATCATGGTCCCGTAAGACGTCACCAGATCGAATAGAATATGCAACAGCAGCCCGAAGAGGCTGACCGCATACACCTTTTGAAAAGGCACGTTTCGAAGCCCCATCCGGCGCGCAACCCAGGCGACTGCGAACGCCCCCAGCGCTGCGCCCAGCAGGGAGTGCGTCATCCCCCGATGTGTCTGGAGGCTCTCCAGCGCATCAGAAGACAGAAACACATCCACATCGGGCAGCATGCTGGTCACCGTAACCAGATTCACCAGCCCCCGTCCACCCTCATCGGGCCAGATCGACCGGGCCACCAGCCGCCCGACCAGACCGTGCGTCGGTGTATCCAATGGATGCCTCCCGAATCAACGACGGATCAAAAGAAAAGCACAAACGAATCAAGCCCCACCTGAAACACCGCTTGACAACCCGCGTTCCCCGGATGTAACATACCGGGCATACCGGGAAGCGCACGGCACGGTGTTGTTGAAAAAAACTCAACTAATTACTTTTAAAAATTAATTAATATGAGGGGTGTGCATAATTCAT
>JAAXHW010000063.1 GCA_012270675.1 Candidatus Latescibacterota bacterium | reverse complement strand
GACTCATTGCTGTCCAAACTTTAGTAAAAAGTGTACGCATCCGGTTTTTCAATCCTCCGTACTCATCCAAAAGCCGGCGCGACCTCGGGTTCACCCCCACATAAAGGTCTCCCAACCCGTTGTAGCGCCTGCTCTCCGAAACAAAATCCTCCTCATTGTCGAACAGCCCGATGCCGATGATATCCTCTCCATTCAGGGCCTTGAGTTGCGTCAGTCCCAACTCCGGCCTGTGCTGCAACAAGTCGTAGTGCCGCCGCACGTCCCGCTCGCTGAACGACCTCATCCCTCCGCCTCTTTGATTCGTTCCGCCAGGCGCTGCCACCCCGCTGCAATCTGGTCCTGCACCGCCTTCCGGCCCGTTCCCCCGGGCAGATCCCGAAGCGCCGTACTCCGCTCCGGAGAGAGGACCTCTTCGACATCCGCCTCGAACCGGTCCGACGCCGCCTGGAACGTCTCCAGGTCCAGGTCCTCCAGCCGCATCCCCCTCTCCAGCGCCGTCCGGACCAGTTTGCCTACAACCTGGTGACACGCTCGAAAAGGCATCCCCTTCCGGACCAGGTAATCGGCCAGGTCCGTAGCCAGAATCATGCCATCCAGGGCGGTGGACATCCGGCCTTTGTGGACCGACATCGTCGCCCACGCCCCGGCAAATACCTCCAAGGCCATCCAGACCGTATCCACCGTATCGAAAAACGGTTCCTTGTCCTCCTGCATATCCTTGGCATACGTCAACGGCATCCCCTTCATCACCGTCAACAACGAGGTCAAATTGCCATAAACCCGCCCCGTCTTGCCCCGCACCAGCTCCAGCGAATCGGGATTCACTTTCTGAGGCATCATGCTAGACCCGGTGCTGCAGGCCTCATCTAACGCGACAAACCCGAACTCCGAAGACGACCAGACAATCAGATCCTCGCAGAATCGGCTGAGATGCCCCATCAAAATCGCCGCCGCGGAAAGGTACTCCAGAAGGTAGTCCCGGTCGCTCACCGCGTCGATGCTGTTCTCCGTCACCCGCGAAAACCCCAGTTCGCTGGCCAGAAACGCGCGGTCCACCGGGTACGCGCTCCCCGCCAGCGCCCCCGACCCCAGCGGCATCGCATCGGCCCGGGCCGCGCCGTCCACAAACCGCCCCCGGTCCCGCTCCAGCATCCAGAAAAGCGCCATCGTATACTGGGAAAACCGGACGGGTTGGGCCTGCTGCAAATGGGTGTAACCCGGCATCACCACCTCAATGTGCCGCTCCGCGGAATCCAGCAGCACCGCCTCCAGCCGGTCGATCCGGTCCACCGTCCCCCCGATCGCCTCCCGCAAATAGAGCCGCTCGTCCAGGGCCACCTGATCGTTCCGGCTGCGCCCCGTGTGGATCTTCCCCCCCACAGGCCCTACAATCTCCGTCAACCGCACCTCCACGGCCATGTGAATATCTTCCAGGTCATCCGTCAGCGCCAGCTTCCCCGCTGCAATCTCCTCCTCCACCCGATCCAGTCCCCCCAGGATCCGGTCCCGCTCCTCCGCCGTCAGCACCCCGATCCGCTCCAGCGCCTTCGTCTGCGCCCGGCTGCCTTCAATATCCACCCGGTAGAGCCGTCTGTCGAACCCGATCGAGGCGTTAAACCGCTCCACCACCGCCTCGGTCGTCTTCACAAACCGCCCGGCCCAGGGCTTTTTTTTGGAATGACGCATACAGCCACCTCATCCGAATTCTATCTGTCCCGCCACGCGCTGCGCCTTCGCCCCCACACCCAGCACATTCAGAAACCCCTCCGAATCCCGGTGGTCGTAGTCTCCCACTGCCTCCATCGAAGACAGCTCCGGGGAGTAGAGCGAATGGGCGACCCCCTTCGACGCCTGATAGGTCACCGTCCCCTTGTAAACCGACACCTTTACCGACCCCGTAAGCAGCGCATGCGCCGGCGCCAGCGCACCCCGCATCATCTCCGAAGCCAGGTCGTAATAATACCCCTGGTAGATCTGTTCCGAAAGCGCCGCCGAAAGCGAATCGTAGAACCGCCGCGCCCTCCGGTCCAGGACCTGCTGCAGCAGGAACTCATAACAGGCCCCCAGCAGCGACATGCCGGGACTTTCGTACACGCCTCGCGACTTGATCCCCACAAACCGGTTCTCCACCGTATGAATCCCGATCCCGACCCCGTGGCACCCTCCGATCTCATTGGCCTTCAACAGCGCCCCCGTCGCATCCACCTCCTCCCCATTGATCTGGACGGGCCGCCCCCCCTCCAGTTCAACCGTAAACGTCTCCGGTTGGTCGGGCGCATCCCTGGGGAAAACCCCCATTCCCGACTCGATAAAATCCGCCGCCACGTCCAAATACTCCAGCTTCCCCGCCTCATGCGTCAACCCCAGGAGATTCGCATCGGTCGAATACGGCTTCTCCTGGCTCGCCGTAATCGGCAACCCCCGCGCCTCACAAAACGCAATCATCTCCCGGCGGCCCCCGAAATACTCCAAAAACGCATCGTCCCGCCAGGGCGCGTACACCCGCACCGTGGGATCCAGCATATTCGCCACCAGCTGAAACCGCACCTGGTCGTTTCCCCGCCCCGTGGCCCCGTGCGCCAGCACACCGATCCCCCTCCGACCCATCTCCTCCAGCATCCCCCGGGTCGTCACATGGCGTGCAATCCCGGTCGTATTCCAGTACCCCCCTTCGTACCGCGCCCCGGCGGCCAGCACCGTCAGCGCCGCCTCGGCCAGCGCCTCCTTCAGGTCGACCAGCACCGCCTCGGCCGCCCCACAGGCCAGCATCCGTTTCCGGATATCCTCAACATCCTCCTCATCCGGCTGTCCGATATCGGCCGTCACGCTGACCACCTCCACCCCCTGGTCCGTCAGCCACCGCGCCACCGTACAGCTATCCAGCCCCCCCGACGCTGCCAGCACAATCCGCTTTCCCCTCAGGTCTTTCACAGTCATGGAAGATCACCCCTTCCTCGGTCGCCCCTAAGACCCATTCAAAATCTCATCCAGCGCCGCCACCACCTCGTCGATATGCCCCTTCCCGATCACCAGCGGCGGCAAAAACCGCACCACATCCGGCCCTGCCATACACACCAGCATCCCCCGCTCCCGAAACGCCCCCACCACGTCCCCGGCCGCCACGTCCTTCAGCACCGCCCCTGCAATGAGTCCCTTACCCCGGATTTCCGCAACCACCTCTGGATGGCGGTCCCTGACCTCGCCCAGCCTTGCGTACAGATACTCCCCCTTCGCCTTCACCCCGGCAATAAACGCCGGATCGGACAGCTGCTTGAACACCTCGATCGCCACTGCGCACGACACCGGATGCGCCCCGAACGTGGCCGCATGGTCTCCCGGCTCGACCGCGTCCGCCACCGCCTGCCGCATCAGCGTCGCCCCGATCGGCAGCCCTCCCGCCAGCGCCTTGGCCAGCGTCATCATATCCGGCTCCACGTCGTAGTGCTGGTAACAGAAAAGCGCCCCCGTCCGGCCCAGCCCACTTTGAATCTCGTCGAACACCAGCAGCATCTTCATCTCATCACAGAGCTGCCGCAGCCCCCTCAGAAAATCCGGTTGCGCAAGGTGAATGCCGCCCTCCGCCTGCAGGGGCTCTAAAATCACCGCTGCCGTCTCCGCATCCACCAGCTTCTCCACCGACTCCAGATCGTTAAAATCGGCGAACGAAATTCCCGGCAGTATCGGCTCGAACCCCTTGTGGTACTTCGGCTGACCCGTGGAGGAAACCGACCCGTAGGTGCGCCCGTGGAACGAATTCTTCATCGCCACAAATTTGTATTTGGGCTTCTCCGGAAAGGTCTTGTACGCCCACTTCCGGGCAAACTTCAACGCCGCCTCCCACGACTCCGTCCCGCTGTTGCAGAAAAAGGCCCGGTCTGCAAAAGAGCGTTCACACAGCATTTCCGCCAGCTGCGGCGCCGGAACCGTGTGGTACAGGTTGGACACGTGAATCAACCTCCCCGCCTGCGCCGTCATCGCTTCCTGGACCATACCCACGTTGTAGCCCAGCGCATTCACCGATAGCCCACTCACAAAATCCAGGTACCGGTTGCCGTCCGTATCGAACAGATACACCCCATCGCCCTTCTCCAGCACCAGCTCCGGCCGCACGTAGGTCTGGAGGATGTATTTCCGTTCCAGCTCGATGACTGCCTTTGTATCCAAGGTACGCCCCCTTTATGGTAAATCCTCATGGATCATTTCGTGTCCCCATCGGGGATAACCCGCTATGCCAACTCGCGTTCCACCGCCTGCTACTTACTGTACAATCTCCGTTCCGATCCCTTCGCGTGTGAATATCTCCAACAACAATGCATGCGGCACCCGCCCGTCGATGATGTGCGTCTTGTGCACCCCGCCCTTTACCGCACGCACGCACGCCTGGAGCTTGGGGATCATCCCTCCTCCCGCCGTTCCGTCCTGAAGCAGGGCATCCACATCGTTGATGTGCAGCGTGGAAATCAGGGAATCCGGATCCGCGCTGTCCCGCAAAATCCCGTTCACATCGGTCAGAAAAACCAGTTTCTCCGCCTGCAGCGCCCGGGCGATCTCTCCGGCCGCCGTATCGGCATTCACATTATAACCCTTTCCGTCCGGCCCCACCCCAATCGGCGCAATCACCGGAATCGCCCCCTCCTCACAGGCTACCCGGATCGGGTCGGGTTCGATCCGGTCCACATCGCCCACAAACCCGATATCCACCGCCACCGTCTTCCCGTCAACCTCCACCTGCGCATCGTGCCGAATCACGTGCATAATCTCCACACCTTTTGCCGACATACCCCGCGCCTTTCCGTTCAGACCCTCAATCCCCTCCACAATCCGCCGGTTCACCACCCCAAACAGCGTATCTTCCACCACCTGCATCGTCTCCTCATCGGTCACCCGCAAGCCGTTCACCCACACCGTCTCCACGCCCGCCTCGGCCAGCCGCCGGCTGATCTCCTTGCCCCCGCCGTGCACCACCACCGGCCGCATCCCCACCGTCTCCATAAATACCAGATCGGCCAGAATCGTATCCGACCCCCCCTCGTCCGGCTGCGTGCTCCCCCCGTATTTCACCACCACAACCCTGTCCCGAAACGACCGGATATAGGGGAACGCCTCCACCAGCGTGGCGGCCTTTTCAATAATTTTCTCCATATCTCAAACCGTGCGGTAGGCCCCCCCAATCCCGTACAGCCTCGGAAGCCCCTGCATCAGATTCATATTCTCCACCGCCTGGCTGGCGGCCCCTTTGCCCAGATTGTCCTCCATCGAACAGAGATAGGCAAACCCCTCATCCACCCCCAGCTTAATCAGCAATCTGTGCGTCCCCGCCACATTCCGGGTGCCCCACTGCACCTCCTCTGAGTCCTCTACGGTCTCCACCAGGTCTTCCGCCCCGTATGCCGCTTCTATCGCCTCGCGCAGCCGCGCCTCAGCCTCGGCCTCCGAAAGCGCCTTCAGATCGTCGACCAGCTCGATCCGGATATTCGTATTGATCCCTGCAAACACCGACCGCAGCACAATCGGCGTAAAATTGACCTCAAACCTGGAATACAGCTCCATCTCCGGCACGTGTTTGTGTCTTCTCCCATAATTGTAGGTCACTTCGTTCGAGTCCGCCTCAACCTCCCGCCGCGCCCCCGAGTTCCCCGATGTCGCCACCACCGTCGCCTGCCCCTGCACCAGCCCCTGCAGAGGCCGCAGGGCCAGGATCACACTTGTCGGGTAACAGCCCGGATTCGCCACCAGCCGCGCACCGGCAATCTCATCCCTGTAAAGCGCCGGCATCCCGTAGACCGCCTCCTTCAACAGCCCCGGGGCCCTGTGCTCCAGGTGGTACCACGCCTCAAACGTTTTCTTCGGCAGCCGGAACGCCCCGCTGATATCGATCGCCTTCTTCCCCGCCTCCATCACCCGGGGCGCGAACGCCATCGACTCGGGGTCCCTGGTCGCCAGAAAGACAACATCGCAGTCTTCCAGCCTCCCTTCCTGGCGCTTCGAGTTCTGCCGGAACACGATCCCGGACCGACCGTGGTGGTTCAGGACCTTCTCAATCTGCTGGCCCACCATGCCCGTATCGCCGAAAATACCGACCCGAATCATCTCTCTCAAATCTCCCAATCTCCCGGATCTTATCCCGAAGCGCCTCACACACGGCCGCGGAACGGCAGAGAATAAAAATCGTATTCTCCCCGGCAACCGTACCCACAATCCCGGCCCACCCGGCCTGGTCAACCCCCTCGCACACCCCCTGAGCGTGGCCCGTAATCGTCTTGATGACCAGCATATTCTCCGCCCCATCCACGCCAACCACAAAATCCGTCAACTCCCGCCGGAGCAGGTCCTCTCCCTGAATAAACCTCCGTCCCCCCTCTGCTGGCACCCGGTACCGGAACCCCCCGTCCCCATCCGGCACCTTAACCACGCCCAATTCCTTCATATCCTTTGAAAGCGTGGACTGGGTCGTCGAAATCCCGACCTCCCTCAAGGCCCGGCTCAACGCCTCCTGCTTCCCAATGGGACGGGACGCAATCAGGTCCAGGATTTTTCGACGGCGTCTCTGCTTTTCGTTCATGGTCATAAAAAGTGGACAGGTCTTCGATTTTTATTCTATCAATCCAGATATTTTGGAATATATATCAGTTTTATCCGGATGTCAAGAATAAAAATTATTTCTTCTGATCGTGCTTTACATACCGATCCAGCCACGCCGTCATCTCCCACAGCACGTGCATCACCGACTCCCGTGCCCGGTACCCGTGGCTTTCCTGCGGCAACAGCACCAGCCGCGTTGTGGCCCCGTGTCCTTTAAGCGCATTGTAGAGCCGCTCGCTCTGCATGGGAAACGTCCCCGAATTGTTGTCCGCCTCGCCGTGGATCAACAGCAGGGGCGCCCTGATCTGATCTGCATGCATAAAGGACGACATCGCAACATAGACCTCCGGTGCCTCCCACAGCGTCCGTTCCTCCGTCTGAAATCCGAACGGCGTCAGCGTCCGGTTGTAGGCCCCGCTCCGGGCGATCCCCGCCCGGAAGAGATCCGTATGCGCCAGCTGGCCGTCATAAACCCGCCGTAGGAGTGCCCCCCTACCGCAATCCGACCCCTGTCGGCTACCCCCCGGCGCACGGCCTCCTCCACCGCCGCCTCGGCGCTGGCCGCAAGCTGCGCCACATACGTATCGTTTGCCTCCTTCCCATCCTCTCTCACAATCGGCATCGTGGGCCCGTCTAAAATCGCGTACCCCTGCGTCAGCAGAGGAAGGGGAGAAAGCGGGCTGATGCGCACAAACCGGTAGGGCGAGTCCTTCACCTGGCCGGCCGCGTCTGCGCTTTTGAACTCCCGGGGATAGGCCCACATCAGCATCGGCAGCGGACCGTCCTCTGGAGCATACCCGGGCGGCAGGTAAAGCGTGGCCGTCAGCTGCACCCCATCGGCCCGCTCATACCGGATCAACTCCTTCTGCACATCCCTCAGCTGGGGTGTGGGATGGGGAAAATCGGTTATCTGTCGTACTTCTCCTCCCTTTACGTCCCGAAGGGAATAGTTGACAGGCTCATCCACAGACTCCCGGCTGGTCAGCACCAGGAGCGCCTCGTCGTCCACGATCTGCACCGGACGCTCGTAATAGGGTGCCTCGGACCGCCAGAGCCGCTCCGTCTTTCCGGTTTCCAGGTCGTACCGGTCCAGAAAAGGCCGATCCCCCTCCGGCGAAGCCCCGTCTCCCGCCAGGAAGAGATGCCGTCCCGCACCTCCCCTCAGCAGGACAACCGTCCCCTCAGCCGTCCGGCGCACCATGGGTGCGCCCGGATCGCCGTATCGGTCCTCCCACGACCGATCGAACAGCCTCCGGGGGCCGCACCCGGCATCCGGTGAGGCATGCCAGGTCCGCACCCGGCGCGTCTTCCACCACCGCTCCGTCACAAGCGCCAGGTCCCCACCGCCCCAGGTAAGCCCGGCATACCGCAGTTCCAGGTCCTGAAAAAACGTCGGCGCCCCCTCAAACGGCCTGGAAAGCGTATACACCCGGTCCCGCACCTCCGTCTCAGTGCGTGGGTCGCCTCCGTCCCGGGCTTCCACCCAGAAAACCGTAGCCGGCGCATCCGCGCGCCACCCGAACGACCGGGGGCCCTCCGGCACGGCGTCAAACGCAATCGGCACCTCCTCGGCCAGCGGCAGATCGACCAGCTCCCGGACCACCCGTCCCTTCCGGTCCCAGATCTCCACACGCAACGGAAACCGGTAAAAGGGCACCAGATAGGAAAAGGGCCGGTGGAGGGTCTTCACAAGCAAATAGGCCCCGCCCGGCGCGGGTTCGGCGCGGCACACCATCCCCGCGGGCCCGAGGTCGCTCGCCTCTCCGTCCACCGTTTGGACAACAACCTGCGAGGTCGCGTAATATTCAAAAAGCGCCTCGTCGTAAACATTCTTCAACAGGTCCTGATAGGTGCGTGATGGGGCCACCTTCTCCAGATTCTCCTGCACGACCGGCCCCTCCGGCACTGCGGGCGCCTCCGACGGCGCTTGCCGGTCGCCCGGCACCGCCCTGTAAACCAGCGTCCGGCTGTCCGACATCCAGATAAACGGCATACCGAACGCCCCGTTCAGCCGGTTCTTCCCAAGCGGCCGGGCGGCGCCCGTCTGCACATCTGCCACCCACAGGGCGATTTCCGCCTCATCCGTCACCGTAAACGCAATATGCGTCCCGTCGGGCGCCCACTGGGCCTGGCCAATCTTCGCACCCTCCGGCAGGCCGGTCACCCCACGCTCCAACCCGTCCGAAATCCGCCTGAACGTCAGCCCCGTATAATACCCCGTGCGGCTCGGTCCGTTCGTCCCCGGATCGAGCCGCAGCCCCGCCAGCCGCAGCTCCGGCCGTGCCACCTCCGAAATCGGCGGCAGGCCCGACCGCGCCATCAGCAGCATCCAGTTCCGATCCGCATCCAGGCTGACCGCAGGCGTCAGAGGCGCATCCACCAGCTTTACAATCTCCTCCGGCGGCATCCGATACTTCTGTTCTGTTCCTGAAAGGCCCATCCCCTGTCTCCATCATATACGGTCACAGGGACCGCCCCTTTAAAAAGCCTTTCACCCTCGGATGCTCCAGCACCTCCCGGTTGAGCATGTGCGCGGGCTCCCGGCCCTGGATCGCATCGGTCACCTGCCCGAACGTCCGACGGTCGAGACGGCTGGTAGACGCATTGGTGATCCCGGCGTTGTGGTTCGTACAAATGATGCGGGGGTGACCCCTGTGGATCGCTCTGGGGCCGTTCACCGGATCGTCCACCACATAGTAGCAGATCCGGTCTTCCCGGATGGCCCGGTTGGCCGCCTGGTCGTCCACGAGATTTCCCCGCGAAGGGTTGATCAGGGACGCGTGGGGCTTCATAGCGCACAGACAGTCGTAGGTGACGATGGTATCGTCCCCTGCCACGTGCAGAGACACAGCGTCGCTCTCCTCGAAAAGCACCATTGGGTCGTCCACGGCCTCGGCCCCAAACCGCTCCGCCAACGCCTGGATGTCGGGCCGAATATCGTAGACCAGCAGACGCCCTTCATCGCCCAGGAGCGGCTTCGCCCGCGCGCCCACGGCCTGTCCGATCCTGCCAAACCCGTACAGGCCCAGCGTAGACCCCTTTGCCTCGTAGGTCTGAATAATGGAAAAGTCCCCGCTGTGGGAGGCACGGTTCAGGGTATACACCCGCTTGAGCGTGGCCATCCACTGCGCAATCGCATACTCCGCCACCGTCTCCAGGTGTTCCGGGGCAACCGTCACCATCACCCCGTGCTGCGTCGCCACGTCCAGGTTGACCTTCTCGTATCCCACACCCCACCGGGAGATAATCCGCAGGTCCTTCCCAGCCTCGTAGAAGCCTGGATGAATCAGGGATGCACTGGCGATCACGGCAATCACCCCTTCCGCATCCTCTCCGGTCAGTTCGTCTTCGTATCCCTCCAGCGCCGCCAGCTTTCCCAGCGCCGCCAGTCCTTCTCGCCGCAGATCCGAATTCAGCTGCGGATTCTGAAACGTGCGCGACAGCAGAATCCTGTTTCGCATAACCGTCCCCTCTTCGGTAAAATGCCCGCATCCCGGCAGGTCACGGAGGTGAGCGCCCGCTCAATCCTTCGTCCCGTTGCACAGGAAATCAAACAGATCGAAATTCCTTGCTCTGCCGGAAGTCAGGCGCTTGGCGTATTCCGGCTTCAGCGGCCGGTTCAGGACCATTGGAACGACGCTTTCGTGCAGCCCGCCGTGCGACCGCAGGCCCGATTCCACGGCCGACAGATCGTGCCATTCCGGCGTGCGTCCCAGAACCGTATTCCGGTCGCTCAGGACCACCAGTTCCCCAATGCGTTCACCCGGCAGAGAAAAACGCGACACCGCCTCCTCGCGGGTGAGCACCATCTCAACGCCCGGCACCGCCTTGAGGATCTCTTCAGCGCAGGTGACATGGTCTGCGCTGGCGTAGACCGTGGCGTAAGAACCCAGTGCCCCGTGGTGCACCACGTACGGATCGGTGATCGGCAGAATCACGCGAGCGTCCGCAACACCCTCCGCTTTCAGCCGCGTCTCGATAAATTCTACCCTGGGTGTTCCGTCCGGTTTGACCTTGGCATTCATGCCGTGGTCGGCCGTGACGCCCAGAATCACATCCTGAGCATCCAGCTGGCCCAGAAAGAAGTCCAGGCGGGCGTAGAACCGGTTGGCCTCCGGGCTTCCCGGCGCGTATTTGTGCTGTACATAATCCGTGGTGGACAGGTACATCAGGTCAATCGGATAGTGTTGCAGCAACCGGACACCGGCCTCAAGACAGTACACACTCGCCTCCGGATCGTAGATTCCGGGATGCTCACGCCCGATCAGGTCCCGCACCCCCTCGATCCCGTGCTCCCCGACCGTTGTTTCGCAGGCCCGCTCCACCGAAAAACAGATGCCCCGCAGTCCCCTGGCCAGAAAGCGACGCAGCTTGTCCTTCGTCGTCACCGCAGCCACAGACCGGCCCGACAGGCTGAAGGCCTCAAGAATGGTGGGCGCAAGCAGGTATTTCGGGTCGTTCATCATCACTTCCTCATCCGCCTCTGCGTCATAGTAAAAATTTCCCGGAATACCGTTCACATCCGGTGTGGTACCGGTGACAATCGCGATATTGTTCGGGTTGGTAAACGAAGGGATGACCGTATGCACCAGCCCGTGGTGCCCCCTCTGACAGATCGCCTGCAGATTGGGCATCCCCTCTGCCGCAGCAGTGAGGTAGGCCTGGTCGCTCCCATCGATACAGACCCCGACCACAGGCCGGGCCTTGCGGCTGTACTCACGGCCGTTTACGCTGGTCATGATCGCCCCATTGAAACCACCACCACGAACCATCAACCCACCCGCTCTCTTATAAACCTCCCCACCTCCTTCCACGCATGCTTACACGCCTCTGCGTTGAAGGCCGTCGGCCGGGTATCGTCGCAGAAGGAATGCGGCGCGTCTGGAAACAGGTGGAAATCGGTCTCCACCCCGGCCACTTCGCACCGGGCCTGCAACACCTCCACATCCGACACCGGAATGCTGCTGTCCGCGTCTCCGAACAGCCCCAGGATCGGTCCCACTGCGTTGTCCATCTCCGCCAGGTCTTCCCCCTTCAGTATGCCGTGCCACACCACCACGCCTGCCAGCCCGGGCACCCGGTTCGCACCCCGCAACACCATCGCCCCGCCCCAGCAGTATCCCCAGATGATGAGCCGGTCGGGGTCCACCTCAGGCTGACTGCGCAGGAAGTCCAGCCCCGCCTCAATATCGCCCATACACTGCTCGACCGTAATCGCATCCACAAACGGCCGGGTCGCCTTCCCCGCCTCCGGGTCCACCCCCGGGTCCACCGGCCCGATGCCCCGAAACAGGTGGGGATAGACCGCCGCCACCCCGTGTGCGGCCAGCCGCCTGGCCTGTCCCCGTGCCAGGTCGCGCAGTCCGAAAATATCGTGCACCATCATCGCCCCCGGCACCGGCCCGGTCCGCTGTGGCAGCGCAAAAAAGGCCGGCAGCACATCTCCCCCGCTCTCAATCGTCACGTCCGATTCCCGAACCTGTATCGCCGTCGCCATCTTGTACCTCCTTTAGTACAATCAACTACCACCCGCGCAAAACGAAATTTTAACCCCTCCCCCGGTCCCCTTTTGCCTCCTCCCACTCGATTTCAAACCCCGTCGCTTCCCGAAACGCCTCCCGAAGCGTCTCCTGTTCTGCCTCATCCGGCGCCCGCACCACCGGCATCACCACGCGCCCTTCGCCCGCGAAAAGCCTCGGTGCGCACCGCACCGTGCACGCCTCCGACGTGATCCGTCGCGCCTCCTGCGCAAGCTGCTCCTGATTGGCCGACTCCCGCACCCGGATCGACCACCCGATCCGCGCCGACAGCCGCTCCAGCAGGTCCCGGTAGCGCCCCCCCACCGCTGGCGAGATAAACGCCATCTCGATATACGACCCTCCCGCGTCCGACTTGAGACCGATCTTATAGGGCATGTGCTGTTCCCCCTGAAAAGCCTTTCGGATCTCTGCATACGCACGGTTGATCTCCCACGCTTCCTCCGGGGCCTCGGCAGGAGGTGGAGGCCCTTGCTCACCCGGCCGGACCAGCCGGAGCCTGTACCCCGTCGTCTCGCAGAAGCGCTGCTCGGCCGCCTCGGCCAGCCTTTCCCAGTCCGCTTCCAGGCCCTCTGATACCGCCACCGACACCTCGCGCTTCTCCAGCCGGAGCGCCGGCGCCCTCAACGGTGTCGTCCCTTCCGGCACGGCCGCCAGGGCCTCTTCAAACAGCCGCCCCTGGTGGGCCGTCTTTCGCAGCCGGAGGGTCCACCCCGTCTCTGCCTCCAGCGCCCGCATCTGCTCCCCGTACTGCGCCTCGATCACATCCGGAAAGTGAAACGCCAGTTCGTAGACCCCCTCTTCGACATACGCGCTACACTTGAAAAGCCCCGCCCCGGGCGGAAAAGCCCCCTGAATCCGCACCCGGGCCTCGTTCACCTCCATCGGGCCCGCATCCTCCGTCGCTGCCTCAGCGACATGATAGAGATAGGGCCGGCGATGGTCTGCAACAAACGCCGTCTGCGGTTCGTCCAAAAGCGCCTTGAAGCCCGCCACCTCAGCCGGTCCCACCCCCTCCGTCCCGTGCCAGATTTCGGCCAGTTCCTGCGCCCGCAATACGCCTTTCATCCCCGTCTCCAGCAGGTAGGTCCGCACCTCGTCCAACGCCTCCGCATCGGCCGACCGCCCTCCCGAAATCCCCTGTACAGACACCAGGCGGCCGTAGCGCCGCTTCTGCCTCGACACCACCTCCACCGTGTAAACCCCGCCGTTCTCCGGCAGGTGCACCCCCTCGGGCAGGTGCAGGTCCAGGACCGACGCCAGCGCAGCCCGCGCGTCCCCGTCCCCATGCACCAGGTAAACCGACCGGGGCGAGAGCCGCCTCACCAGCGAGGCCAGCTCTCCGCTGTCTGCATGCGCAGACAGGGAATAGGTCTCCACCTGGCATGCCACCCCCACCCGCTGCCCGTTCAACGTCAGCGCCCTCCCCGCTCCCTCCGGCGCCTGGGCCAGCGCCAGCAGCGCCCGTCCCGGCGACTCTTCATCCTGATACCCTGTAATCGCGATCAAATTTTCCGCACCTCCCACCAGCCGCTGTGCGTAAAAACTCGACGCCCCTCCAACCAGCATCCCCGAACTGGCCACAATACAGCAGGGCGGGCCCTCCAGTACCTGTGCTCGATCTGCCGGAACCGCCACTGCCGAAACAAACTCCGAATAAAACGCATCCTCCCCTTTCAACACCCGGCGGCGCAGCGGCGGGGCCAGGTCCTCAGGAAAAGCCGTGTAAACCGCATTCACCGACCGGACCATGCCATCTACAAACACCGGGAAGGCGGGCACCTGCCCCCTGCGCATCGCCCGGGACAGAACCAGGATCACCTCCTGTGCGCGGCCCACGGCAAAGGCGGGGATCAGTACCTTGCCCCCGGCCTGGACCGCCTCGGCCACCCGCAGGGCCAATGCCGTCTCCTGCTGCGCCCGGTCTGCGTGCTGCCGGTTCCCGTAGGTCGACTCCATCACCACCACATCCGGACGGCACCGGGGCACGGCCATCCCCGAAATCGTCTGCTGGTTGGCCACCGACACATCCCCCGTCATCAGCAGGCTCTCCCGCCGTCCCTCGATATAAATCGACGCCGCCCCCAGGATGTGCCCGGCCGGAATCCAGGTCGCCTTCAGCGCTCCGTCGCAAATGGGCACCGTGCACAGAAAGGGCACGTGCGCCATCCGACCCAGGCTCAAATCGACTGCTTCGGGCGGATAAAGCGGCAACTCCCCGTCCCCTTCCCCCCGCTGCTCCATAATCTTGACCGCATCGGTCAACAGCACCCGTGTAATCGCCTGCGTGGGCGGCGTACACCGGATGCGCACCCCCGCAGGCAGCCCGGGCACCAGCACCGGCAGCGCCCCGGTGTGGTCCGTATGCGCGTGGGTTAAAAGCACCTCCTCCGGCGAGCCCACCTCGTCCAACACCGAGAAATTGGGCAGGTGCGCCCCGGGCGCGGCCCCCATCCGGATGCCCGCATCCACCAGGATGCGGTGCCCTTCGATCTCAACCAGTGTACACGACGCGCCGACCTCTTCGGCGCCTCCCAGAAAATAAAGCTTCATCTTCCTCCTCTCCCACAACGACCATTTTTTCTATTTACACGGCGTCTCCCATCGATTAAATTGGATTGAGCCGAATCCCCCTCGCCTGAACCGGCTGACCCTTTTCCATCCTTTTCCGGAACCCTTGTTTCTGGATTTGGGGGGTGAGGTGGAGCGTTTCACCTTTTACCTTTGCCAAAAGGAGTGCTTATGGCCCACCATCAATTCCAGCCCCAGGTCTACTACTCCGCCATCGGCGCGCACGAACCGGCGCTTCACATCGCCCCGGGTGACACCGTCTCTACCACCACCGTCGATGCGGGCGGATATGACGGAAGCAACGAACCGGTCACCCCGGGCGGAAATCCCCAGACCGGTCCCTTCCACATCCAGGACGCCGAACCGGGTGACAGCATCGCCGTCACCTTCGACCACCTCGCCCCCAACCGGAAAATCGGGTACACCAGCAGCCGTATCGCCGCCAACGTGCTCGACTTCGGCTATATTCCAAAATTCGACGACGACATTGGACGGGTGGAATGGGAGATTGACTTTGAAAACAATACCGCCAGCCCCCTCGGCCTCGACGGCCCGCTAAACGGCCTCAAGCTCCCCCTCTGCCCGATGGTCGGTTGCTTCGGCGTGGCCCCTCCGCGCGGGCAGGCCATCTCCACGGCCACCTCGTCCACCCACGGGGGCAACATGGACTACAGGGGATTCGTCGAAGGCGTCACCGTCACCTTCCCCGTCTTCGTGCCCGGTGCCCTCTTCCACCTGGGAGACGGCCACGCGGTCCAGGGCGACGGAGAAATCGTGGGCACCGGCATCGAAATCTCCTTCGACGTCACCTTCACCGTCCGCCTCCTCAAAGGCAGAACCATCACCTGGCCCCGGGCGGAGAATAAGACGCACATCATGGCCATAGGCAACGCCCGCCCCCTGGATCAAGCCGTGCAGCACGCCACCACCGAAATGGTGTGCTTCCTGCAGGAAGACTACGGCCTCGACGCCCGCACAATCCACGTCCTGATGGGCCAGGTCGTAGAATACGACATCGGCAACATATACGATCCGGCCTATACCATGGTCTGCAAGATATCCAAACAGACCCTCGAAAACATCGGTGCCACACGCACATAATTCTGATCCATGGTTTATGTCTCCCGAAGAAAAGACCCGCTTAAAAGACCTCGACCGCCAACTCGTCTGGCATCCCTTCACCCAGATGCGGGACTACGCGCAGGAAGACCCCGTCATCATCGCCCGCGCCGACGGGGTCTACCTGGAAGACATCAACGGGGTGCGCTACATAGACGGCACCTCCTCCATGTGGTGCAACGTCCACGGCCACCGCGTCCCTGAAATCGACGACGCCGTTCGGGACCAGCTCGACCGGGTCGCCCACAGCACCCTCCTGGGCCTCTCCAACCTTCCTGCTGTCCGGCTGGCCGAAAAACTCGTTGAAATCGCCCCGCCGGAACTGACCCGCGTCTTCTACTCGGACAACGGCGCGACCGCGGTTGAAATCGCCGTCAAAATGGCTTTTCAATACTGGCAGCAACGGCCCGACCCGCGTCCGGAAAAAACCACGTTCATCCACCTCACGGAAAGCTACCACGGCGACACCCTCGGCGCCGTCAGCGTCGGCGGCATCGACCTCTTCCACAGGGTCTACCGCCCCCTCCTCTTCCCCACCCTCGCCGCCCCCGCGCCCCACCCCTACCGCTGCTCCTTCTGCGCCGACGAGCGGTCCTGCAACCGGGGCTGTCATAAGGCTTTGGAGGAAGTCCTCAAACGGGACGCCGGCCGCATCGCCGCCCTGCTTATCGAACCCCTCGTCCAGGGCGCCGGGGGCATGCTCGTCCACCCCGAAGGCTACTTGAAACGGGCCGCGGAACTCTGCGGGGAACACGAGGTACTCCTCATCGCCGACGAAGTCGCCACCGGCTTCGGCCGCACCGGGACGATGTTCGCCTGCGAGCAGGAAGGCGTCGCCCCCGACCTCCTCTGCCTGGGCAAAGGCCTCACCGGCGGCTACCTTCCCGTGGCCGCTACCCTGACCACCGATGAAGTCTACCGTGCCTTCCTGAGCGATGACGCCGCGCTCAAGACATTCTTCCACGGCCACACCTACACCGGCAACCCCCTCGGCTGCGCCGCTGCTCTTGCAACGCTCAAGGTCTTTGAAAACGAACGCACCCTCGACGCCCTCCGCCCCAAAATTGAGCGCCTCCGGGCCGGCCTGTCCCGCTTTGAAACCCTCGCCCACGTCGGCGACATCCGACAGTGCGGGTTCATCGCCGCGGTCGAACTCGTGGCCAACCGGGCCTCCCGGCGGCCCTACCCCCGGCAGGACCGGATCGGAGTCCGTGTCTGCCGGGAGGCCCGCACCCGCGGCCTCCTCATCCGCCCCCTGGGCAACACAATCGTTCTGATGCCCCAGTTAAGCATTCCGGACGCGGAACTCCAGAAGCTCCTGGACATCACCCGCGAATCCATCCGGGCCGTCACCGACGACGTATCCTGACCATGCGCAGAGGCATCTTCATCACCGGCACCGACACCGGCGTCGGCAAAACCGCCGTAGCCGCAGGCCTCGCCGCAGGCCTCCGTGCCCGGGGACTCGACCCGGGCGTCATGAAACCCGTCGCATCGGGCGGCCCGGTCTCCGCCGACGCCCTCCTCCTCCAGAAGGCCGCCGGGGTCTCCGATCCGATCCACGAGGTCAACCCCGTTTGCCTCACCGCTCCCCTCTCACCCAACGTGGCCGCCCAAATCGAAGCACGCACCATCGACCTTGACCCCATCCTCGACGCCTTTGCCAGACTCTCGGCGGCCCACGCCTGGATGGTCGTCGAAGGCATCGGCGGCCTCCTCGTCCCCATCCGGGACGACCTTTCCGTGGCCGACCTCGCCGGCCGGCTCGGCCTCCCCCTCCTCGTTGTCGCCCGGGCCGCGCTGGGCACAATCAACCACACCCTGCTCACCCTCGAAGCCGCCGCTGCCCGCAACCTGAAGGTCCGGGGCGTCGTCTACAACTCCCCACAGCCAGGCCCCCTCGACACCGCCGCATTGACCAGCCCCGACGTCGTCACCCGCCTCACCGGCATCCCTTCTCTTGGCACCCTCCCTTTCGATCCGGAACTGGACGTCAACGCAGGCCGTCTGGGCCGGATGCCCGAACGCGTCGAACAGCTCCTCGACATGGAACGCCTGCTCGCCTGAACCGCGAACAATTACCTGTCCTGCTGTTCCATCGCCCCCTTGACGAAAAACGCCACGATCCCGGGATTGATCAGATTTAACCACGGAAGGAGCTTGAGCTTTGAAGGAATGACCAGCTCCCTTTTCCTCTTTTCCATTGCTTTGAGGATGGCCTGACAGCATGCCTCAAGGGAGATGGACTCCTTGCTGTGTTTTTTTTTCGACGCGCCCATGGCGCTCCCATCTTTCCCAAACGCGCTCTTCCGCAAATTGGTCCCCCTCAACCAGTGGGGCAATACGGTCAGAACATCCACGCCGCTCCCGCTGAGCTCGGCTCGCAGAGACTCGAAAAAACCCTGCACAGCGTGCTTGGAGGCGACATAACCCGTATGGAACGGAACGCCTATCTTGCCCTGGATCGAGGAGATGGCCACAATCATCCCGCTGCGCACCTTCAAATGCGGAAGGGCATAATAGACGCAGTTGACAATACCAAGATAATTTGTCTCCATAAGCTTGCGGAATATGGACACGTCCTCAATCTCTTCGAATTTCGCCCACATACTCACACCGGCACAGGCAATCAGGTAGTCCACCCCCCCAAACTGGGAAACCGTATCTTCAACCAGTTGTTCACAGTCTTCCGGCCTTCCCACGTCTCCGGCAACCGTAAGCACGCGGGCCCCGCGCTCCCGACACTTGGCCGCGGTTTCCACCAGCCCTTCCTCGTCCAGTGCAAACAGCCCGAGATTCGCTCCGGCCTTGGCGAATTCCAGGGCCAGCGATGCACCAAGCCCCGAAGAAGCCCCTGTGATGATCACTGTCTTTTCTTGAGGCATTTTATGGCCTGCTTAGCATGCATCAATCTTCCGGGAACGCATGAAAAACGCCGTTTCTGATGCCAAAGATATTGTTGGGATCCATCGCCTTTTTGGTCTGACGCAAAACATGGATGGTGTTTTCAGTCTGAACCTGGGGCAGGAAACCCTGCCGGATCTTGCCCACGCCGTGGTGGTGGGACAAAGAGCCGCCGTTGTCGAGAATAACCTGCCGCAGGCGCCGCTCGATAACGTGAAAAACCTCATCCGGCCTTTCCAGCCCTTTTGCACAAAAACCCATCGTAAAATAAATACAAACCCCTGTGTGGTACGTCTGCGGAACACGGTACTGGAGATAGGGCTTGCCCGGTATGTGATGCCTCACCGCCTGTTCGTCCAGTTCCTTCTGCACGGCCTGGCACACCTGGTGGATCTTATCCCACGGCACCGACGTCTCAAACGTCTCCCCCAGGATCTGAAGCTCGTTGACGAAATCCCGGATATAAGCAATCCCGAACGTCAGCGCATACCCCCGTTTGCCGATGCTCGCGCCGGCGCTCATGCCGCCGTGCTTTTTAGCCAGACTGAAGATCGTCTTATCCTGCTGGCGCACCTCCCCTTTTGACCCCTCCATCACAATGGTGCAGACGACCATCTGCATCGGATCGAACCCCAGGATTTTCTGCATAAAGAATGCCTGCACCTTCTCTTTAATCCCCTTCAAAAATGTCGGTTCATGTTTTAAAGCCTGTGCGAATCGAAGCTCCTTATTGCTCCCCAGACGGATACTTGCGGGCAACCCGCCCGTCTGACGCAATGCCTTTAAGAAGCCGACGCCCTTCTCAAAAGAGGGAAACACAAGCGACCCGTATTTGCGCGCCTCAGGCAGGTGATGGACCTTGATCACCGCCTTGGTAATAATGCCAAAATTGCCCTCGCTGCCGAACAGAAAAGACCTGGGCTGGATGCCGGTTGAATTCCTCGGCGTTACATGCTTTGTTTCAATCTCCCCCGTAGGCGTAACCAGCGTGGCCTCAAGCACGATCTCTTCGATATTGCCGTATCTGTTCTTTTTCATCCCGCTGGCATTGGTCGCAATCCATCCCCCCAGGGTCGAAAGCTCAACACTGTCCGGATCGTGCCCCGACGTGTACCCCTTTCTCTCAAGCTCCACCTCCAGCTGCTTGCCCAGGATGCCCGCTTCGGCGCAGGCCAGATAATTCTCCTGATCAATCCACAGAATTCGGTTCATGCGCCTTAAATCCACCGACACAATCATCCGCTGTTCTTCAACCGGACAGGCCAGCGCGCCGCTTACGTTCGTCCCGCCTCCATAGGGCACCAGACACACATTGTGCTCGTTCGCCAGTTCGATAACCGCCCTGACCTCATCTTCTCCCTCAGGATAAAAGACCAGATCGACTGTCCGTTTCAGCGATGACGAATACAGCACCCGATAAATTTCGTCTACACTCAGCTGTCCGTGGCTGTGAATCAGGCGCTCCTTTGCATCGCGTGAGTACTGGTCCGCTTTGAATCTGGCCTGAACAGAAGCCAGAAACCCACCGTTGATATTCGGTTCGGGTACCTCCTGGTCTTCCACCTCCACATTCATATCGTCCGGATGGATAGAGATATCAAGCGTATCTTCCAGGAAGGAAACCAGATACGGCATCCGGTAACCCGATATCGGATATCTGCTCCCGGTGACCTTAACGGTCCTGGGGTCCTCAAACTCAAACCGGGTATCCGTATACCCCCATCTGTGGGCAAATCGCTCTCCTTCGGAAAGGTCGTAAAAAGCGTCCAGATCCCGATAGGAACGCCGCCGCTTCACCAGGTAGATTGCAAAAACTGCTCCCACGACAATCGCCAATGTCACTGCTTCTACCATAGATCCATTCCCCGATCCCTGTTTTACCCCGAAGGCTCGGGATTCAACAGCGTAGAAATGTGGACCGCCTGAAAAAGATTTGCGGCCTCCAGCTGAATCCGCAGCCGCCGCCGCTTGGGCAGTAGCGTGGTCTCACCCAGCATCGGAGGAGCAACCACGGCCTCGACCACGCCCGGACTGATGTTCAGGTTGCCCCTGGGACACTTGGGCCAGAGGGAGTGGGCGCCTCGGAAAACGATGGGTACAATGACCACATCGTGGGGCAGCTGAGCGAACATCCCATGCTGGAGTGGAAAGAGCTGGATGTCGAAAGCGGGCGTTGTCCCCATAGGATAGATGATGCCCGGACGTTTTCCCAGCGCCGCCACAACCCTCATGGCCGTAGAGCCTGTCCCACCGACGCGTTCGCGCGTCACATAACCATCCAGCTCTTCCAGCATCCAGTCGAAGGTCTCCGAAGAGACGCCAAACATCGTCAGGTTCCAGGAGCCGATCCTCACGCCCGCCCTGGACAGCCCGGTGCGACCCAGAAGCACGCAGGGCCTCGGCTTTTCCCAGCCCATCGCAGCCATCAGTTCGGAGGAGCCCAGCACGTGATACATAATCGGATGGTCCAGCAGACTCTGGTGGGCCGGCAAAAAAAGGACCTTCCGCTTTCCACTGTCCAGACCCAGCGCTCTGGCAACCGGGAGAAACTGGGGATCGATACGGATTTTGACCTGAATGTCAAAAATTCGAAGCGTGGCCCCGGCCCACCTCACCCACTCCTGCCACGCCCGCTCCAACCGACGGTCCTCTTCCAGCGTCGATCTGGCCAACCGCACCCTGCGCCGGCCTGTCTTCCAGGAAGCCAGCGCCCAGCGTCCGAGCCTGAACGCCCGCTGCCAGGGAGAGCGTTCTGCCCGTCTCCCAACCTGGGGATATTCCAAAAACCGCCCGCGGGCCTCCCCGGCCAGGAGGGGGGGCAGCACAAGCGCCTTCAATTCATCCTCCCCACCCGGGCGGTTCGCATCCCGAACCAGCCGGTTGACGCGGCCCACCAGCCGAACCCCCAGGTCGATCATATCCCGGGTCAAATAGCTGTAATCCTGTCCGTACCAGTACCTCTCTGGCTTCAACCGAACAGGGTCTTCGCGGTGGGCCTGGAAAAACGCGATCAGCATGCCCTGCGCAAGCCAGATATCCGACCGGACGGCCTCCTGTTCCCCCGCATCTCCATTGAGCCGGGCGGCGAGCCGATACAACAACAACTCGGCACCCACAACGACCTTCCAGACCGAACTGCCGAACCAGCCCAGGTTGTTGTACGTATTGTAACGGGTCGCCAAAAGTTCCCCGGCCGCAATGTGGTCTAACGTCCGCTGGGCCACATCTCGAAGCAGATCGCGCAGGGAGGCCTCGGTCGTGACCCCGTCTACCGTACAGGAATAGAGATCCTCCCACCTGCGATCGTCGCCCAAAGCAACCGTCGAGAGGGCCTCGGCCACGGCCTGTGCGTGCGAAAGAGGTACCCGGGAGACCCTCGCCTGTGCCAGGGCCGCCTCCCCCACATCCGGGGCAAAGAGGTCCCCCTTCGCCAGCGCCTCGACGTAGAGGGTCTGATAAAGCTGCAGAAAATCTTGCTCTGTCCCGACACCCCGCGCGGTGAACTGCGCCTTGACCTGCAGGTAGATCCGGTTGCCTTTCTGGTAGGCGGTTGCCAGACGGCTGAACTGCTCGTATGCCTCGGTCAACCGCCCGTCCCGCAGCCTGGGAACCCCCTGGTAAAAGGCATCCACCAACCTCACCCGTGCCTGCAGACCCTCCAGGTCGATCGGTCCGGCCTCGGTCCGGCTTTGCGGCCACCTCAACGCCCCGGTGTCCCAGCCCTCAAAATATCCCTCCAGGCGTCCTAACTCAACAATCTCCTGCGCCATCCGGTCGTAGGTGGCCAACATCTGATCCGAATCGTCGATCAGTTCGTTGATATACTGTTCAAGCAGCGGTGTGGAGCCAGAATAGCGACGGTCCATCAAAACGCTCCTGAAAAACAAAAAAATCCACATCTTCCACGCTTCGGTTTCAAGTGTGGGTTTTCAACACGTGGCGCTGTAACCCCGGGATGTGGATGTTCTGGATGTAGTCCTGCCATTCGATTCGGCTCACGTCGAAGTTAAAGGTCTCCTGGTCTTCAGAAGTGAGTTCTTCATAAAGCCGACGGGTATTCTCCGTCTGGAACTCGCAATTCAGATTGGTATAACAACTGTAAATCTCGCTCAGAGCGAATATCCGGTCAAATGTCGCTTCCAGCATTGAGACCTTTCGCCTCCATCGAGAAGACAGCGGGATGTGGTCCATCAACCAGCCCAGCGTATGTAGGGGAAGCTTGTATTTCAAGCGGCAGTTCCGTTGAAACGCCTTCGGGCTGGGGAAATTCCATCGGTGCACTTCAATGGGCCGTCCCGCTTTATCCTGCATGGGGTTACGCTTAAAATAGTCGTAAACCAGCTCAAACATCTCCCCCAGTCGCATCGGGTTTTCAGACCCGGTGGCCACCTGGTAAACTTTGACCTCCTTTTCCTCCCGCACCCTCGGAAGGGCCGCAATAATCGCATTGACCACAAAGTCCACCGGAATCACATCGATCACAACATCGGGATCCGCGGGAAAATCGGGCAGCCGCCCCTTGCCATAGTAGGCGATCAGCGGATCGGCCACCTTCAAATCCTCCAGCCACCCCGGTTCGGGATCCAGCAGGCTGCTTTCGATAATCGAAGGCCGGACAATGGCCGTGGGCAAATCCCCCCGGGTCTTGACGATCACCTGTTCGCCCATAGCCTTCGTCAGAGTGTAACAGTCGTGCCAGCCCAGCTGCCGCGCCCTGGCCATACCCTCCTCCACCAGCCGCTTCCCAATCCACCGGATACGCAGGGCCTCAAGCTGGTGCGTCCGCCTGTACGCCGTAACCCGTTTGCCCCTGTCCTGCTTCTCCAGCATTCGGTGGAACCGGTCCTGGAGTTCCGAGCGCTGTGACGCCTCCTCCACCTGCCGGGTGAGCTGCCGGATTGACGCAATCTCAGCATCCAGATCGTACCCGCATGTCCGACCATTGCCCATCAGTTCTGCAACAGTACAATCCGGCCGGAGCGCCACTTCGGGAATCCGCCCTGTCAGCTGCCCGTTGACGTACGCGGTTGACACATGCAGGAAAATGGCATCTGGACAGGCCTTTGCAAACTCAAGCAGCCGTTGGGGGCCGAGGGTATTCACTTCCAGGGCGAGGTCGAGGCGCTCGTCGAAAACCACAGTGCCCGCAACGCTGATTACAATGTCTACCTCCTGGGTAAGCCGCGCATAGACCTCCGGATCGATGCCCAGCCGATCCGCTGCCAGATCATAGGACACAGCCACAACCTTCTGCCGGATGACGCTGTCGAACGCCGGTCCCTGCTCATTCCGCAGCTTCTCAAAAGCACGGCTGTGGAACACCTCCCGTGCCAACCGCTGCTCCGCCGAAACAGGTGCCCCGCTCGACTGACGTCTGGGCCGGACCAGCAGATAAATCCGTTGTATATCAGGGACACACCGCAGAAGCTTCTCCACCAGTCCCTTCGCCACAAATCCGGTCGATCCCGTGACAAGCAGAACCTTGCCGTCTAAGAAATGGGAAATGGAATTCATTGGAATCTGAAAAAAGAAAGAGACGTTTAATCAAGCAACCGGCCGTCGGCTTTTTGACTCTTGCTGACCCGTTGCCTGCTTTTCCGTATTTTGTTGACATTTTCAAAGCCGAAGCCTGTATAAATTAAATGCTGAGGCCGCCTTCCTGTCAACCGTTTTCTTAAAACGGGCTCCCCCGGGGTGACGGACGTCGAAAAATGGTATTGACAAATTCCCTGAGAAATTCTATTTTTCCCATTCTCAGGCTGACAGCCAGCATCCTGTTAATCATTTGCATCTTTTGCTTCCCGGACCGATAGATGGCAGAACGTACGTTAATGATGATCAAACCGGATGCCGTTGCTCAAAACGTTATCGGTGAAATCATTAAACAGGTTGAAAGCAAAGGGTTTAAAGTCGTCGAGATACAAATGATGAGGCTCACCCGGGCGCAGGCCGCAGCGTTTTATGCGGTCCACCGGGAACAGCCTTTTTACAACGGTCTGCTCGATTTTATGACATCCGGCCCGGCGGTGCCTGTGGTACTCGAACGGGAAGACGCCGTCCGCATTCTCCGGGAAGTCGTAGGCACCACCAATCCGGCTGAAGCTGCCGAGAAGACCATCCGAAAGGCGTTTGGAAGCAACGTACGGGAAAATGCGGTACACGCCTCCGACTCGCCGGAGAATGGAGCAGTGGAAACCGCCTTTTTCTTCGGCGAATCCTAAGGAGTGCGAATACAGTGGAAATCGATCTGCGTGAACTGCGAGAAGGGGCCAATGAATACGAATGGGCCGAGGCCCCCGAAGACCTGCATATCCGTGATCCAGACCTGCGGTTCGTGCACCCCATCAGCACCCGGATGACGGTCTTTAAGCTGAGCGATTCGCTCTCGGCCAGTGGAGAGACAAACTTCCGCCTCCGCCTGGACTGTGTCCGCTGCCTGGAACCGTTCGACCTGCGCCTGACGTCTCACTTCCACTTTATCTTCCAGAAGGGGCGCCCCCCCTCCCTGAGAGGCGATGAGGACGAGACGCTCATCTGGCTGGATGACGAACCCGGGAAAATCGATCTGGGAAAAGAGGTCAAAGACTATATTCTCCTTGAGGTCCCGATCAACCCCGTCTGTAAAGAATCGTGCGCGGGGCTCTGTCCCTCCTGCGGAGAAAACCTGAACTTCAAACAGTGCACGTGTAAAGCCGAAACCATCGACCTGCGGTGGGAAGCGCTGCGGGCGTTGAAAGCGTAAGACTAAGACCTCAAATCTTTCACGCTATGCGCCATCTTATTCGGAGAACAAAATGGCAAACCCGAAACGAAGAAGCTCCAATTCCAGGACCGGTAAACGGCGAGCGCACTGGAAACTCTCGACGCCTGCTTTTGCCGAGTGTCCCAACTGCGGGCAACCGCGTCGGCCGCATCGGGTCTGTACCAGCTGCGGCCATTACAACCGCCGGGAGGTCATGGAAGGCGAAGCCGTTTAGTATGAACTTGCGAGAATGACCACGAGCCTATCTGTGGAACATCGATTCTGCCTGCTCCAACACGGGCTTGTGCCCAAACCAGGGTGGGCGTCCCGGAGCGCCTTTCAAACGCCAGGTAATGTATGCAAAAAAAAGGTTCCGTCTCAATTACCGGAGTATCCCGCTACCTTCCCGAGCAACGGCTGACCAATGCAGACCTGGAAAAAATGGTCGATACCTCAGACGAATGGATCCAGACCCGAACCGGTATCCGGGAACGGCGCATCCTGGATAAGGACCTGGGGACCTCCTATATGGCCGCCCAGGCCCTGGAAAGCCTGCTTGAACAGAAGGGGATGAACGCCAAAGACATCGACCTGATTATTGTGGCCACCATAACGCCCGATATGATGTATCCGGCCACGGCGTGTCTGGTACAGGACAGCGTAGGTGCCCAAAATGCCTGGGGATTCGACCTCTCAGCAGCCTGCTGCGGGTTTCTCTACGCCCTGGTGGTCGGCAGTCAATTTGTAGAGACAGGAGCCCATAAAAGAGTTGCCGTCATCGGCGCGGATAAGATGAGCGCCGTCGTCGACTATACCGACCGGGAAACCTGCGTCCTGTTTGGAGATGGAGCGGGCGCGGTGCTCCTGGAACCGGCCGAAGACGGAGCGGGCATCCGGGATTTTATCTTCCACATCGACGGCTCGGGCGGCAAACATCTCTGCCAACCCGGAGGGGGAAGCCTCCACCCTGCCAGCCACGAAACCGTCGATAAAAAGATGCACTATATCTATCAGGAGGGGCGGGAGGTCTTCAGGTTTGCCGTCCCCAGCCTGGCAGGTGTATCCGCCAGGCTCCTGGAACGCAACGGGCTTACGGGAGAAGACATCGCCCTCTTTGTGCCCCATCAGGCCAACAAGCGGATTATCGACGCCAGTGTCAACCGGCTCAAACTGTCCACGGACAGGGTGCTGATCAACATTGACCGATACGCCAACACCACGTCCGGCACCATCCCCATCGGGCTTTCCGAGGCCGTTGAGCAGGGGCGGATCAAACCCGGAGATAACATTCTCCTGGCGAGCGTAGGAGGCGGATATACCTGGGGCAGCATTCTTCTGAAATGGGCATATTAAAAGACAGAACAGCCGTTGTCACCGGTGGTTCCCGGGGCATCGGCAAGGCCATAGCGCTCCGGCTGGCCGCCGAGGGGGCCGATGTGGCCGTATGCGCCAGCCGCAGCCTGGACGCCGCCAGGTCGGTGGCCGAGCAGATCGAGAGGATGGGGTGCCGCGCGCTCGGGCTTCAGGCCGATGTCTCGACCCCCACCGATGTGGAGGCCCTCTTCAAAACGGTCCTGGACGCCTGGGGGAAGATCGACATCCTGGTCAATAACGCCGGGGTCGTCCGGGATGGTCTGTTGATGCGGATGAAAGAGGAAGACTGGGACGCGGTCCTGGATATCAACCTCAAGGGCGCGTTTCTCTGCATCAAAGCAGCCACGCGCGCTATGGTGCGTGCACGCACCGGACGCATCGTCAACATCTCGTCGATAACCGGACTGACGGGCAATCCCGGCCAGGTCAACTATACGGCATCGAAGTCCGGACTCATCGGGCTCACCAAAACCGTTGCCCGCGAACTGGCGGGCCGTGGCATCACGGCCAATGTGGTTGCCCCCGGATTCATTCCCACGGAAATGACCCGGGACATCTCTCAAGACGTCAAAGACAAACTCCTCGAACAGATTCCGCTGGGTACTCCGGGCAAGCCGGAGGACATCGCAGCGGCAGTAGCGTTTCTGGTATCGGACGATGCGGCCTATATCACCGGACAGGTTCTGGTGGTGGACGGTGGCCTGGTCATGTAACCAGGTGAACCGTGAAATGTGCAACGTCCCCCCACATCACCTCCCAAAAGCCAGAGCCAGGGTTCAGGGCAGGGCGGATGGGTCGGTTTCCCGTTTGACGTTTGCCGTGCGTGGGGTGGAGAAGGGCCGTGTGTTGTTTGCCGTTTGACCGCAGTCAAAGGAGGAAAACATGGTCGAGGATCTTCAGCAAAAAGTGAGCGATCTGATTGTGGATCAGCTCGGTGTAGATGCAGATAGCGTAACCCCGGATGCCTACTTTATCGACGATCTGGGTGCCGATTCTTTAGACACTGTTGAACTGGTGATGGCGTTTGAAGAGGAATTCGATATTGAGATTCCCGACGAAGACGCCGAGAAGCTCGAAACCGTCAACGACGCCATCGGCTACTTGAAGAAACGGCTGGGCGAATAGGGGGACTGGAGCCCCCAATAAGAGGGCACCTCCGGTGGACAACACAAAACGACGGGTGGCAGTCACAGGTCTGGGCATACTGGCCCCCAACGGCCTGTCCATAGAAACCTGTTGGAATGCGCTCCTCAATGGAGAGAGCGGCATCGACTATATCAAGGGCTTCGACACAACGGACTTTCGGGTCAAAATCGGCGGGGAATTGAAGGACTTCGACCCGGAGCGGTTCGGGATAGACCGTAAGGAAGCACGTCGAACCGACCTCTGTACGCAGTACGCCGTTGTGACGGCCAAAATGGCCGCAGAAGACGCCAACCTGGACCTCTCCGCCGAAGACCCGGAGCGGGTCGGAGTGATCTACGGCTCGGGCATTGGGGGGGTGCAGACTTTTGAGGACCAGCATACCGCCCTGATACGGAAAGGGCCGCGCCGGATCAGTCCCTTTTTCATTCCAATGATGATCGCCGATATGACCTCGGGGCAGGTCTCCATCGAACTGGGCGCAAAAGGCCCCAACTATACGACCGTATCTGCGTGTTCCTCGGCTGCCCACGCCATTGGAAACGCCTTTCGAGAAATTCGGGACGATGAGGCCGACATCATGGTCGCTGGCGGCGCCGAGGCGGCCGTCAGCCCGATGTCCCTGGGAGGCTTCGCGTCCATGAAGGCGCTCTCCACCCTGAACGACGAGCCCCAACGCGCCAGCAGGCCGTTCGATGCCCATCGGGACGGCTTCGTGCTGGGTGAGGGCGCGGGGGGGCTGATCCTGGAAGAACTGGAACACGCACGGGGTCGGGGCGCTCGCATCTATGCGGAAATCGTCGGCGCAGGATACACGGGAGACGCCTATCACATGGCCGACATGGCCCCCGGCGGCGAGGGGGGGGTGCGGGCCACGCACAGGGCTTTGAAACAGGCCGGACTCCAGCCTGAAGATGTCGACTACATCAATGCCCACGGCACCTCAACCCCAATTGGGGACAAAAGCGAAACCGCAGCCATCAAAACCGTATTTGGGGAGCATGCGGTAAAACTGGCCGTCAGTTCCACCAAGTCGATGACCGGCCACCTGCTGGGAGCCTCGGGTGCGGTCGAGACCATCGCCAGCATCCTCGCCATCCACCAGGACCGGGTGCCCCCTACCATCAATTACGAAACCCCCGATCCCGAATGCGACCTCGACTATGTGCCCAACAAGGCCCGGGAAATGCCCGTTGAGGTGGCCGTGAACAACTCCTTCGGTTTTGGGGGCCACAACGCCGTCCTTGTCATGCGCAAGTACCGGGCGTAGAAATGACAGGAGGAGTCAAGCATCTGGTTAAGAAAAGCATGCCATAAGCTCGGGCATTGGCTTACAGACGAAGGCGAAAAACCGCTGGATGGACTTCACAAGAAGCTGGGATACACCTTTTCCGACCCGGCGCTGTTGACCCAGGCGCTCAAGCACCGTTCCTATGTCTACACCGTCGATGAAGAAAGCATCGAATCCAACGAGCGCCTGGAGTTCCTGGGAGACGCCGTCCTCGACCTGATCGTGACGGAAAACCTCTACCGGAGATTCCAGAAGAAGCGAGAAGGAGACCTCACCCAGATCAAATCGCTGCTGGTCAGCAAAGTGATATTGGCCCAGAAGGGTCGCGACCTCGGGCTGGGAGACTACCTCTACTTAAGCAACGAAGAGGACCTTGCCGGAGGCCGGGACCGGACCTCCATTGTTGGAGATGCATTCGAAGCCTTGCTGGGGGCGATTTATATGGACGGAGGGCTGAAGGCCGCGGAAAGGTTTATACAGCGCACCCTCCTCTTCAATGCCGGAGAAATCATCTCCAATGGAGAATATCTGAACTTTAAAAGCCTCCTTTTGGAACACACCCAGAGCGAGGGGCAGGGTCACCCCCGGTATCTGGTGAATTCGGAGGAAGGGCCGGACCACCGCAAGGTCTTCACCGTCGAGGTGGTCATCGGAGGAAATCGGATGGGGATGGGGCGAGGACGCAGCAAGAAAGAGGCCCAGCAGATGGCGGCCAAAGAAGCTTTGAAAGCGTTGGGGATCTCGTAGACGGCATATGGAACAGAAGCCGAATCAGTGGCGTTTTCTGAATACCCACTTCGGAAACGCCTTTTTTAATATGGCCGTAGACGAAGCCTTGGTTCGGGCCGTTGAGGAGGGTGTTGCCCTTCCGACCGTCCGGGTGTTTGGTTGGACGCCCCCTGCCGTCTCCTTCGGCTACGCCCAGCGGGTCGCTCGCGAAGTCGACCTCGACCGATGCCGGGCGCAGGGCATCGATATCGTGCGCCGCCCCAGTGGGGGACGGGCCGTCCTCCACTGGAACGAGCTGACCTACAGCGTAGTCTGCCCCGGCAAGGATCCCCTGCTGGGGGGCACGATCCTGGAGGCCTACCGAAAAATCAGCGCCTGCCTCGTGGCGGCCATACAGCGCCTGGGCGCCGAGGCTGCGCTGGAGTCCCGCCGGCAACCCGTCCCGTCTCCCAGAAGCGAACACCTTACCTCCCCCTGTTTTTCGAGCACCACGCAATACGAGGTCACCCTTCAGGGAAAAAAGCTGATCGGCAGCGCCCAGCGGCGTCTGGGCGACATGCTGCTCCAGCACGGCTCCCTCCTCATCGGCCCGGATCACAAACGCATCGTCGACCTGCTGCCCGAACACCAGGAAGCCCTGCAGGCCCGCTTCCGCCGGGAACTCGACCGGCACACCATCTCCCTGCAGGAGGTCCTGAATTGTCCCATCTCTTTTGAAGAGGTCGCCGATGCGCTCCGCCTCGGATTCCAGGAAACGCTCGGCGTCCCCCTCATCGAAGCGCCTCTGTCGTCGGGTGAAGCATCAGAAGCCGAACGCCTGGTCTGCGAGAAATACGGTACAGACGCCTGGAACTTCAAAGATCGGGAAAAAGACCTGCGGGTTACCCGCAGGATTATTTCATAACCCTGGCGTACACCGAACCGGGTCCCAGGGGTTAAAAACGAGTGGCCATCGAAATCGAATCAGACAGGTTCTCCAAAAACGATATCCAGGCGAAATGTCCATCGGAAATCCGCTGGTCTGTCCACCCCCTCCTGGATGAATCACCGGCAAAATCAACCCTGCTTTGCACCACCATTCTGGGGCTCTCGGCTGCCGTCACCCTCAGCTTTGAAAGCGGGGTCTACGGCTTTCTAACCTTTGGCCTGCTTACCGCCTCCCTGTCGCGCTACTTTTTTTCCACCCGCTATGCACTGAATGCGTCAGGCGTGCAGATTTCCCATTTGAGTATGCGGCGGAAAATCCCCTGGACACGGATCCGCAGGCGTCGCATCTATCCCGATGGAATCTTCCTCAGCCCCTTCAATCGGCCCAACCGGCTCGATTCGTTCCGGGGATGCTTCCTTCGGTTCGCAGAAAACCGTGACGAGGTCATACAGTTTGTCCAGTCCCACACCCCTCATCCATCGCCTTAAAGCCTGGTGCGCCCACACCTTTGCCGTCGATTCTCCGGAAGACCGGTTCGACGCGGAAGAAGAGGCGATGGCCGCGAAAATGGCGAAATTTGTGGTCGGACGGCGCATGGCCGCGCCCGCACTGATGGTCCTGGAAACGAGCCGCCCGTTCAACTTCATCGGCAGCCAGTTTCTCACCTTTCTCTCGCCCTTTTTAACCCTGGTCTTTTCACCTGCAGAATACGAGCGCTTTGTCCGGTTCCTGGAAAAACGCCGGAGCATCGAGGTGATGATCGACAAAATCCTGGAACTGGAAAACGAACGGAATGGATAACCTGAACGTCGTTATCGCTACCGACTGCGGCAGCACCACCACCAAGGCCATCCTCATCGAGAAAGTCGGAGACGTCTACCGCCAGACCTGCCGGGGGGAGGCCCCTACCACCGTGGAAGCCCCCTTCGAGGACGTCACCCGGGGCGTGCTCAACGCTATCCAGGAAGTAGAGGAACTCTCGGGTCGCAAGATCCTGGACGGCGAGCGTATCCTCACCCCCGCCGGGGGCGACCGCGGCGTCGATATCTACATTTCCACCAGCAGCGCCGGGGGTGGGCTCCAGATGATGGTCGCCGGTGTGGTCCAGTCCATGACCGGAGAAAGCGCACAGCGCGCGGCCCTGGGTGCCGGAGCCATTGTCATGGACGTGCTGGCCTCCAACGACGGCCGCCAGCCCCACCAGAAAATCGAGCGCATCCGCCACCTGAGGCCCGACATGGTCCTCCTCTCGGGTGGAACCGACGGGGGAACGGTCAGCCACGTCGTCGAACTCGCCGAATTCATCGCCGCCGCCGACCCCAGGCCCAGGTTCGGGACCGGATTTCAACTCCCCGTGATCTACGCAGGGAACAGAGACGCCCGTGAAAGCATTCAAAAGGTATTGGGAAGTAAAACCGCGCTTACCCTCACCGATAACATCCGCCCCCGGCTCGAACAGGAAACGCTGGGCCCGGCGCGGCAGGTCATCCACGACCTCTTTCTCGAACACGTCATGGCGCAGGCACCCGGCTATCGAAAGCTCATGGAATGGGCCGGCGCTCCCATCATGCCCACTCCCGGCGCGGTCGGGCTGATCATGCAAACCGCCGCCCGGCAGCGGAACATCAACCTCATCGGCGTTGACATCGGCGGGGCCACCACCGATGTCTTCAGCGTCTTCGACCAGGTCTTCAACCGGACCGTCAGCGCCAATCTGGGCATGTCCTACAGCATCTCCAACGTCCTGGCCGAAGCCGAACTGGAAGCCATCATGCGCTGGGTGCCCTTCCGCATCGACGAGGCAGATCTGAGGGACCGCATCAAAAACAAAATGATCCGCCCCACCACGGTCCCCCAGACGCTGGAGGAACTCCAGATGGAACAGGCCATCGCCCGGGAGGCCCTCCGCCTTGCCTTCGCCCAGCACTGCGCCCTGGCCGTCGGATTGAAAGGCGTGCAGACCGAACGCACCCTCTCCGACGTCTTCGACCAGACCGAAACCGGCGAGAGCCTCATTCAAATGCGCGACCTCGACGTGCTCATCGGCAGCGGCGGCGTGCTCTCCCACGCCCCCCGCCGGGTGCAGGCCGCCGCCATGCTCGTCGACGCCTTCCAGCCCGAAGGCGTCACCCGCCTGGTCGTGGACAGCATCTTCATGATGCCCCACCTCGGCGTGCTCTCCACCGTAAACGAACAGGCCGCCGCTGAGGTCTTCGACCGGGACTGCCTCATCACCCTGGGGACCTGCGTCGCCCCGGTCGGCCAGGGAAAACCGGGAGAAGTCTGTACAACCTACGAAATCATCCTGCCCGACGGCACCCGATCGGGAGACCTGAACGTAGGCGACCTGCGCCTCTTCCCCCTGCCCGACAACGCCGATGCCGAGATCCGTCTCCAGCCTGCCCGGCGGTGGGATGCGGGCGCAGGACAGGGACAGGAACTGCGTACAACTGTGAAAGGCGGCGTGGCGGGCCTGATTCTGGACGGCCGGGGCCGGCCCATCGCCTTTCCTGAAGACACAGAGGAGCGGGTGGAGCGAATTATGGCGTGGAACAGAGCGCTGGAACTGTACCCGTACGGAGCATAACCGTGAAATCGACCGCTTATCTCATCTGGCCATTGGTTCTGCTGCTGTCGTCTCCGTCGTGTACCAACAACCCCTACCGCCGGGAAGAGGCCGACAGGAACTACCTTTACAGCACATTCTCCGAGCCGCCCAAACACCTGGATCCGGCCGTATCGTATTCATCCGGCGAATACCACTTCATCCAGCAAATCTATGAACCGCCGCTCCAGTACCACTACTTAAAACGGCCGTATGAACTGATCCCTCTAACAGCAGCAGAGATTCCTCGTCCGACCTACTACGATAAGGAGGGGAAAACGCTTCCCGGCGACCCCCTTCCGGAAAAGGTCGACCGGACGGTATACACGGTGCGCATCAGGCCGTCCATCTTCTACCAGGACCATCCCTGCTTTGCCAGAACCGAAGACGGACAGGTTGCTTACCACAACCTGACCGAGGGGGAGATGCTGGGAATCACGGACATCGGCGACTTCCCTTTAAAGGGAACGCAGGAACTGACAGCGGCCGATTATGTCTACCAGATCAAGCGTCTGGCTCACCCCAGGGTTCAATCCCCTATCTTCAGCACAATGGCCAAGTACATCCTGGGCCTGGATGAACTCGCCCAGGAGTTGGGAGGCGAACTGTCTCGCATCCGCTCCGAACGGAAAAAAGCCAGAGGCGCGCTCTACAACCAGGAGAACGACGAGCGGGAAAACCCCATCTGGCTGGACCTGGATCGTTTCGATCTGAAGGGGGTGCGCACCATTGACAGATACGCCTATCAGGTCACGCTCAAGCGAAAGTACCCGCAGTTTATCTTATGGATGGCCATGCCCTTCTTTTCACCCCTGCCCAGAGAGGCGGACCGCTTTTTCACCCAGGCACCCCTCGTCAAGCGAAACCTGAGCCTCGACAACCGTCCGCTGGGAACCGGCCCCTACAGAATGGACCGATTTCTTCCCAATAAAGAGATCGTTATGGTCAAAAACGCCAACTTCCGCCGGGAATACTATCCCGACGATGGAGCACCCGAAGACCGCGAACTCGGCCTCCTGTCAGACGCCGGCCAGCCGCTCCCATTTATTGAAAAGGCAATCTACAAACTGGAGAAAGAGGCGATTCCCCGTTGGAGCAAATTCCTCCAGGGCTATTATGAATCCTCCGGAATCATGACAGAAGTGTTCGACCAGGCGGTCCAAATGGATGAGGCAGGACTGGAACTGTCCGACAGGCTGCAGGCGCAGGGCGTGCGTCTGGCAAGGGCCGTGTACCCTACCACACTTTACTTCGCTTTCAATATGCTGGACGATGTTGTCGGCGGGTATACGGAAGACAGGCAAAAACTCCGGCAGGCCCTCTCCATCGCCGTAGACATAGAAGAATGGATCCAGATTTTCCTCAACGGCCGGGGTCTTCCGGCCCAGGACCTGCTGCCGCCGGGGATATTCGGCTACCGGACCGGCAAGGATGGGATCAACCGATTCGTCTATGAATGGGACGAGATCAAGAACAGGCCGTCTCGCAAATCGATTGAATTTGCCAGGAAATTGCTGGCGGAAGCGGGTTATCCGGACGGAAAGGACAGGAACGCCAACGCCCTGGTGCTCTATTTTGACACCGCCTGGACCGGGGCTGCGGCAAAACCCAGGCTGGACTGGCTGCGCAAGCAATTCAACAAGCTGAACGTGGACCTTCAAATCCGCCAAACGGATTACAACCGTTTCCGGGACAAAGTCAAAAAAGGAAACTTTCAGATCATTTTCTGGGGCTGGCACGCGGACTATCCCGATCCGGAAAACTTCCTCTTTCTGCTCTACGGTCCCAACGGACAGGTAAAACACGGAGGCGCAAACCACAACAACTACGACAACCCGGAGTTCAACCGCCTCTTCGAACAGGTAGAGTCGATGCAAAACGGTCCGGAGCGGATGGCGCTTATCGACCGGATGCTGGAGATCGCGCGGCAGGATGCGCCCTGGCTGTGGGGCTACCACCCCGTCTCCTTCGGCCTCTACCACGAATGGTATACCAATACCAAACCGATGACGATTGGCATGAACACCCTCAAATACAAAAAGCTGCATCCTGAACTGAGGGAAAAGCGGCGCCGGGAGTGGAACAAACCCATCTGGTGGCCGGTCGTCCTGGTCTTCGCCCTTCTGACCGTGGGAGCGGTCCCCGCCGTCGTCGCGGTCTGGAAGCGTGAAAGAGGCGTCGAAGGCCCATGACGACCTACATCCTGCGCCGGGTGCTCTACGCGATTCCGATCCTGATCGGTGTCAACCTCATCACCTTTGTCCTCTTCTTCTTCGTCAATACCCCCGACGACATGGCCCGCATCCACCTGGGCGTCAAACGGGTGACCGAAGAGCAGATCGCAAAATGGAAACGTGAGCGCGATTACCATCTGCCCTATTTCTACAACACCGGCTGGTCGGAAGTCGCCGTTCGTCAGGTCAGCGGTACGCCCGTCGAACTGAGCCTCCCCGCGCAGCTGGCGGGCGCTTATACGGTCCGAATCGACGTCCCCAAACCCGCCGACGGCGCCCTGGACCTGGCCATCGCCACGGACGCGACCGCCGCCCTGACGCTCCCTCCGTCGTTCGGGGATAGGAAAACCCTGCGGCTCGATCTGCACAGCACCACACGCGGTGAGTGGCAATTCCAGCTGGAGCGCCTCCACGCAGACCGGCAATACCACCGCCTGAGCCTCACCGCAACCCCCTCGGAAGGTGCGCCGATGGCCGTGGTGCGCATCTTCTACAAAGAGCATCTCTCGCTGATCTCCCGGATTACGGAAACCGTCTTCTGGAAAAAATCGATCAAATTTCTTACATTCCAGTTTGGCAAGTCCGACGATGGCCGCAACATCGGAGACGAAATTCTCAAACGCATCGGACCCAGCCTGGCCATCACGACGCCCACCTTTCTCATCGGTATCCTGGTCAACATCACCGCTGCCATGATCATCGCCTTCTATCGGGGCACGTACCTCGACTTCTGGGGCGTATTCGCGTGCGTGATCATGATGTCGATTTCCGTTCTGTTCTACGTCATCGGCGGCCAGTGGCTATTTGGCAAAATGCTGCGCCTCGTCCCGGTGTCCGGCTACGATACCGGCATCTACGCGGCCAAATTCGTTGCCCTGCCCGTGGTCATCGGCATCCTTGGCGGCATAGGAGGGGGCGTGCGGTGGTATCGCACCATCTTCCTGGAAGAGATCGGCCGGGACTACATCCGTACCGCCCGCGCCAAAGGACTGCCCGAATCCCTGGTCCTGTTCAAGCACGCGCTCAAAAACGCGATGATTCCCGTCCTGACGGGCGTCGTCGTGACGATCCCGTTCCTCTTCATCGGCAGCCTCGTCCTGGAATCGTTCTTCTCCATTCCCGGCATGGGTAGTTTTACCCTGGAGGCGATCCAGCGGCAGGATTTCGCTATTGTCCAGGCCATGGTCTTTCTCGGCTCCGGCCTCTACATCCTGGGCCTGATCCTGACGGACATCTCCTACACCCTGGTCGATCCCAGGATTCGATTCGAGTGAAAACGCGACATGACCTTCGGCAAATTCAAACTCGTCTTTCTCACCACAGATGTTCTGGTCTTTCTGCTCGTCCTAAGCGGAATCGGATTTCTGTTCTTTGCCCGCAGGCGGGAGTACTACAAAACGGCCTGGCGACAGATCAGAGCCAGGCGGCTGCCTATGGTCTGCATGGGAATCGTGCTGCTTTATACCCTGGTCGCACTGCTCGACTCCGTCCATTTTCAGCAACGGGCCTATGCGGAAGGCGGTGAGGCGCAGACAACGGCGGACGGGCGCCCGGCTTACCGGGCGGAAATCCTCTCCCTCCTCGACCTCTTCTGCACCGGCCTGAGAGGTCGCACGGAAAAAACCTTCTCCGCTCCGTTCGCAACCCGGCAGTTTACCAAAGAACTGATCGAGCGGAAAGACGGCTCCCGGATAAGAGATTACCCGCCCCTGGTCTATGGCGGCAGCCACCTGCAAAACCCGGACGAAAAGGCCGGGGACATCCTGGAGCTGGTCCTCAGAGGGATGCTGGCCGGCCTGGGAATCGGCATTCTGCTGGCCGGTCTGACCGCAGGTGTATACGCAGGATATGTTCACTTCGGATCGGTTGCGCCGGAGGGAAGCCCATCCCCCGCTTCCGCCCTCCGGACCGGCCTTAAGGCAGGTGCCTTTCTGGGGGCTGCTGCGCTGATCGTCTCGGTCATGGCAGTGCTCTCCGCCAAATACCACTTCCTGGGTACAGACCAGGTCGGACGGGACGTCCTCTTTCGAGCGATCAAAGGCTGTCGGGTCGGCCTGATTGTGGGCACACTGACAACGCTTATCGCCACGCCGGTGGCCATCCTCTTCGGGATCATGGCAGGCTATTTCGGAGGCCGGGTGGACGATCTGATCCAGTACATCTACACCACCCTGAGTTCGATTCCAGGCATCCTGCTCATCGCAGCGGCCATGTTGATCGTCACCACAAAAATCCAGCAGATGCACACAGTCTATGCCTCCGACATCCGGCTGGCCTGGCTTTGTGCCGTACTCGGCATCGGAAGCTGGACCGGGCTGTGCCGCCTGATCCGGGGCGAAACGCTCAGGGTGCGGGAGAACGAATACATTCAGGCCTCGGAAGCCTTCGGCGTGGGCCACCTTAAAATCATGTTCCGGCACATCCTCCCCAATGTCATGCACATCGTACTGATCTCGGTGATCCTGCGTTTTAGCGGGCTGGTCCTGGCCGAAGCGGTCCTGGCCTATGTCGGCATCGGCGTGGACCCCTCCATGGAAAGCTGGGGGAACATGATCAACGCTGCCCGCCTGGAAATATCGCGAGATCCGATCGTCTGGTGGAACCTGCTTGCGGCCTTTGTGTTCATGTTCGGGCTGGTCCTGCCTGCCAACATCTTCGGCGACGCGGTCCGGGATGCCCTGGACCCCAGACTGCGAACGGAATAGTCGGCATATGGCGCAAACAACCTCCAATGGCGTGCTCCTCAGGGTGCGAGACCTCAAGACCTATTTCCGTACGGCCGAGGGCATCGCAAAAGCGGTGGACGGCGTGTCGTTTGACATCCACCGGGGCGAAATCCTTGCGCTGGTGGGAGAGTCCGGATGCGGCAAAACCGTCACCGCGCTCTCCGTCATCCAGCTCATCCAGAAACCCGCGGGCTTCATCGCAGGGGGCGCCATCGAATACAAAAGCAAAGACATCGTCCGCATCCCCGAAGTCGAGAAGCGCAAGTTGCGCGGCAACGAAATCTCCATGATCTTCCAGGAGCCTATGACCAGCCTCAACCCGGTATTCACCGTGGGCAACCAGATCGTCGAAGTCATCAAACGGCACCAGGACGTGGACAGCGCCGAAGCGCACGCCAGAGCCATTCGGATGCTGGACATGGTCAAAATCCCCGAACCCGCCCTCCGGTTCAGAGAATATCCCCACCAGCTCTCCGGTGGCATGAAACAGCGCGTCCTGATCGCCATGGCCCTCGCCTGCCGCCCGGGCCTCCTCATTGCGGACGAACCCACAACCGCCCTAGACGTAACCATCCAGGAACAGATCCTGGCCCTGATCAGAGACCTCCGGAGTGAATTCGGAACCGCCGTTCTGCTCATCACCCACGACCTGGGCGTCGTGGCCGAAAACGCGGACCGCGTCGCGGTCATGTACGGCGGCAAAATCGTGGAAGAAGCGGACCGGAAAACCCTTTTCCGCGACCCCGCCCATCCCTACACCATCAAACTGCTCCAATCGCTGCCCACGCGCCGGAAACAGGGCGAAGCCCTCCAGACCATCGAGGGCCGTGTGCCCGGGGCCACCCGGTTCCCCCCCGGCTGCCGGTTTGCGGACCGGTGTCACCGGACGATGGACATCTGCAAAATACAGCAACCCCGGCTCATCTCCCGGGAAAACGGCCACCGCGCGGCCTGCCTGTTGTACGACGAACAGATCATGGGCCGGCCGGTATCTCCGGCTGAAGTCCGCGAAGCCCCCCCCAAAAGGGCGCGGGCACAGCAGAATGCTGAAACATCTCCCCTCGTTGCCGCGCACGGGATCAGGCTCTGGTTCCCCATCAAACGCGGGCTGTTTAAGCGCACTGTCGGATATGTCCGCGCGGTAGACAGCGTAGACCTCACGGTTCGCAGAGGCCGCACCCTGGCGCTGGTAGGAGAATCCGGGTGCGGCAAAACCACCCTGGGAAAAGCGCTCATCCAGCTCCTCAGGCCCACCGGAGGCACGGTCGAATACGGGGGCGTGGACCTCACCACCCTGTCCCACGCGGCCCTCAAACCCTACCGCCGGAAACTCCAGATCGTCTTTCAAGACCCCTTCAGCTCCCTGAACCCCCGTATGATGGTCGGCGAGGCCCTCACGGAAGGCATGGAAGCGCATGGCATCGGTGAAAACCGGAAGGACCGGCTGGACAGGGCCCGGGCCTTAATGGAACAGGTCGGACTGTCGCCCGAAATGGTCCACCGCTATCCTCACGAATTCTCCGGGGGGCAGCGGCAGCGCATCGGCATCGCCCGGTGCCTGGCCGTTGATCCCGAGTTCATCGTCTGCGACGAACTCACCAGCGCCCTGGACGTGTCGGTACAGGCGCAGATCATCAACCTCCTGGAAAAACTCCAGGCGGAGCGGAACCTGACCTACCTGCTCATCACGCACGACCTCTCAGTGGTGGCCTACCTTGCGGATGAGGTCGCCGTAATGTACCTGGGACGCATCGTGGAATGGGGTGCCAAAGACGAAATCTTCAACAACCCCAAACATCCCTATACGCGCGCCCTGCTCTCCGCCGTCCCTCAGATTGATCCCGACACAGGCGTGGAAAAAATTCGGCTCACCGGCGATGTACCCTCCCCGGTCCACCCTCCGGTCGGCTGCCATTTTCACCCCCGCTGTCCGGACCGCATGGACGAATGCGACCGGCAATATCCGCCCGAATACGCCTTTGCGGATACCCACGCCTGCCGGTGTTACCTCTACCGACATACTGGATGTGAAAAGTGAAACGACAAACGGCAAATCGTCCCCCCTGCAAAAATAAACCTTCACGTCTACGGTTTCACAGTTCACGGTTTCTACTATGGCCCACGCATACACCCCCGGCCTGCGCGTAACCCGGCAGGCCACCCTCCGAAAACGCCGACAGCTTCCCCTTGCGGGCGACGTGCTGGTTGCCCGGGGGGAAACCGTCCGGCGGGACCAGGTCGTGGCCCGGACCGACCTGCCCGGAAACGTGACCACCCTGAATCTGGTCAACCGGCTCGGCGTCACCCCCGACGAACTCCCGGCCTATATGCTCAAAAAAGAGGGCGAACCGGTGGAGGCCGGGCAACCCCTTGCCCAGACCCGCCCCTTCATCAAATGGTTCAAAACAACGGTCGCGTCCCCCGTCACCGGGACCGTGGAAAGCATCTCGCCCGTCACTGGCCAGGTCCTGCTCCGCGAATCGCCCCGCCCGGTTCAGGTCCGGGCCTATGTGGACGGAACCGTTGTGGAAATCATCCCCGGCGAAGGTGTGGTCATAGAAACAAACGGCGCGTTTCTCCAGGGCATCTTCGGGGTGGGAGGCGAGCGCTGGGGCACACTTCACCCCGTGGTGGATGCGCCCGACCAGATCCTGAGCGCACAACAGATCGACGACGCCTGTGAGGGAAAAATCGTCGTCGGAGGGAGCCTGCTCACCCTCGAAGCCGTTCGCCGGGCACAGGAAGCAGGCGCCATCGGCCTCATCGGCGGCGGCATACGCGACCGGGACCTGTGCGACCTGCTCGGCTACGACCTGGGGGTCGCAATCACAGGCACGGAGGAAGTCGGACTCACCCTTATCGTAACCGAAGGATTCGGCGAAATCGCCATCGCCCGCAAAACCTTCGAGATCCTCAAAGAGCGCGCCGGGCAGGAGGCCTCGATCTCGGGCGCCACCCAGATCCGGGCGGGCGTCTTGCGCCCCGAAATCATCATCCCGCACCCGGACGCATCGGCACGCCCTCCCGCAGACCTCGCAGCAACCCGGGAAGGACTCTCCTCAGGTGCGCTGCTCCGGGCGATTCGGGCCCCCTATTTCGGAAAAATCGGCCGGGTCACCGCGCTGCCTGCCGAGCTTCGGAAAGTAGACTCGGAAACCCTGGTACGCGTGCTGGAAGTCGAGTTCGAAGACGGCGTCCGGGCGGTCGTCCCCCGGGCGAATGTGGAACTCATCGAAGGATGACCTCTGGAGGCATAAAATGAAATACCTCATCCTCTCCCTGGCGCTCCTTGTGGGAACCGCCACCGCCCAGCAGGTGTCTCCCCCCGCTGAAGTCAGGGCCATCGACACCCCCAACGACGCGGGCAAAAGCATCACCCTCACCTGGCCCCGGTCCAGCTCGGCACCTCCGGGGACGGTCTACCGGATTCTGGTCGCCGAGTCCCGGGAAGGCCCGTTCTATCCCGCGGCCGAGGTCGATGCAGCGGGCAACCTGATGTCCGACGATCCGGCCACCTTCGGCCATAAGGCGGAAAACAGCAACCATCACTTTGTACACCTGGGTGGGTATACGATTCCGGGAGAAGCACCCCGGAAGGTCTCCCTTGAAGACAAAAAGTCCTACTACGCCCGAATTGACGTGCAAATGGGCGAATCGATCGTCGAAGGCACAACGGTCGTCCAGGCCCAGGCCTACGGCAACCTCTTCAACTGGGCGAAACTGAACAACTTTATCCTGGGTACTGTCTTCTCCATTATCATCCTGGTCTATATCGCCCTGGCCAGGCGCAGAGACCTCTACATCCGTCGTATCGCCGGCCTGGAAGCCCTGGACGAGGCCCTGGGCCGGGCCACCGAAATGGGCAAACCCGTGCTCTTTGCACACGGCCTGGCCGGCATGGACAGGGTCTCCACCATCGCGGCCGTCAACATCCTGGCACGGGTCGCCCACAGAACCGCCGAATACGACACCGTCCTGCGGGTGGCCAACTTCGACCCTGTGGTGATGGCCGTCAGCCAGGAGGTGGTCAAAGAGGCCTATCTGGATGCGGGCCGACCGGACGCTTTCAACCCCGACAGCGTCTTCCTGGCCGCCACGGACCAGTTCAGCTACGCGGCCGCCGTGGATGGCATGATGGTCCGTGAGCGTCCCGCGACGAACATCATGATGGGCTACTTCTACGCCGAGGCCCTGCTCCTGGCCGAAACCGGAGCCTCCACCGGGGCCATCCAGATCGCCGGCACCGATGCCTACACCCAGCTTCCCTTCTTTGTCACCACCTGCGACTACACCCTGATGGGAGAGGAACTCTACGCGGCCAGCGCCTACCTAGCGCGCGAACCCAGGCTGCTGGGAAGCCTCAAAGGGCAGGATGTCGGCAAGGCCATTCTGCTTTTTGTCTTGATCGTGGGCACGCTGGCGGCCACGTTTGGATACCCCATTCTAACCCATATGTTCACACCATCATAAGGAGGGGCCTATGCTCTTCTTAAGACGCACCCTTCCGCTGATCGTCGCCTTTGTTTTTGGAATCATCGGCATTGCCATCTACTACATCCCCCACGCCGATGCCCAGGATCTGGAGAAAACACTCTCCCTCTGGCTGCGCATCGTATATGCCTTCGCCTTTTTTCTGGGCCTCTTCAGCCTGCTCAACCTCCACTGGGGGCGTATCCGCCGCCGTCAGGCCGGGTGGGGCTACAGCCTCATCGTCTACATCAGCTTCGCCCTGATGTGCTTCTTTGTCCTCTACAACGACGGACAAGGCCCCTTCAGTGCCCAGGCGAAAACAGGGGGCTACCAGTGGCTCTTCCTCCACGTGCAGGTGCCCGCCGGCGCCACCATGTTCTCCATCCTGGCCTTTTTCATCGCCTCGGCAGCCTACCGGACCTTCCGGGCGCGGACCCCCGAGGCGGCCATCCTGCTGGTCGCGGCCGTGGTGGTGATGCTGGGGCGCGTACCCATCGGGGCCTTTATCTCCGATCTCATCCCCCAGGCATCCCAGTGGCTGATGGCTGTTCCTAACCTGGCCGCCAAGCGGGGCATTCTCCTGGGCGTGAGCCTGGGGGCCATCGCCACATCCCTGCGGATCATCTTCGGCATCGAGCGTGCCTATATCGGAGGAGGTGAGGAATGACCGAACGTCTGATGAACCTGGACCGTCGCACCATCTTCGTCTTCGTCTTTCTGGGGGTTCTCATCCCCCTGCTGGCCGAATTCACCTTCCCCATCAAGCCGACCTCCACCGTCCGGGCGGTCTACCGGGAAATCGAGCGAACGGCCGATGAGGGCGGCACGGTGCTCCTCGCCTTCGACTACGGCCCGGGGTCCGAACCCGAACTCCAGCCGATGGCCCTCGCGTTGCTGCGCCACTGCTTCAGCCGCAACGTCAAAATCGTGGCCGTCTGCCTCTGGCCCGACGCCCCCGGCCTGGCGCAGAAGGCCCTGGAAACGGCCGCAGCAGAGTTCGGCAAGACCTCCGGCGTCGACTACGCGTTTATGGGATACAAACCGGGAGGAGCCAGCGTCGTGATCAATATGGGCCAGGACCTCCACAGCGCCTTCCCCCGGGATTTCACAGGCGCCCGCACGGACAGCCTGGCGGTCACCCGCAACCTGCGCACGTTGAAGGACTTCGGCTTTGTGTTCGACTTCGGGGCCGGAGACACGGTTGACGGCATCTGGATTCCCTATGGCCAGGAAAAGTACAAATTCCCGCTGGGCGCCGGATGCACCGCAGTCATCGCACCCGACCTCTTCCCCTACCTCCAGTCAAAGCAGCTTGTGGGCCTCATCGGCGGCCTGGCCGGCGCGGCCGAGTATGAAGCGCTGGTCAAACGGACCGGAACGGCCACCACCGGGATGCGCCCGCAGTCGGTCACCCACCTTGTCATCATTCTCTTCATTGTACTGGGGAATCTCATGTACTTTCTCCAGCGCCGGTCCTCCAGGTCCGACAATTCAACAGGGAGGGCCCGGCCATGAACCGCGACACCGTCCTCTTTCTGGGCTTTATCCTCTTTCTGGTCCTCGTCAACGGCTTCCTGCTGATCACCGGCGCCCTCACGGCGAACTGGGAGGGCCTCGGCGTCATTGTGGCTGCAGGACTTACGCTGGCCCTGTACAGCTTCCTGTACCGGGACAACCCGCTGTTCAAATTTGCCGAACACGTCTACGTGGGCATTGCAGCGGGCTACACCTTCGGTCAGGTATGGTACCCGACGCTGTACGGCGAAATTATCATCACGTTTTTCGGCCTTGATGCCTCCGGAACAATCGATTGGTGGCTGATCGTCCCTACCCTGCTGGGCCTCCTGATGCTGACCCGATTCTCCCGGAGGTTCGGGTGGCCCAGCCGGATCGCGTTCGCCTTCTTCGTGGGGCTGGGGGCCGGCTTCAGCATTCCCAGGACCATCTCCGCCGCCCTCCTGGCCCAGATCGAGCCGACCCTCAAGCCCTTGAGCTGGAGCCTGGAGGGCCTGAACCTGCTGATCATCCTCATCGGTGTGGTAACCGTCCTGATCTACTTCTTCTTCTCAGTCGAACACACCGGTGCCATCGGGACCGCCTCCAGAGTCGGCATCTGGTTCCTGATGGTCTCCTTCGGCGCATCGTTCGGATATACGATTATGGCCCGTCTCTCCCTCCTCATCGGCCGGGTCGGCTTTCTCCTGGAAGACTGGCTGAACCTCAACCTGCCCCTCTTCTAAACCCGGGAAGCGAAAACGCGTTTGAAGGATTAAAATGGGAACGCAACAGGGCCCCCGGGAGTCCAACCCAACAATGTCGTAGCATCCGGTGAAAATTCGACGGAGATCTATGTCGGAATCCCTTCTACAAGTCGAAAAATTAAAAACGTACTTCTATATTCACGGCGGCGTGGCGCAGGCGGTGGACGGCGTGTCGTTCACCCTTCAAAAAGGGGAAACCCTGGGGTTGGTGGGAGAGTCGGGATGCGGAAAAAGCGTCACCTCCCTCTCCATGATGCGCCTCGTCCCCCAGCCCCCGGGCAAAATCGTATCGGGCGCAATCCGCTTTGAAGGGCGCGATCTCTTAAGCCTGAGCGAGCACGACATGCGCGATGTGCGGGGCAACGACATCGCCATGATCTTCCAGGAGCCTATGACCAGCCTCAACCCGGTTTTCACCTGCGGAAGCCAGATTGACGAGGCTGTCGTGCGCCACCAGGGCCTCGGCAGGGCGGCCGCCCGGAAAAAAACCGTGGACATGCTCCAGAAGGTAGGCATTCCCGACCCGGCCCGGCGGGCGAATGAGTACCCCCACCATCTCTCGGGCGGCATGCGCCAGCGGGTCATGATCGCCATGGCCCTCTCCTGCACCCCCGACATCCTCATCGCCGACGAGCCGACCACCGCCCTGGACGTAACCATCCAGGCCCAGATCCTGGAACTCCTGACACAGCTCCAGCAGGATTTCGGGATGGCCGTCCTGATGATCACCCACGACCTGGGCATCATCGCCGAAGTCGCAGACCGGGTGGCGGTCATGTACGCCGGAAAAATCGTGGAAACCGGACGCGTGGAGGAGATCTTTACCGATCCCAGGCACCCTTACACCCGGGGGCTTCTGGCCTCAGTGCCCAAACTGAACGAACAGAAAGAACGCCTTTCGGTCATTCCCGGCACCGTGCCCGATGCCGTCCACTTCCCCCAGGCCTGTCGCTTTTCCCCCCGCTGCCCAGATGCCGAGGCCATCTGTCGGGAACAGCAACCCGCCTTATTGCAAATCGACGGGGGACACGCCGTGGCATGCTGGATGGCGCAGGGATATCCCGCTTCACCCGTTGCCGAATCGACCTGAACATGTCCCAACCGCTTCTGGAAGTCCGCAACCTCAAGAAATACTTCCCCATCACCCGGGGCATTTTTTCCCGGACCGTGGGGCAGGTCAAAGCCGTAGACGGCGTCTCCCTGACCATCCAGAAGGGGGAAACCCTCGGCCTGGTGGGCGAGTCCGGGTGTGGGAAAACCACCGCGGGCAGAACCATCCTCCGCCTGATCGAACCCACGGAAGGCCAGGTCCGCTTTAACGGCGTTGATGTGCTTACGCTCAAACGGAAGGGCCTCCGGGCCATGCGGCACCAGATACAGATCATTTTTCAGGACCCCTACGGTTCTCTCAACCCCCGGATGACCATAGGAGGGATGCTTACAGAAGCGTTAAAAATCCACAAGCTGGCAAACGGGAACGACCGCCACAACCGCGTGGCCGATCTCCTGGAAACCGTGGGCCTCAGACCGGACTACGCCCGCCGCTACCCGCACGAATTTTCCGGCGGACAGCGCCAGCGCATCGGCATCGCCCGGGCGCTGGCGGTCAACCCCCGGTTTATCGTAGCCGATGAACCCGTCTCGGCGCTTGATGTCTCCATCCAGGCCCAGATCATCAACCTGCTTCAGGACCTCCAGGCCCGGTTCGGGCTCACCTACCTCTTCGTGGCCCACGACCTGAGCGTGGTGAAACACATCTCCAACCGGGTGGCCGTCATGTACCTGGGGCGTATTGTCGAAATCGCAGACAGCCAGACCCTGTACGCAAACCCCCAGCACCCCTACACCCGGGCGCTGCTCTCTGCGGTGCCCATTCCCGATCCCCGGGTCAAAAGGCAGCGCACCGTGCTCCCGGGCGATGTCCCCAGTCCCGCCAACGTACCGCCCGGATGCCCCTTTCATCCCCGCTGTCCCGAACGGGAGGAGGCCTGCACCCGCATTGTCCCCGACCTCCTCGAAATCGGTAGAAGACACAGCGTTGCCTGCATCCTCAGAACGAGGCAGAAAGAGCCGATTTGAGGGATAGACCGTTCACCCGAACTTGAATTTTTGGTGAACCTATGGTATATTTTTAATCGTAGAAGCCGGAAACGTGAAACCCACAACATGAGGGAAGCGCAGTGAACCGTCTAAAATTTTTTGCAGTGTTGGCGTTGCTCCTCAGCACGCTCCATACGGCCGGACGGCCGGACCGGGCCGCAGCCCAGTTCCTCGTCAACAAAATCAAGCCCGTCACCGACCTGGCCGATATCCCCTTCAACCGCCCCGAGCCCAAATACAAATGGGAACCGGAGAAAAACACCTTCTTTCCCACCCTGCTCGGGTTGACAGGCCCGTACGCCCGGGCCATCCGCACCAAGTACTTCGCGATCTACTTCACAAGCGCCGAACACACCGCCCGGCGGATCGCCGAAATCTGTGATGAGATCTTCGAAGAGATTTCCAAACATTATCCCACCTCAATTGATCGCTTTGCCCCCGTTCAGGTCTATGTAGACGACAGCGTCGATTACCTGGGCAATGCCTACTCGGCATACTGGTATAACTTTATCGCATTCTGGTCCACGCCGGCGGCCTTCGATACGCGGGGAACAAAAGACTGGATCCGGGACGTGTTTACCCACGAACTGACGCACCATATCACGCTTAAGGCGGCCCATACCAGCCTGCCTTTTATGTTCGGAATTATCAGTACCAGCCGGTCCAACCAGAACCCCGACTTCATTTTCTCGTTTCCCATCTACCACATGGCCGTCCCAAACTGGTTCTCGGAAGGCATCGCGCAGTACGAGTCCCAAAAAAATGGGGGCGACTTCTGGGATACCCACCGGGACATGCTGCTGCGTATGGCAACGCTGGAAGACGATGTGCACTCTTATACCAACATGGGCTACTTGCGCGGCAAAGACAGCTTCCGCGCCGAGATGGTCTACAACCAGGGGTTCGCCCTTCTAAACTATGTAGAAGAAACGTATGGAGAAGCGGCCGTGCGGGCCATGGTCGAACAGCGGCCGATCATCAATTTCAAATCGGCCGTCAAAAAGAGCCTCGGCATTTCGGCTAACCAGCTCTACCGGGAGTGGTCCGAACACCTCAACGCGACCTACGGTGCCCTGGCCGATTCGATCCGCGCGGCGGGCGAACGGGAAGGAGAACACATCTACGACGGGGGCTCCATGGAATACTACCCGGTTTACTCCCCCGATGGCACGAAAATGGCCTTCCTCAGCAACGACGGCAGCGACTACAACTCGCTGACCAAGCTGATGGTCATGGACCTGGCCACGCGGAAGGTGGAGAAGGTCGCACAGGGGAGAAAGTACGGCAAATATGCGGACAACCGCTTTTGCTGGACGCCCGACGGAAGCAAATTGGTCTACAACAAAACGCCCGGGGGGCGGTGGGACATCTTTACCTACGACCTGAACACGAAAAAAGAGCAGCGCCTCACCGTCGGGCTGAGGGGCAGAGACCCGGCCGTATCTCCCGATGGGAAACAGATCGCGTACGTCTACAACAGCGACGGCACCAACAGCCTGGGCCTCGTCAACATCGACGGAACGAACAGACGCTTTTTGACCCATCACAATGACGGCACCCAGTACTATGGCCCCCAGTGGTCTCCAGACGGGAAGAAGATTCTCTTCAGCGTCTTCCGCGGAGAAGATCGGGACATCGCGGTCATCAACGCCGACGCCGCCACCCTGAAGGCAAAAGCGATCAAAAACATCAGACCAAAATCGGACAAACCAAAGAAATCCAAACAATCGGCGGCGGACAGCGCCAGGACCGCCGCCGACAGCACGGGTGCCGTCTCCGACAGCATCCGCATCGCCCAAAGGCAGAAAGCCCTGGAAGACAGCCTCAAAGCGTTCCCCGACAGCCTGGCCTATGCCAACAACGCCGGGTTTGAAGCCCTCATCCGTTCCGGGGCCGACGAACGGGACCCGGTCTGGCTGCCCGACGGCAGTGGTATCCTCTTCAGCTCCAACCAGACGGGCATCTTCAACCTTTATACCTACGACCTGACAACCGGCAGACAGGAGCAGATCACAAACGTAATCGGCGGGGCCTTTGCGCCCTCGATCTCCTCCGACGGGAAGGACATCCTCTACGCCGGGTACCACAATGCCAACTACAGCATCTACCGCATCGGACGGTCCGCAGCCGTCACCGTGGCTGCCGTGGACACCCTGTCGCGGGACTACGGGAGCATCTACACCGGAGAGGACCTGAGCAAACTCTACAACACGGGGCGCTACTCCACCCGCCTGACCTCCTACGGCGTTCTGCCCATTCTGGTCCTGGGGCCCACCTTCGTCGGCAACCGATTCGGCCTGAATCAGGCCAGCTTCGGCGCGCAGATGGCCTGGGGGGATCTGCTGGGAAGCGATACCTTTGTAACCGGTCTTACCCTGGGCAAAAACCTCAAACGGAGGACCGACCTCAACTCCGACCTGTTTGTCTCCTACCAGAAAAGTCTGGGGGCCGTCAATACCGAACTGAAATCCTACCGCCCGCAGCTCTTTATCGGCACCAGCCGGCAGACCATCAACAGCCTGATCGACCGGGACGTGATCGCCACCCAGCGGGATACCACCAGTGGCACCCTCATCACCGTGATCGACTCCCAGCAGGTCATTATCCCGCGTATCACGCAGTACACCAATCTCTCCCTGACCCAGGAAGACGATTACAAACATCTATTCACCGATTTCAACGTTGGAGCCAATATCGGCGTGGGCCGAAACCAGTCCGTTACCCTCTTCTTCGGTCACCGCCGCTATTCGGAGAACCTTCGCCTCACGCGGGTGCTCCAGGACAGCACCCGCTACCTCCAGGCAGATGCGGGAACCGGAGCCCTGAAGGACATCACCGATCAGATCCCCGGCACCGGAGAGGACCAGGTTGTGATGGACGATTTCCTCTACCGGGACCTCACCTTCTTCAAGAGCAACGATCTGGGCATCGGCTGGCGTTACTACAACTTCAAACCGACAAAGGACAACTATCTCAACCCCACAGGCGGGCGCGCCATTACGTTCAGGTACCGCCGGATTAACGCCACGATCACCGACTCCCTGGCGCTCTCTCAGGACCTGAACCAGGACAACATCCCCGATCCCACCGATACCGATCCGTCCCCCACCATCTACCGTGCAGACAATGCGAAACTGGGAATCAATGAATACATCGCCTCCTGGAACGAGTTCATCGCCCTCCCCGGGCGTACCACCCTCGCTCTCCAGGCGTTTATGGGATACAAAGACAAACCCATCAAAAGAGTGCAGCTGGACGGCGGCACATTCGAAGGGGCGTTCTATTATCCCCTGCGCTACTATCTGGGCGGGTTCGGAACGCTCAGGGGCTATCCCTACTTCTCGATTGCGGGCGGCAAGGCCTTCTTCGGCCGGGCAAGCTTCACGTTCCCCATCTTTCAGAAGGTCGACAAGGAACTGCCTCCCCTTTTCTTCGACAAAATCTACGGCGCCCTCTTCGTCGAGACCGGGGCGGCCGGAGACTTTGAAAACCTGCGAACGCTCCTGGATTCCGACAACAGGTTCAGGCGGTCCGCTTTTCTCACCGACTGGGGGCTCGAACTGCGGATGCAGATGTTCTCCAACTATGCTTTCCCCATATTTGGATATTTCCAAATCGCATTTCCCACCCGCAAGGAGATCCCGGATCGGATCAACCCCACCCTCTCGATACCCGTAGACGACCGGCGGATCTACTTCGGATTCTCCATTTAGCCCCCCTTTAAAAGAGAACCCTGAGTCCCCCTTCCAAAGGGGGGCCCAGGGGGGATTTCCCCGGTGTTTCAGCTTCTTCTGGCGATGCGGCCCCACCAGTGGGCCAAAAACCTCTTTGTGGTGGCCGCACTGATCTTTTCCAGGCATCTCTTCGATCCGGCCTACGTCTTCCAAAGCAGCATCGCCTTTGGCCTCTTCTGCTTCCTGTCGGGCGCAGTTTACATTTTCAACGACATCCAGGACCTGGAAAACGACCGCCAGCACCCGGAAAAGCGCCACCGTCCGATCGCGTCGGGGCAGTTGCGCATTCCCGGCGCAGCCGCAGCCGCCTGCATCGTTGGCCTGGCCGCATTGGGGGGGGCCTTCTGGCTGGACACCCGGTTCGGCTGGGTCGCGCTGACCTACGCCCTGCTGAACCTCGTATACTCCACCTCCCTGAAACACGTTGTGATCCTGGACGTGATGATCATCGCAGCCGGGTTCCTCCTCCGTGCCATCGGCGGAGCGTTCGTCATCAACGTGGAAATCTCGTCCTGGTTTATTCTGTGTACCATGCTGCTTGCGCTCTTTCTCGGATTTGTCAAACGCCGGCAGGAACTCCTCCTCTTAGAGGATGGCGCCGCCAACCACCGCTGCATTCTCAAAGAGTACAGTCCCCAGTTTCTCGACCAGATGATCGCCATTGTTACCTCAGGCGCCCTGGTCTCCTATGCCCTCTACACCATGTCCCCGGATGTCATGCAGAAACTGGGAACGGAGTACCTCAACCTCACCGTCCCTTTCGTTATTTACGGACTGTTGCGCTACCTCTACCTGGTCTACAAAAAAGGCCAGGGCGGCAACCCCTCCTCCACGATCCTTGGCGATCCCTCGCTTGTGATCAACGGAGGCCTCTGGCTGCTGACCCTGGTCGCTGTGCTCTACCTGTTCTAAGGACACCCCATGAGCCAGAGCAAAGTCGCGGTCTTACGCACCCATCCGCAAACCATCCTGGCGGATTACCACCGCCTCATGAACCTGGCCGGCTACCGGGATGTCATCGCCAGGGATGCGGATACGGCCTTGAAGGTCAACGTCTCCTGGCACTTCTTTTACCCCGGCAGTTCCACCACGCCCTGGCAGCTGGAAGGCGTCATCCGCGCCATGCGAAAGGATGGCTACGATCCCGACCTGATGTACGCCTGTCACAACCGCACGGTCGTCATCGACGCTCGCCTGGGCGAGCGGGAGAACAAGCAGATCAACGTCGTGGAAGCCCACGGCCTGCGCAACATCCACCTCTACGACGGTGGGGAGGAGTGGATCCACATCCGTGACGCCGTGGGCGACCTCGTCGACGGATTTCTCTGCCTCAACCAGGTCTACCCCGACGGATTCCACATCCCCAGACGATTTATCGGGAAGAACATCATTCACCTTCCCACGGTCAAAACCCACGTCTTTACCACCACCACCGGCGCCATGAAAAACGCCTTCGGGGGGCTGCTCAACGAACACCGCCACTGGACCCACCCGGTCATTCACGAAACTCTGGTGGACCTCCTGATGATCCAGAAAAAGATCCACCCGGGCGTTTTTGCCGTCATGGACGGCACCTTCGCCGGCGACGGCCCCGGCCCCCGCTGCATGGTGCCCCACCTCAAAAACGTCCTCCTCGCCAGCACGGATCAGGTCGCCATCGACGCGGTTGCGGCCAAAATGATGGGCTTTGATCCCCTCTCCATCGAGTATATCCGGCTCGCCCACGACCGGGGGTTGGGATGCGGCGACCCCCGCCGGATCGAAATCGTGGGAGACCCGGAGGCCGCCGCTGAAAACTGGAACTTCGTCGGCCCCTTCAAAAAAATGACCTTTGCCTCCCGCATGCAGCACAAAATCTACTGGGGGCCGCTCAAAAAACCGATCGAATGGTCGCTCAAAACCGTCCTCGCGCCCTGGGCCTACATGGCCAGCGTAATCTACCACGACAGCTTCTGGTACCCCTTCCTTGCCAGGAAGAAAATGCAGGACGCCCTGGAAAGCAACTGGGGCCGCCTCTTCCAAAACTGGGAAGCCCTTACCCCCCACGGCCAGGGCTTTGCAGCCGTGGGCGAGAACACGTCCGGAATCCGACAAACCGGCCTGAGGGCATTCTGGCGCTCCCTGGGCATCCTGGGCACCTGCATCCGAGAAGCCCCCGAATTCCTCACCCTGCGGAAGCGGCAGATCGTCCACCAGGCATAGGGCCGCTTTGCCTCCCTCCCTTTCTCCGACCGTCGCCGCCATCCACCGCGCCGTCCCCACCCTCCTGACGGGCCGCCCCGCGGTCGCACGCATCGATCCGGTCTCGAATCACCCCGGCGTCTGGCGGGTCACAGCCCGGGACGGCTGCAAGCTTGTTGCCAAACATCAGATGTTCGGTCCCCTCACCCGTGGAAAACCCTACGACCTCCTGAACGTCGAAAAAACCGCCATCCGGCTCCTGCGCACAGCCAAATGCCCGGTCCCCAAAGTCTACGGCGTCGACGCCGCCCAATCCCTCATCTTCACCGAGTGGTGTGGCGATCACACCCTGGACGACATCTGCCAGAACGCAGACCCCTCGACCCGGTCGTTTTATGCCCAACGGACCATTGAGGGGTTTTCCGAGATCCAGACCACCCTCCACGAACACGCACCCGCGCTCTCCCGTCGGACCTTCCCCGGCTGCGACCCCACCGGCCTCCGGGCCTCCTGGCAACAGGCCACCGCCACCCTCCACACACACCTGCCCGCCCTTGCAACCCGGACCGCCGCCCGCGCCGACCAACTCCTCTCAGACCTCCTCAACACCCTCGGCGCTGCCCCCCCCCTGTTTGGACCCACCGACTACAACGCCCGAAACATCGTCATCAACCCCGAAGCGCAAACCCTCCACTTCATCGAATTCTCCAAACTCGGCTGGGACTGGCCCGAACGCCGCCTGGTACAGTATACCACGGCCCTGGGCGCCGGCCGTCCCGACGGCGGATTCCACACCCTGCTCGATAAACACACAACCGCCCGCTACGCCGCCCGTACACCCGACCCCCAGCAGGCCGCCCACCGCCTGGACGGCCACCACCTCGTCTTCCACCTGCTCGCCGCATCCTTCCTGCGAAACGCCCACGCAACCCCCTCACACAACCTCCCCCTCCGGCAAGCCTGGCAAAATCCCACAGCCCGCCTCCACCAGCTCCGGTCCATCCTCGCATCCCCCCTCAGCGAGCACCCGCTCACAAGTGAACTGAGAAGCTTCTTCACACCCGGATAGCACATTTTAGACTTCCCCCAGATACGCCTGGAAAATCCGCCGTGTGGTCCCCATCTTTTCCTCAAGCGCGGCCAGAAAGGCCGGGCTGTCGGCATACCCCACCGCACGGGCAAGCGCGGTCAGAGCCCGTGCGTCGGTCGGCAGGCGGGTCCTGGCCTGTTCTTCCTGTCGGCGCAGCACCTTTTCAACCGTGCGCAGGAAATAGAAGGCCGACCTCAGGTGCGCCGCGTCATCCTCCGGGAGATATCCCCCTTTCACCAGGCGGTCCAGCCCCTTCAGGGTATTGGGACTCCGCAGGTGAGGGACACGATGGGCATACCGGATTTGCAGGGCCTGCACCAAAAACTCGACATCCACAATCCCCCCCGGCCCGGTCTTGATACTTTTTGTCGCCCCCCGGCCCCCCGGCGCTTCCATCCGCCGCCGGATATCAACAAGCGCCCCAACCTCAGATTCGGAAAGGCCGTCGTCCAGGACAAACCGCTCGATCCGATCCAGCAGCCTCTGTCCGAACCCCACATCCCCTGCCACCACCCGGCCCCGTGAAAGCGCCAGCCGTTCCCACGTCGAGGCCCGCACCCGCAAGTAGGTGTCGTAGGCCTCGTAGGAAAGCGCCAGCAGGGCGCTGCCACCCTCGGGACGCAGCCGGGCGTCCACCGGGTAGAGCATCCCATAGGGCGTGGACTGCCCCAGCATGTTCAGAATCCGCTGGGCCAGATCGATGTAAAACTGGAGGTTGCCTACCGGTTCCGGGCCGTCGGTCAACCCATCATCCGAGTACACAAACACCAGGTCCAGGTCCGAACCGAAATTGAGCTCTCTTCCTCCCAGCTTGCCCAGCCCCAGAATCGCAAACGCAGCCGGTTCTCCACCATCCCCTCTCGGCACGCCCCGACGGGCGGCCAGGCGGCCGTAAGCGGCCCTGTAAACCACCTTCAGAATTGTCTCCGCCAGCAGAGTAAGCGCTTCAAACGTCTCAAACGTATCGGTCAGCGCCACCAGATCCCGGGTGCCGATCCGGAGCAGTTCCCGATTCTTGAAAGCATTCAAAGCAGCGGCCACCGCATCGTCTGACGCTGCTTGTCCAACCACCGAATCGACCTCGGCCTCCAGTTCCTCCCTGCTCCGGTCGGGGTAAAGCACATCGGGCAGGACCAGCCAGTCCAGCAGCGCCGGGTTTCGCACAATCAGATTGACGAGGTACTGGCTGCCGGCGCACAGCGAAAGGAGCAGGTCCCGAAGGCCTGCATGCGTACTGAGCATCTGGAACAGCGTATCCATTGCACCGTAGGCGGAAATCAAGCGCTCCAGATTGCTCAACGCCCGGTCCGCATCGGCAGAGGCCTGTAAGGCGGGCATCAACGTCGGCGTCAACGCCATAAAGCTCTGGCGCACCCGTGTTCCCCGGATTCTGGGCACGTGGCCATAGGCTAAGTAAATCAGGTTGCGGTGGGCCTCTTCCGGCCGGGCAAACCCCAGTTCACGCAGCAGCGCAGTCGCTTCGGCATCCCCCACCTCCATCTTACACAGCGCACCGATAGACCGCCCTTCCCCCTCGCTTTCTTCCGAAAAAACGTCCCGATAGATCGCCTGAACCGCGCCCACGTGACGGACAATTGCCCTTCGATATGCGTCTGGTGAGGAAAAACCCAGACCCAGCGCCAGAGGCCTCTGCGCCTCCTCGGATTCGGGCAGCGTGTAATCGCTCAGCCCGTGCATCATCTGCAGCCGGTGCTCCACCCGCCTGAAAAAGAGATAGGCCGCCCGAAGCGCCTGTGCCTCCGCCTCGGCCAGCGCGGAAGCCCGCTGCAGCTGGCCAATCGCCTCCAGCGTGTTGCCCGAACGGGCCTCGACGTGCACACGTCCCACGAGCAGCTGCAGGCACTGAACGGCAAATTCGATATCCCGAATGCCCCCGGACCGGAACTTCAGGTGGGTTTCTGCCTCTCCCTTCTCGCCGATATGGTCTTCGATCCGGCGCTTGATCCGGTGGATCTCTTCCACTGGACTGACCTCGAAATGCCGCGGATAAACAAACGGCAGCACCGTCTCTAAAAACCGCATGCCCAAACGGTCCGATCCGGCGCACGGACGCGCCTTGATCAACATCTGCCGTTCCCAGAGTTCCCCCCGCTGCACGTAGTAACTCTCGTAAGCCGACAGCGGCATCGTCAGTGCGCCCGAAGCCCCGTCGGGCCGAAGGCGCATATCGATCCGATAGAGAAACCCTTCCTCAGTCGGTTCGGTCGCCGCCTTCAAAATTCGCTCGGCCAGCCGGGAGAAATAAACCTGATTTGAAATCGGACCGCCCTCGGACCCGCCCCCCCTTGTGTGCCCCTCGTCAGAATAGACAAACATCAGATCGATATCCGAACTGAAGTTGAGCTCCCGCCCGCCCAGCTTGCCCAGACCGATAATTGCGAATTCGGCCCGGCTGCCGTCCCTGTTTTGCGGAGGGCCGTGACGCGCGTCCAACTCCGGAACCAGCAGATCCAGAAGCTGCTGCAAACACACGTCCGCCAGATCCGAAAGCTCGGCCGCCAGATCCTGCATGGGCCGCCCCATCAGATCCCCCGCACCAATGCGCAGCTGCTCCCGCCGCACCAGACGGCGCAGGGCGTTCAGGCGGGCTTCGGACGTTTGAAATACCGCCGACTCTGCGGCAAACTCCGCCGAGAGGTCCGCCTTTGTACGCGGCTGTGACAGCCTCTCCGGCGTCTCGACCAGCCAGTAGAAATACTCCGGATCCCGCACCAGCGTATCCGAAAGAAACTGGCTGCTGCCCAAGAGATGGACGAGCAACCGGAAGGTATCCGGACAATCTTCGAGCGTACGGTAAAACACGGACCGGCTGAACACCGCTTGCGTCAGGCGTTCGAAATTATTCAGCGCCCTGTCCGGATCCGGTGCCGCCACCATTTCCCGAAAAAGATCAGCCGGAAGGGGCGGCGCTCCCCCCGGCTCAACCAGTCCCTGAAGGTTGCGCAATGTGCGGTCGGGATCTCGAAACCCGAGCCGGCGCAACTCCCCCCGGGCCACCTCTGGCTTCGACAGAAGATCCTGTGCGAAAAACAAAGCAGGACGGTTCAAATCGAATAATACCATCGCTAAAGCGCCTGAGAACCGGTTTCACCCGTCCGAATCCGAATCGCCTCTTCTATCGGTAACACAAAAATCTTCCCATCGCCCACCTCGTCGGTCCGGGCGGCCCTCAGAATGGCCTCGATGGCCCGATCCACTTCGTCTTCGGAAACCACCAGCTCGATCTTCAACTTGGGTAGAAAATCCACCTGGTATTCGCTCCCCCTGTAGAACTCGGAATGCCCCCGTTGCCGGCCAAACCCCCGGAACTCCCCCACGGACATCCCCACCAGCCCGATCTCCGTCAGCGCGTCTTTAACCTGGTCGAGCTTGAATGGCTTGATAAAGGCTTCGATCTTTTTCACTGGCATCCTCCTGTTTGGCAATAAGCCCTCTGACTCCAAAAAATATAAAAAATCCCAGAGCGCACACCAACAGAATTGTTCCTCCGCCCACATGGCTTAAAATACGTATTGACAGATTCCTCGAAATAAGCTATTGTAAATTTCCTGTTCATCGGCCGATCGACAGACCGTATTTATAGACGCGGAAAAGCATGAACACATCTGACGTAAACAGCGCTGTCTTCCCTCCCGGCAAACTCCCCTTCGACCTCCTCTCCCGTCTCCTGGACGGTTATACCGGTCCGAACAAGCGCGTCCTGGTCGGTCCCCGCGTGGGCGAAGACGCCACCGTCATTGAGTTTGAAAGAACCTGCCTGGTTGTCAAAACCGATCCCATCACCTTCGCCACCGACGAAATCGGCCACTACGCGGTCCACGTCAACGCCAACGACATCGCCACCATGGGTGCCCTGCCCCGATGGTTTCTGGCCACCCTCCTGCTGCCCGAGGGTCGCACCGATGCCGCCCTCGTTGAAGCGATTTTTGCGTCCATCCACCAGGCTGCACAGGAAATTGATGTCTCCCTCTGTGGCGGGCATACCGAAATCACCGTTGGCCTGGACCGCCCCATCGTGGTCGGCCAGATGCTGGGGGAAGTACAGCGCGAAGACCTCGTGCAATCCGCCGACCTCCAGGTGGGCGACGCCCTCTTGATGACCAAAGGCTTAGGCGTGGAAGCCACCGCCATCCTCGCCCGGGAAAAGCAGACCGAACTGGCCGGCCGGGGCTTCACGCCCGACCTTCTCTCCAGTGCCCAAAACTACCTTCATAACCCCGGCATCAGCATCCTCAAAGAGGCCCGGATCGCCTGCCGTACCGCCCGCGTGCACGCCATGCACGATCCCACCGAAGGCGGCGTGGCCACGGCCCTCAGAGAACTCGCCATAGCCGCCGACACCGGCCTCGCCCTGGAAGGGGAAGCCCTCTTCGCTTCCGATGAAACGCGCCGGCTCTGTGCTGCCTTTAACCTCGATCCCCTCGGCATCATCTCTTCCGGCGCGCTCCTCATCGGCGTCGCAGCAAGCGATGCAGGGCGCGTGCGGGATGCCATTCGGGAAACCGGCACCCGGTGCGAAATCATCGGCCGCGTAGAAGACCGGAGCTTCGGCCTCAAACTCCGTAAAAACGACGTTTGGACCGACCTCCCCACCTTCGACCGGGATGAAATCGGAAAGATATTTGAATCGTGAAGCCCGTAAAAACAGAGCATATGGGCACAAAAGCCCGCATGCTCAAAGGCGTCATCTTCGACATGGACGGCACCATCACCGTCCCCTACATCGACTGGAAAACGCTCCGGGAAAAGATCGGGGCCACACCGGGACAGACCCTCTTGGAATACATCGACAGCCTGCCGCCCGACCGCTCTGCCTGGGCCAACGATGAGTTGCTTCGGGCGGAAATGGCAGCAGCGGAAAATGCCGATGCGAACGACGGCATCGTGGACCTGGTCGATCACCTCCGGTCGAAAAGCATACGGCTGGCGGTTGTGACCAACAACCACCGGGAAGCGATGCAGACCGTCCTGAAGCGCTACGGCCTCCGCTTCGACGTCACCCTCAGCCGGGAAGACGGCGACATCAAACCCTCCGGCGACCTGATCGAAAAGGCGTTGGACAGACTGGGACTATCCGCAGATGAGGCCGTCGTCATTGGAGACGGCCGCTACGACATCCAGGCCTCCCGCCGCGTCGGCATCCGCTGCATCTACCTCACCCACGGCCAACCTGCCTTTGAACACACCCCCTCGGTGGAGACGCTGAAAGAGGTCGCAGCGCTGGTCGCGTCTGACAATTTTCTGAATCCATAAGGAGTGTTTCATCAAATGCCATAAGGAGACCCAGACGTGGCATTTCAGGATCGATTCACCTATTTCTCGCCCACCCGGCTGGTTGTGGGCCGGGGCGCAATAAGCGAAATCCCGGACCTGGTCGCCGCACGAAATAAAAAAAAGGCCCTGGTCGTCACCGACGCCGGCCTGGTCCGGGCCGGCCTGGTCGACCGGGTCACCTCCGTACTGGACGGGGCGGGCCTGGCCTGCGCGGTCTACGACGGTGTGCAACCCAACCCTCCTGTCCATGGGGTCCACGCCTGTGCGGACTGTTACCGGGAAAACGACTGTGACTGGCTGCTCGCCGTGGGCGGCGGCAGTTCGATGGACGTGGCCAAAACCGCGGGCGTGCTCGTGACAAACGGTGGAAAAATCGAGGACTACTTCGGCCCGGGAAAAGTCAAAACCCGTATCCCCTTTCTCCTCTGCGTGCCCACCACGTACGGCACCGCCAGCGAAGTCACCCCCTTTGCGGTCGTCACCGACAACAACGCTTACAAGGCCGCCGTCATCGGCCCCGAAATCATCTCCGACATCGGCATCCTGGACGCCGACATGGCCGTTGCGCTGCCCCTCCCCATCGCAGGGGCCACCGGCATGGATGCGCTCACGCACGCAATCGAGTCTTACACCTCGCTGGCCGCCAGCCCGATTTCTGAGGGCCTGGCCCTTCACGCCATCCGTCTCGCCTCGGAAAACCTGCGGCAGGCCGCTGCCAGCGATCACAACCACGACGCCACCGGGCAGATGTTGATCGCCAGCAACATGGCCGGCATGGCCTTCTCACAGTCCCGCCTGGGCAACATCCATGCCATGTCGCATCCCGTCAGTGGACACTACGGCACGGCCCACGGCGTGGCCAACGCGATTCTCCTCCCCCACATTATGGACTTCAACCGGATCGCCTGTCCGGAAAAATTCGCCGACATTGCCGCAGCCCTGGGCACCGACGTGGCAGGACTGGACGACATGGAAGCCGCAACCTGCGCCGTAGAGGCGGTGGAGGACCTGAGTCGCGACCTGGGCATCCCCAAAACCCTCACCGAGGCCGGAGCAAAGCCCGAAGGCATCCCGGTGATGGCCGAAGACGCGATGAAAAGCGGAAATATCCAGGTCAACCCGCGTAAAACCACCTTAAAAGACGTCACCGCCCTTTACGAAGCGTCCATATAGGGTTGGACCTCCGGTCCGCCGTAAACAGATCACACGCCTCTGGAGGCTCCCATGGAATACCCGACCATGTTCCGCATCCGCCAGCACTTCGATGCGCCCCGCATAGATGACATCCCCGCCGCCGTACGCAGCGAAATCGGAAAACTCAATCCCGGCGAAACCATCAAACCCGGCCACACCGTGGCCATTTCGGTCGGCAGCCGGGGTGTGGCCAACCTGGACCGCATCGTCAAAACCGTCGTGGAGGAAATGCAGGCCCTCGGTGCTGTGCCCTACATCGTCCCTGCCATGGGCAGCCACGGGGGGGGCACCGCCGAGGGACAGGTGGCCATCCTGGCCGGTTACGGCATCACCCAGGCGCGCATGGGCGCCCCGGTGCGCGCTTCCATGGAGGTGGTGCAGATCGGCGTCACCGACTTTGGCATGCCTGTCTACTTCGACAAGCTCGCCTCCCGGGCCGACCACGTCATCGTCGTCAACCGGATCAAGCCCCACACCGGCTTCACCGGGGAAATCGAAAGCGGCCTGATGAAAATGATGCTCATCGGCCTGGGCAAACACAAAGGTGCGTCCATCTACCACCGGGCCATCATCCACCACTCCTTCGACAAAATCGTGCGGGTTGTGGGCAAAATGGTCCGCGAAAAAATGCCGGTCGCTTTTGGCGTGGCCACCCTGGAAAACGGCTATGAAGAAACCGCTCAGATCGCGGCGATTCCCGCGTCCGACTTCGAATCGGTCGAAAAAGAACTCCTCATAAAAGCCAAAGCATGGTGTCCCAGACTTCCCTTCGACGACGTTGACCTCCTCATCGTGGACGAAATGGGCAAAGACATCAGCGGATCGGGCCTGGACACCAACGTCATCGGCCGCAAGCGAAATGACCGGCGGGCTATGGACGGTGAGACCCCCCGGGTGCTGCGCATCTTCGTACGTGACCTCACCGAAAAGACCCACGGCAATGCCATCGGCATCGGCTTTGCCGAATTCACCACCGACCGCCTCGTCGAAAAGATCGACTACCACGCCACGTACATCAACGGCATTACTGGCCAACACGTCTCGGTAGCCGCCGTGCCCATGCACTTCCCCACCGACCGGGAGGTGCTCGACATCGCCCTTGAGTCCATCGGCCTCATCCAGATGCCCGATGCCAGAGTAATCTGGATTCCAAACACCCTCGACCTGGGCGAAGTCGAAGCCTCCGCCGCCTACCTGGACATGGCCGAGATGCGGGATGATCTGGAGGTCCTCACCGACCTCCGTCCCCTGAGGGTCGAAACCGACGGCAATCTCCCCCCGTTCCAGGTCTTGGGCAAAGCGTCCGGGAAACGGGTCGCTGCTGGCGTGAAGTGGGATCTGACCGCCTGATTTCACAGCTTCTTATGCTTCTATGCCACACAGGTCGGTGCCTCCCTCCGGAGCAAGGTGAGAATGGATTTCGACCTTGTCTTTATCCCGAACACATACCGGCAACCTGCGGTTTGGACGCAAAAACCTTCTGCATTGCGAACAACCTTCGCCTTTGCCCGCCGGTCCGAAAAGGCCAGTATGAGCATGTCCCCTTCGGTGGACGCCAACACCCGGAGCGAAGGTTTACCGGCATCCGGTATAAAGCTTTTCAGGCTGGCAGCGGCCAGTCCTGAAGGGGCAAACGGGACGACCTCGGTCTCAAATCGGATGTCGTCCGGGTAGACGGACAACACCTCCACCCTCCGGTACCCTGCGCCGAACACCGCGCGTGTGCGTTTCATTTCCTTCAGATCAACCGGATTGAGCTTCCAGGCCAGCGGCCCGTTTCCCGTTTCGCCCCCCAGGCCGTCTTCAAAATCAAGCGCCAGCCGCCTGCGCCCCGGGCATTTCAGGTCGATGTGGGAAATATCGCACCTCGTCCCCGTGTCCACCATCTGAATCCCGCCCCCAAACGCCAGCAGGGTATTCGATTTGATATAAAACGTCCGGGGTGTCGTACGCGATTTCAGCTTCTGGGAGTCCAGGCCCAGTTCGCCAAAAGCTGCCCGGTCGTCACACCGTTCCCGGCGCCCGTCCAGCGCAATTTCGATAAACGGCCGGTCTCCGGGCCGATTGAACCCGCCCCACCGCACCGCCACATCGTGCCACGTTCCCGGCCTGATCACCACCGGCGGCGCCTCCACCTGAACCGCCGTGTCGCGCTGGCTGTGTACACAAAACGCCAGCACGCCGTCCTTCAGCAACCCCAGATTGAACGTGTTCACCCGGGTACCCATCTCCCCCACGCCCCCGATTCCCGTATTAAATAGCACCTGGGGGCGGCTCCCGTCGATCTCCGCATTCAACCGGAAACGCATCCGAAGCTCGCCCGCACGCGGGTCGAAATACGGCTTCCGCTCGTACTGCAAACAATCCCGCCCGTTCAGCCGGACAAACGGCGTTCCGTCCTCCCGCAGCGCCTTCACACCCCGGGGCCTTCGCCTCAGCGCCACCAGCAGCACCGATGGCTCCCCGTGCAACAGCCAGTACTCATGCTCGGTACGGACCGAACGCACATCCAGCCGGTCGAACCCGTCCCCCGCCTCCAGCCGTCCCATCAACGCCACGACCTCGTTCTGTCCCCCCACGCACGGCAGGCTGCCGCACGCCACCGGCTGCGCCTCTTCCGCCGAAATGGTCTTCAGCACCGGCTGTCCCTCCCACTGCACGTGTAAATTGCTGAACCCGTGCGCGCCTCCCCCTTTATACCCGCTGATACAGGCAATCACCGAGCGGGCATCCCAGGAACTGCGCAGAAACGCCGTTTCCCCGTAATACGCCTTCGTGAACTTCCGGGACAGCGGCAGCGAACCCCGGCAGCGGGACGGTTCAAAATCCAGGTCATAATAGCAGTAAACATACGGCCCGTAAGCGATCATGCACTCCGCGGTCGAACCCTTTACACCCATCCCGAACCGGTAGAGCCGGCCCAGCCTGGGGTCTTTCAATGCCGTGTCCCGCAGGTCTCCGTCGCCAGCCTCCTGCGCCAGCCTCAGCAGCGCTGGCGAACACGCATCCAGCTGGCTGCCGGAAAGCAGGTTCGCGTTGGCGGGATAATACAGGCAATCCTCGATCACCTCTGGAGCCGCGAGGTGGTAGCGGAACCACTTCAGCGGCCGCTCCAGCCGTTTCGGGAATTCCTGATAGAGATCCACTCCCGTCACATTCCGCAGCGCATCCGCAAAATGAAGCATCCACAAATTCTCCCAGGGCCAGAACGTCGGCCCGTCCCCCGGTTCTCCGTCCCGCCCGCACCCGTGGGGCATAATTCCGCTCCGAAACCGGTCGATCACCGCCTCGACCCAGGCCGGTGCGTCCGAACACTTGCCCAGCAGGTGGAGCGCCGCCACCCCGAAGTGCCCGTTGTCCACCACCGCGTGGTGGCGTCCGTCCGGGGAGTGCCGGTTCGCCTCCACATCGGGCCACCATCGCTTCATCAGCCCGATCAAGCAATCCGTTACACAGTCCTCTTCAGACGCAGAAAGCTCTCCCCCCAGCAGGTCCAGCCCCAGGGCGAACGCCTGCATGTACCGGTTCGCCGTGTAAAAATGCTCCTCCACCCGGTCGCTATGCTCCCATTTCGCCGCGGCCAGCATCCAGGATTTCGCCCGTTTCAACCAGCGATCATCGCCCGTCAACCGCCAGGCAAACGCATAGTGCTCGATCAACGCCGTTGCATGCATCCCCGTATAAAACGTCAGATACAACTGGTGGTACGGGTGCGGGCTGTCCGACCGCTCAGGAATCCGTTTCCATGGTCGCTGGGAATAAAAAATCTCGCAATCCGCGAGCACATTCTTCAAAATTCGTTGACGCACCGCATCCTTCGACGGCGCAAACCGGTAGTCCGGATCGTCGGCCGGATGATACAGCCGGGGATGTGCTTCCCGTAAGATGTGAAACATCATCGAACCCCAATCGTTGGGAATTGCCAATTCAGGTTCATACTCGCACCTCTCCGGTTAAATCCATTTATGGCAACCGCACCGCCCGAACCGCATCCACAGCAAACGTGCCCTCCGGGCAATACACGGACACAATCGCCTCCGGCCCGATCGCCTGAAGGTCGAGAACGACCTGCCTGCCCTCGCTGCGGACCGCCACGATTCGCACCGCCTTCAACGGGGTCGGCGTCAGCCCGGGCGGATCGTTCGTCGTACTGTGATAGACAATCTGCAAACGACACGGCCCTGGCGTCTTGATCGACCACGTATGGAATCCCGGTGGATACGACCCGCCCAGATAGTGGCTTCCCACATAAACCGACCCGTTCGACACCTTCGTCAACACATCTCTTGAATGCTCATCCACCTCACCAACCCGCATCTCTACCTGTTCCCTCAGATCCGCATCCACCGGATATGAGACCGGATCCCGGTGTCCAAAAGCAATCGGAAATGTCTCCGCCGCATACTTCCGATACAGATCCAAAATTGACGTGCCGTACACATCCTTCAAATAATCCGCCTCCACCACCTGTACTCCCAGCGCTCGCACCGCATCGTCGTACCGGCCAATCCAGGGCTTCTCCACCACCTTGAACGCCGTCCATTTCTCCGGCGCCAGTACCAGATCGTGAAAAGACGCGATCTCTCCTGTGCCATCGTATTGTCCCTTGGAATAAAAAAAGAGACCAAACGTCGGATCCAGCAAATGCCACTTTCCATCGTAATACACCTCGCTGATCGCATGGCTGCCCATCAGCGGGCGCAGGTTAAACGCGCCGATATACCGGGCGGGCAGCCCGACCTTCCGGCAAAGCGTCCGATGCACATGCGAGAGCCCGCCGCAGATCGCATACCCCTCCTTGATAATCTTTGTTGCGGTCCCCCCGTTATTCTTCAGCTTCATCGCCGTGGACGCATACCGCAAAATCGCTATCCCCTTCTGCTCATCCGTCAACCCCCCGGTTCCGTCAGGAAAAATGCTCCGCAGCACCTCCTCCAGAAACACCTCATCCTCCTCGACAGACACTTCCAGCTCCTCCGCTCCGGGCAGCTGGCGATAAAACGCGTTTGCATCGGCCCTCTCCGATGCAACAGCCCAACCGGAGGAGCAGAGCAAACCCGCAACAAGAACCAGCATCATCGGAAATTCCAACATGACAACCCTCCTGTATCTGGCTTTGGGCGCACAGTCTCTGCAAAGATACAGCCGATCCAACAAAAGAGCAAGTCGCTTAGAGATCCTGCCTTTTCCAATGGAATCCCCTTGACAGAACGCCCCTCCACCGGTAACTTTCTCCCCGACCTTTTCACCTCAACGATCTCAATGAGCGCGCCCTCCACCTCCATACTCCTCCTCCAGAACGGCCGCGTCATCGACCCGGCCAATGCCCTGGACAGACCGGCCGATCTGTTGATCCGGGACGGCCGTATCGCCCAAATCGCAAGCCGAATTGATCCACCTCCGGGTACAGAGATCGTCCACGTCGCGGGCAACCTCGTCGTCCCTGGCCTCATCGATATGCACGTCCACTTCCGGGACCCGGGGTTCCCCGAGAAAGAAACCGTTCAAACCGGCTGTCAGGCCGCCGCAGCCGGCGGGTTCACCGCCGTGGCCTGTCTGCCCAACACCGATCCACCCACCGACGCGCCCGAGGTTGTCCGGTACATCCTGGACAGAGCTGCCGGCGCCGACGCCCGGGTCTACCCCATCGCCTGCGCCACCGTAAAGATGGCAGGCCGGGAGGTGACCGACACCCAGGCCCTCCTCAACGCCGGTGCCGTGGGTTTCTCAGACGATGGCCTCCCCATCGCGTCCGAAGACATCATGCGCGAACTCCTCCGGCGGTCGGAAAAACACGGATTCCCCGTCTGCCCCCATTCTGAAGTCTTCAACCTCACCCGCGGTGGTCACATGCACGAGGGCGCCATCTCTCGAAAACTGGGCATCAAAGGCATGCCCGCCGAAGGCGAAGCGGCCATGGTCGAACGGGACATCAATCTCGTCCGCGAAGTCGGCGGCCGCCTCCACATCCTCCACACCAGCGTCCGCCGCACAATCGACCTCGTCCGGAAGGCCAAGGCCGAGGGTCTCGCCGTCACCTGCGAGGCCTCTCCCCACCACTTTACCCTCACCGACGAGGACGTATCCGTCTACGGCACCGCCGGCAAAATGAGCCCTCCTCTGCGCTCGGACAACGACCGGGAAGCCGTGCTGGAGGGTCTGGCCGATGGCACAATCGACGCCCTGGCCACCGACCATGCGCCCCACACCACGCAGGAAAAGCTCCGGACCTTTACCGAGGCCCCCAACGGCATTCTGGGCCTCGAAACCGCCGTCGGACTCATCTTCACGCGCCTGGTCGAACCCGGCGTCCTCTCCGTTTCCGACGCGATTGCCAAACTCACAACCGTCCCGGCCCGCATCCTGGGCATCAAGGGCGGCACCCTCTCCCCCGGCACCCGTGCGGACGTCACCGTCATCAACCCGTCGCAGGCCTGGACGGTAAACGCGCAGGCCTTCCACTCCAGGTCCCGAAATACCCCCTTTCACGGCTGGACCCTGAAGGGCAGGGCGGATCTCACGGTCCTGGAAGGACGGATCACTCACCGATTGGAGTCACTCGCATGATGAAAGCCCTGCTCGCTCTGGAAGACGGTACCATCTTCGCAGGCGAGTCTTTCGGTGCCCCCGGAGAACGCACCGGTGAAATCGTCTTCAACACCAGCATCACCGGCTACCAGGAAATCCTCACCGACCCTTCCTACAAAGGCCAGATCGTCACCATGACCTACCCCCTCATCGGCAACTACGGCATCAACCCCGCCGATGTGGAATCCAAAGGCCCTCAGGTCGAGGGCTTCGTCGTCAAAGAGTACTGCCCGCTGCCCAACAACTGGCGCTCCGACGAATCCCTCGGAGACTATCTCAAGCGGCACAATATCCCCGGTATCGAAGGCGTGGACACCCGGGCGCTCACCCGGCATATCCGCACCCGGGGCGCGATGAAAAGCGTCCTCTCCACCGAAGACCTCGACCCTGGCAGCCTGGTGAAAAAGGCCCAGGCCTCGCCCGGTCTCGTCGGCCTGGACCTCGTCCGTGAAGTCACCTGCCAGGAACCCTACCACTGGACGGAAGGGCTTTACGACCTGGCGAAAGGGGAGCCCTACCGCCTCCAGGGAAAGGCCCGGTTTCGGGTGGCCGCATACGATTTCGGCATCAAACAGAACATCCTGCGCCACCTCGTCCAGCAGGGGTGTGACGTTACCGTCTTCCCGGCCGATGCGCCCCCCGAACAGCTCCTGGAAATCGACCCCCACGGCATCTTCCTCTCCAACGGCCCCGGCGACCCAGACCCTGTGACCTATGCAATCCAGAATACCCGCACACTGATCCAGCAGCGCCCCACCTTCGGCATCTGCCTGGGCTACGAGTTCCTTGGCCTGGCCCTGGGGGGCCAGATCTACAAGCTGAAATTCGGCCACCGGGGCGCCAACCAGCCCGTGAAGCAGCTTTCAACCGGGAAAGTGGAGATCACGACCCAGAACCACGGGTTCGCCCTGGACCTGGAGACGCTCGACCCGGATATCGTGGAAACAACCCACATCAACCTGAACGACAACACCCTTGAGGGCCTGCGCCACCGGGAACTCCCCGCCTTCGGTGTACAGTACCACCCCGAAGCCTCTGCCGGTCCCCACGATGCGGAGTACCTCTTTGAGACATTCATCGACATGATGGAAAATGCGGGGTAGTCGGGCGATCACAGGGATTCCGGTTTTTTCCCATGTTTCATTTCTCCGCCTGGAACTCCCGCCCCCCTTCAAGCGTCCATACCTTATGAAAGTTCGGGTTGTCAAAGTATGAGGCCTTACTCTGGCATCATATTAAAGCGTGAAGCCTCTTGACAACGCATCCAAATTGTTGTATTCTATATTATAGTACCTATTCGAACTTCTCAGCCGGAAGAAAGGGTTCAACCATGTTCAAATCCTCCATGTTTGCGCTGACAGCGGTTTTTCTGTCGGTTGCGCTGGCAGAAGCAGGCGTAGGCATTACCCCCAAAATGGTGGACTCCAGGAGCTTGATGTCCGTAAAAGAGAACCCCCTGGGCCTGAAGCCAATGTCCAGGTTCAAGGGCCTGCTCGATCCCGGCCGGTTCTCCTTCCAAAACAGGGTGGGCGTCAGTTTTACGTCCGGTGCCCGTGGAGGCCTCAATCAGTACTACCTCAACACCATCACCTACAAGGCCGCCAACCCCCTGATCATCCAGGCTCAGGTCGGGCTTCAGCATACCCTCTACGGCTCTACGGCCATCGGACCATCCGGAGGAGGCAACGTGAAAATCGTTGTACCCTACCTGAGGGCGCTCTACCGGCCCAAGTCCAATATCCAGATTGAAATCCAGTTCAGCAACACCCCGTCTTATTACGGCTATTGGGGAGGCTACCCGTATTGATCCTGGTGTCCGATCGACAAACGCTTTAAATAAAACGGGACACGTACGCGGTTCAACCGTGCGGTGTCCCGTTCTGTTTTTTCGGTACCCTCAATGACTCGATGGATCTGGTGGCTGCTCGGCCCACTCATCGCCCTGATATTGTTTATCGGGCTGGCGGGTCGCTGGCGCCAAAACCCTGCGTCCTCTCTCCCGAAAACCGAAACATTCAAAGAAATCCGTGTGGAGATCCTCAATGGGTGTGGCACACCCGGCATCGCACGTCGTGCTGGCCGCCACCTCCGTAGCCTCGGGTTCGACGTGATGACCCTCGACAACGCCAGGAGCTTCAATTATCCCGAATCCATCATCATCGACCGCGTGGGCAAGCCCGAATATGCCCGAAAAGTGGCCAGGGCCCTGGGCACTCCAAACCAGATTCAGCAGATTGCCCCCGACCCCTTTCGCATCGAAGAAGTCACCGTGATCATCGGCCGTGACCACACCCGCCTGGACCTCCCATCACCCCGGTAACCGTTTCAATTTCAGATTTCGGATTTAAAATCTTCTATTCCGCAATCCACAATCGCCCAGAAGGAGTTTCCCGGTGTCCGACCAGACCCGCCACCTCCTCGACCGCTGTATTGAGCTTCTCCAGTCCAAAAAAGCCGAGGATATTCTGGTGCTCGACCTCCACGATATCGCCGATTTCACGGACTACTTCCTCGTCTGTACGGGAACTTCCGATATCCATGTCAAAGCCCTTGCCGATGCGGTCCTGGAAGGGACCAAAGAGGTGGGCCATCGCCCCTGGCACATCGAAGGCTACGAGGCCCGGTCGTGGATTCTGTTTGACTTCATTGACGTGGTCGTACACATCTTCCAACCCGAGGCACGGGTCTTTTATGGCCTCGAACGCCTCTGGGGAGACGCCCCTGCAGAACAGATCGAAGAGAACACCCCTCTGTTAGAAACCCCCTGACTCTGTTGAGGTCCCATGCCCGTTACAACCCTCACCTGGGAAAACAACGCCCTCCGGCTCATCGACCAGACCCAGCTCCCGGAGAGGCTGGTCTACATCGAATGCAAAGACGTGGAAACCGTTGCCGAGGCTATTGAAAGCCTCAGGGTGCGGGGCGCGCCTGCTATTGGCGTTGCGGCCGCCTACGGCGTTGTCATCGGCGCGCAGCAGGCCATCGCCGCAGGGGAGGATACCGACGCCGGGGTAAGGGCAGCCATCAACCGGCTCTCCCACACGCGTCCCACCGCCGTCAACCTCTTCTGGGCCCTCACCCGGATGGAAAATGTCCTGGACGGTTCTGCCGGAAGTCTCCCCAAAGCGATCCGGGAATGCCTCCTGCGGGAGGCCCACGCGATATTCGCGGAGGACCGAAAGGTCTGCCGACAGATCGGCCAGAACGGAGCGCAGCTCCTCAAGGCCAATACCACCGTCCTGACCCACTGCAACGCCGGCGGCCTGGCTACCGTCGACTACGGTACGGCCTTAGCCGTGGTCTACGCTGCCTCAGAAGCAGGCAAACAGGTGGCGGTCTTCGCCGATGAAACCCGTCCCCTTCTCCAGGGCTCCCGGCTGACGGCCTGGGAACTGCAGCAAAGCGGCGTGGACGTCACCGTCATCTGCGACAACATGGCCGGAGCGGTCCTTCGTGAGAAACCCATCGATAGCGTCATTGTCGGTGCCGACCGCATCGCCGCCAACGGAGATGTGGCCAACAAAATCGGCACCTACGGCCTGGCCATCCTCGCCCGGGAACACAACGTCCCCTTCTATGTGGCCGCCCCCCTCTCCACAGTCGACCTGTCTCTCTCAAACGGCGGCCAAATCCCCATCGAGGAGCGCAAGTCCGAAGAAATTATCCGGGGCCTGGGCAAACAGACCGCACCGCAGGGTGTCAAGGTCTACAACCCCGCCTTTGACATCACACCCAACGGTCTGGTCACGGCCATCGTCACCGAAAAGGGCGTGGCAACCCCCCCCTACGAGGCCGCGTTTCGAGCCTGGTTCGACGCGTAGAAACTGTTCCCTGTTCCTTATCTATAGCGTCGTCGTGAAATAAATGCTGTATTCTTCGGTAGAATAGTCTTATATTCGCAGTGCGGGCACCAGAACCCAGTACAAAGCCCCTGTCTGCCTGACAGCAGACAGGCAGGCCTTTGCCCGGGCCGGTCACGCTGGGGAGCCGGACGAACGTCCTGTGCGTCGGATCGTCAACGAGATAGAAAAGATCACTACGGGTTGGGCATCCCGGTCAGGCATGTGATGAAAACACCCAGAGTCCGGCACATTGTTTTATGGGGGATGCTCTTCTGTGCCGTCGGCTGCGCCGGCTCCCGTCAGGAAATCCTTTATCCCCCAACGGTAGCCAGGGAAGAGTTTGATCCCCAAACACTCAATGACGAAGACTTCCTGTTGCGGCCACCGGCCTCTCGGCCTGCCACCATTTCTCAATCGCCGACAGGGCGTCCCGCAGGCCCTTCACAACAGGTCGAGGGTTACCGGGTGCAGATCGCTGCCGTGCTCGACCGCACCCGGGCCGAGGCGTTTCGCGCCGAAGCCGGGGAAAAGCTCAACACACCGGTCTATATTTACTACGACGAGGATACGCACCTCTACAAAATCCAGGCCGGAAACAGTCGAACGGCCAAAGAGGCCGAGCGTCTCCAGAGGGAGGCCAAGGACCGGGGCTACCGGGAAGCCTTTGTCGTACGCGCCCGGGTCGAAGCGGCTGCCTCTCCGGTTCGCCGTCCGGTCACGGTCCTCGGCTATCGCGTCCAGGTCTTCTCCGCCTCCAGCCAGCAGGCCGCCGAGCAGGCACGGACAAAGGCCCGGGAGCTGCTCGGCAGAGAGGATATCTACATCGAATTTGGACCGCCATTTTTTACAGTCCGGGTCGGAAACTTCAGAAAACGCAAGGAAGCTGAAGCATTCATCAAGGTTGCCAGGCAGCAAGGCTACGATACCCCATTCCCTGTACAGATGCACATTTCTGTTTCCCCGGAATAGGCTCCCCTAAATCACCTGGTGAAATTCATGAAAACGCGCTTACGACAGTCCTCTTTTGCAATCCCCTGCCTCCTTCCTGCCCTCTTTTTGGTGGGTTGTTCGGCATCCCGTCTCCAAACGTCCCATCCGCAGGAGCCTGTCCAGACCCTCTCCCGGGAGACAATGAATACACTCGCCGACAGCACCGTCGTCGACACGGTCCAGGACCTCCCTCACCATCAGATATACCCACTGCTGAGCCAGGCCTTTCAGGACCTTCAGACCAAACGCCGGGAGGATGCGCTCAGATCCCTCGAAGGTGCATCCATCGTGCTGTCCAGGCTTGTCACCACACACCGGGACAGCCTGTTGCCCAAACAGCTCGCCGGTCTTGTTCGGGTAAACCTGGAACTCTACCGGAGCCTGCTTCCGACAACCGCGCCGGTCAACCCCAGGTCGGCCCTCGTGCTGCTGCTACACGCCCTCCCCGAAGATGTCGTTTTCCATATTCGGGACCATCCCCACTACCGGGAACTCTATATCCGTACGCTGGCCGGCTCTGCCGACGTCCCCGTCGACTACACCCCGGAAGTCATCGCCAGTATTCGCTATTTCCAGACCCGCGGACAGAAGATATTCAGGCGCTGGCTCTACCGGTCTGGGGCCTATATGCCTATGATTCGGGAGGCCCTCAGGGAAGCGGGCCTTCCCCAGGACCTCGCCTATAAAGCCATGATCGAAAGCGGATTCAACCCCAGGGCCTATTCCCGGGTGGGTGCCGCCGGCATCTGGCAGTTTGCCCGGTATACCGCCCCCCTCTACGGGCTGAAACGCAACACCTGGGTCGACGAACGCCGGGATCCCCAAAAAGCCACCCGCGCGGCGGTGCGTCACATCCAGCACCTCTACGACCTCTTCAGCGACTGGCGACTGGTCATTGCCGCCTACAACTGCGGGCAGGGCAGGCTCGATCGAGCCATCCGCAAGGCCGGTACCCGGGACTTCTGGAAGCTCAAGAATCTCCCCAGGGAAACCCGCAACCACCTGCCCCGCTTCATGGCGGCGCTGCTCATATCCAAAGACCCGGAATGGTTCGGTTTTAGCGACGTCGTCTACCAGCCGCCCCTCGCCTACGACACCGTCCAGGTCTCCGAGTGGGTCGACCTGCGACTCGCCGCCGAATGCGCTGGCACTTCTTACGCGTCCATGCGCGCGCTCAATCCGGAACTCCGGATGGGATACACGCCGGCTCCGCCGGTCCGCAAGGCCTACCCCTTACGCATCCCGGTCGGTTCTGCCGACCTCTTCTGGGCCAACTACGTCCGCATCCCCGACAGTCGGAAGGTCCAGATGGTGGACTACCTCGTCCGGTATGGCGACACCGTCTCGGGCATCGCAAAGCGCATGCGCACCAGCGCCCAGGCCATCCTGGATGCCAACGGCATCCGCAATCCCCGGCGGCTGCGTGCGGGCAAACGGCTCAGCATCCCCATCCCTCCCCAACGCTACGCTCGGGCCCGGAAGTTGGAAAAACCCAAAATCGAGACACCGCCCGATCTTTCTCAACGCGTTCGGGTCACCTACAGCGTACGCAGGGGCGACACCCTCTGGAACATCGCCCGGCAAGAGGGGGTAAAGCCCGAACAGATCCGCGCCTGGAACGGCCTGCTGGCGTCTCAAAACATCTTTCCCGGCAACCGGCTTGTCATCTGGAAGCCGGTTGAATCCCCTGTCCAGGACGCCCGGAAAGAACAGGCGGCCATCCACGGCTTCTATACCATCAAACCGGGCGACACCCTCTGGAACATCGCCCGGACCTTCCACACCAGCGTGAGTGACCTGAAAAAGTGGAACGGCATCCGGCATGCCTCCCGCATACGCGCAGGCGCAAAACTCCTCGTGCAGCCAGCCGATGGAGCCCGCATAGACTAATCAGGGGCGAGTTCCCCTCGCCTGCAGGCCAGCATACGGAGGGTGAGGCCATAAAGGGATGGGCATCGTTCGCAATATCCTGTTGATCGCTCTGGCATTGCTGCTCCAAACCTCCTGGGTGCATAAAATCGCCATTTTCGGCATAACACCCGATCTGGTCTTGCTCGTCCTGGTCTACATCGGCATCTCCGGCGGTCAGATTGAGGGCACCGCTTTTGGATTTATCTCCGGATTCTTGCTCGATGTCTATGACCCGGAAGCCATGGGCATCAACACCCTGACCAACAGCATCGTCGGTTTTGCCGTGGGATACAGCCGCATCGGGGTCGCTGCAGAAGAGCTCCGGGTGCAGGCCCTGCTCCTGTTTCTGGCCGGCATGCTGCACGACCTGATCTATTTCACCCTGTATTCAATTGCGACTCCCCAACCCATCCTCTCCTCTGTGCTGCGCTACGGGCTGGGTACTGCGTTCTACACCGCCTGTGTGGGCGCCGGTTTTTCTCTGCTGCTGTCAGTCCGCCTCAATAAGAGGGTCCGCCTAAGTGCACGAAGACTTCATGGATAACGGGACACGGGAACGCCGGGAACGCTGTCTCCTGAGTGCAGTGTTGATCCTGTTCGGCATCCTCTCGGTCAGGCTCTACATGGTGCAGATTGCAAACTGGGAGCAGTACCGCATCCAGTCTGAAAAGAACACCATGCAGCCTGTACCCATCGAGGCCAGCCGCGGCCTCGTCCGGGACCGCAACGGGACCATCTTGGTCGACAACCGCCTGTCCTACACCATCTCGATCATCCCCCCGCGGCTGCTGCGCAATACCGACCCATCCATCCGAAAACGGGTGGTCTCCCAGCTCAGCCAGACCATCGGACTGTCCAAAACACGCATCCAGGAAAAGCTCTCCTCCCGGAAGCGTCACTTCTACGAACCGGTGAAACTCAAGCAGGATGTCGGGTTTGAGATGGTCTCCATGATCGAGGAAGACCGCTACGACCTGCCCGGCGTGGAGATCCAGATCGAAATCAGGCGGGGATACCCCACTTTTAACGGCCCCTTTCCCCTGGTCCCGCACATCCTCGGCTATGTGGGCCTGATTGATGCAAATGCCTACGCCCAGATGGCCCCCCTGGGCTACAGCTACGACGACCAGATTGGCAAACGGGGCGTGGAACGGCTCTGCGAGGCCCAGCTGCGAGGCCAGGACGGCGTCAAATACATCGAAGTCAACGTCTGGGGACAGGAAGTGGGGTCTCTTCCCGAAAAGACCGAACCCCCCGTGGCGGGACAGGATGTCTTCCTCACCCTCGACTGGCGGCTGCAGCTGGCGGCCGAACAGGCCCTCTCCGACACCCTCAAAGGCAGCGTTGTGGCCATGGACCCCAACAACGGCGCCATCCTGGCCATGGTCAGCAAACCCGGCTTCCACCCCCGGTCGATTCGCAACCTCCTGGAGTGGAACGCCCTCCAGTCCAATCCCCAAAAACCGCTGTTAAACCGGAGCATCCAGGGAGAGTACCCGCCCGCGTCGGTTTTCAAAATGGTAACAGCCATCGCCGCACTGGAAATGGGCCTGCTGGGGCCCGACGAACTCCGCTATGCCCCCTGTAGAGGCAAGCTGACCTTTGGAGACCGGGTGTTCCGGTGCCACAAGCCCGCCGGGCACGGCAAATTGAACCTCCGAGAGGCCCTCATTCACTCCTGCGACACCTTCTTTTATCAACTCGGCCGGAAGGTCGGTATTGCCAACTGGAACCACTACGCCAAACTCCTGGGGTTCGGCCAGGCCACGGGCATTGACATCGCAGAAGGGGGAGAGGGAGAGGCCAAGGGGCTGATCACAGACCGGGCCTACTACGAGGTGCACCGGGGCAGCTGGGCCGAGGGGTACATGCTCAACCTCTCCATCGGCCAGGGAGAAACCAGCGTTACCCCCATCCAGGTCGCCCGCTACACCAGCGCCCTTGCGGTGGGTTCGCTGCCCCGTCCCTACGTGCTGAAAAGCAGCGCCCCACATGCCCGGTCAACCCCTGTTCAGATCTCGGCTCAAACCCTCGCACAGATCCGCAGCATCCTCTTCCAGGTGGTGGAAAGCCCATACGGTACCGGCAGGCGGTCCCGTATCGAAGGGGTTACCGTGGCAGGAAAAACTGGAACCGCACAAAATTCGCACGGTGAGGACCACGCCTGGTTCGTGGCGTTCGCACCCGTGGAAGCCCCCCAAATCGCAGTTGTCGTGCTGGCAGAGAACGCCGGTCAAGGGGGAAAGGTTGCCGCGCCTATTTCCCACAAGGTTCTAAAGACCTATTTCGAGGTGATCGCGCCCGAACAGGCCCCCGATGTGACCGTCGCTGCCCTGGCCTCTTCCAATACACCGCGCTCAGAGAAATCGCCCCCGCCCCCCCCGGCGCACCTCTCTCCGCCTCCGGATACCCCGGTTCAACCCATCTCAAGGTAACGGTCCGATGAACCTCTCCCGTTTTATCTCACGCGAACTCGACCTGTCTCTCTTCATGGCCGTCTGCCTGATTACCCTGCTCGGGATCACCATGATCTACAGTACAACCTACAATTGGGAACTGGGATCCGCGGGAGAAGTCTATAAAAAACAGATTGTCTGGGCCCTGATCGCCTTGCTGGGCCTCCTCCTGACAATCGCCGTTCCGCTCAAATTCTACTACGCCTTTGCCTATATCCTCTACGGCATGGCCATCTTTCTCCTCGTTCTGGTCCTGGAATTCGGCGATCGGAGGTGGTTCAACCTCGGCCCCATCTACGTTCAGCCCTCTGAACTGGCCAAGATCGCCACCGTCCTGGCCTTGGCGCGCTACCTCTCCAGGCGCAACCTGAATCTGAGCCGGGTGCGCACCTTCCTCGCGCCCGTCCTCCTGGTCCTGGTACCCACACTCCTGGTCTATAAACAGCCCGACCTGGGCACCGCGCTCGTCTTCGGAGCGATCCTTCTGCCCATCCTCTTCTGGGCCGGGCTTCACCCCGTGGTCCTTTTTTTCATCATCTCACCCGCCCTGAGCCTGATCTGCGCGTTTAACAGCTATGCTCTTACCGCCTTTACACTCCTCCTGGCGGGCGTCCTGTTTTGGGTGCGTCCCCGCCTGGCGGGCGTCCTCACCGTCGTCCTGGTCAACCTCACCGTTGCCGTGGGCGCGCCCTATCTCTTCTACCACAAGCTCCACACCTACCAGCAGCGGCGAATCCTCACCTTTCTAAACCCCGATATGGACAAACTCGGTGCAGGCTACCAGGTCATCCAATCCCGCATCGCCATCGGCTCTGGAGGCCTCAACGGCAAAGGGTTCCTGCAGGGCACGCAGACCAAATTCGCCTTTCTTCCCGAGCAGCACACCGACTTCATCTTTTCGGTCGTCGGCGAAGAATTCGGATTTGTCGGCGCATTGGTCGTGCTGGCCCTCTTCTTCTTCATCATCTGGCGTGCCATCCAGATTGCCACCCAGGTCAAAAGCCGCTTTTCCAGCCTGGTCGCTATCGGGCTGGTCTCCATCCTCATCTTTCACATCTTTGTCAATATCGGCATGACCATCGGCGTTATGCCAGTCACCGGCCTCCCCCTGCCCTTTCTCAGCTACGGAGGCTCCCCCCTGGTTGTCAACATGGTCCTCATCGGCTTCCTCCTGCATATCCACAGACGCAGGCACGAGTACTACTGACAGACTCCTCAATTCAAAAAAACAGGGCCCGACCTGCTGTCGCAGATCAGGCCCTGATCCTTTCTCCCCTTTAAATCAACGCCCCCCCCGGTCAAACCACCACCGCGAACAATCTACCTACACCGCCTGAATCCGCCCTGCCGCCTGCCTCATCCGCACATCCTCCGCCGAGACCCTCGTCCGGGCCCGTCCTTCCGTCAGCTCGGCAATCTCCGAGACCAGCGTCTCCGAAGGCGATACGCTCAACCGCCGTGACCGGATAACCGTCCGCCGGTCCCCCTCCAGGTGCAGGTGCAGATAGAGTGCGCAATCCCCCCTGTAGCGTTCAAGCAGCGCCTTGAGCGCCTCTAAGCGTTCGGTGTTTAAATCCTCAGGGGACAGCAGCACATGCACCGAATCGGCCAATTCCTTCCGCGCCTTCTCCACTGGAACCACCTGCTCCACCTGTACCGACGTCCGTCCATTGCGCCCCGAAAGCCTCCCTTGCAAGACAACGATCGCATCAGCGCTCAGATCCTCCCGGATCTTTTCAAACACATCCGGAAAGACCACCAGGTCGACCGCCCCCTCCAGGTCCTCCAGCGTGCCAAAGGCCATCGCCCGGCCATTTTTATCGGTATGGGGTTTCACCTCCGTCAGCACGCCCCCCAGCCTGATCTCCGCCCCCTCCGGCAGGCCTTCCATCTCTTTCACCGACCGGATGCCCATAGAGGCCAGATCGAACCTGTACTTCTCCAGCGGGTGGCCTGACAGATAAAACCCAAGCATCTCCTTCTCCCGGGCCAGCCGCTCCGGCACCGTCCACTCCGGCACCTCAGGAAGCACCTGGTTGTTCACCACCGCCGCCTGGGCGGCCATCGCCTCGGATTCAAAGAGGGAGATCTGTCCCCGCTGCCGATTGGCCTGCGCCGCCTGGGCCATATCCATCGCCCGCTCCAGGCCTGCCAGCAACTGCGCGCGGTGCCCCTCCAGAGAATCCAGCGCCCCGGCGCAAATCAGGCTTTCGACCGCCCGCCGGTTCACGGCGCGCAAATCCACCCGCTCACAAAAGTCGAACAGAGACGAAAACGGACCATCGGCCTCCCGCGCGGCCACAACCGCCTCCACCGCGCCCTTCCCCACGTTGCGCACCGCCGCCATCCCCATCCGGATGCGTCCCTTCAAAACCATAAAGTCCACGGTGCTCTCGTTGATGTCCGGCGGCAACACTTCCAGTCCCATCCGCCGACACTCGTCAATCAAAACCACCAGCCGATCAATATCGCCGATCTCGCTGTTCAGATTGGCCGCCATATATTCGGCCGGGTAGTGCGCCTTCAGATAGGCGGCCTGGTAGGCCACAAACGCATAACCGGAGCTGTGTGCCTTGTTAAAACCGTAACCGGAGAAGACCTCCATATCCGCCCAGATCTTCCTTGCCGTCTCCGCCTTCACTTGGTTCTTCTTCGCGCCCTCTATAAAATCGGTTTTATACTGCTCCATCACATCCGCCAGCTTCTTGCCCATCGCCTGGCGCACACCGTCGGCTTTGGCAAGCGAAAACCCGGCCATATCCCGGCAGATCCGCTGTACCTGTTCCTGGTAGGTGATGATTCCGTAGGTTTCTTTTAAGGCGGGCTCCAAAACCGGATGGGGATAGGTCACCTCTTCTCTGCCGTGTTTTCTGTCAATATAGTTGGGGATATACTTCATCGGCCCGGGCCGATAGAGGGCGTTCATCGCAATAATATCTTCAATTCGGTCCGGCTGCAGCCGCTTGAGATAGTCCCGCATCCCATTGCTTTCAAACTGGAAGACCCCGGTCGTCTCTGCCTTTCCGAACAGCTTTAAAGCCTCCTGATCGTCCAAGGGGAGAGCATCAATATCGACCCTGACCCCGTGGTTCTGCGCAACCATTTCGACGGTATCATCCAGCACCGTCAGATTGCGCAACCCCAAAAAGTCCATCTTTAAAAAACCCAGATCCTCCACATGGTGCCAGTTATACTGGGTCACAACCTCACCCCCCTTGGACGCTTTGTAGAGCGGGAGGTATTCGGTAAGGGGTCTGGGCGTAATCACAACGCCGGCTGCGTGAATCGACGTGTGCCGGGCCAGGCCCTCAAGCTGTCGGGCGATCGAGAGCAGCCTCTGGCCCTCACCGCTGTCCTGGGAAACCCGCTTCAGCTCCGGCGACATGTCCAGGGCCCTGTCCAGCGTCACCTTCAGTTCCGCAGGCACCAGCTTGGAAATCCTGTCCACCTCCGCAAATGGCATGTCCAGCACACGCCCCACGTCCCGGATCACCCCTTTGGCACCCATTGTACCAAACGTAATAATCTGGCAGACGTTGTCTCGCCCGTACTTCTCCACCACATAGTCAATCAGCTTTTCCCTGTCCCGGTCCGCGATGTCGATGTCGATGTCGGGAGGAGAAATCCGCTCCAGATTCAAGAACCGTTCAAAGTAAAGCCCGTACTCGATCGGATCCAGAGCCGTGATCCCCAATACGTAAGCCACCAGGCTGCTCAACACAGACCCGCGTGCAGACGCACGAATATTTGTCTCGCTGGCAAAACGCACGAAATCGCTCACAATCAGAAAATAGCTCGAATAGCCGGCCCGACCGATGATGTCCAGCTCATACTTCAGGCGCTCCTCATACTCCAACGTCACCTGCTTACAGTGCCGCTCCATCCCCTTCCGGGCCAGATCCGCCAGGTAGGCGTCCGCCGTCTCGTAGCCCGCTGGCAGGGGAAACTCAGGCGCCTTACCCTCATCCAGCGGAATTTCCAGGTCGCACTTCTCTGCAATCTCCAGCGTCGCTTCCAGCGCCTGGGGCAGATCGCTGAAGCATTCGTACATCTCCTCGGCCGATTTAAAATAGACGCTCTTCTCATAACACATCCGGTTCGGATCGTTTAAGGTCTTCCCCGTCTGGATGGCCACAAGCACCGCGTGGGCTTCGTGATCCTCCGCCCTCAAAAAGTGCGAATCGTTCGTGGCCACCAGCCCCACACCCATCTCCCTGTGCAGCCGCAACAGCCCCTCGTTGATCTTACCCTCCCGGTCGATGCCCTGACGCTGGATCTCCAGATAAAAATTCTCGCCGAAAATATCCAGGTAGTCTTCCACGCCCTTCCGGGCGGCCACCAACCCCTCCCGCTCGATCAGATGCGGGATCTCACCGCTCACGCAGGCCGACAGACAGATCAGACCCTCCGAATGGCGCCGAAGCAGCGCCTTGTCCACCCTGGGATGGTAATAAAACCCCTCCAGGTATCCCGCCGAAACCAGCTTGATCAGATTCTTATACCCGGCAAGGTCTTTGGCCAGGAGCACCAGATGGTTGCACCCGCTGGGCACCCCCCGGGCCGGCTGCCTGGAAAACCGATCCTCAATCGCACAGTAGACCTCGCAGCCGATGATCGGCT